>NZ_CP118157.1:606123-909185 GCF_032878875.1 Microbacterium sp. AB | reverse complement strand
GGCGCGGGTCCCGGCGAGGGCGAGCGCGTGAGCTACTGATCCCTCGTTCACACGGATGTCACGGGGTCGTGGGATCCTGGTCGACATGAACGACGCCGGAAGGACGAGGAGCGTCTCTGCGCGCGTCGAGCTGCAGGTCACGGAAACCGCCGAGCTGATCTTCGCTGTGGCGGTCGCAGCCGAATACGCCACGGCCTCCGAGCGGCTCGCCGTCGCGATCGACGGCGAGCCGCAGCACGTCGTCGAGCTCTCCGACGCGCACGGAACGAGGCTGCACCGCGTCGCCGCCGCCCGGCCGGGGCGGCTGACGTTCGACTACGCCGCGACGGTCGACGGCCCCGCCGAGCCCGGCGGCACGTCAGCGGTCGACGTCATCCGCTACACCCGCCCGAGCCGGTACGCCGAGTCTGATGCGCTCGGCCCCACCGCGCTCGCGGAGTTCGGCGGCATCGACGACCCCGCGGAGCTCCTCGCCGCCGTGTCGTCGTGGGTCGGCACGCACCTCGCCTACGTGTCGGGATCCTCGCTTCCGACCGACGGCGCCGTGCGCACGCTCCTGTCCCGCCAGGGCGTGTGTCGCGACTACGCGCACCTCACCGTCGCGTTGCTGCGCGCGAGCGGCCTGCCGGCACGGCTCGCCGCCGTGTACGCTCCCGGACTCGAGCCGATGGACTTCCACGCCGTCGCCGAGGCGTGGGTCGACGGATCGTGGCGCACCGTCGACGCCACCACGCTCGCCCCGCGTGCCGCCCTCGTGCGCATCGCGACAGGACGGGACGCCGCCGACACCGCGTTCCTCAGCGTTCTGTCCGGCAGGGCCGACCTCGTCGCCGTCGAGGTCACCGCCGTCGCCGACCGGCTGCCCGACGATGATGTCACGCGGCTCGTCTCGATCGTCTGAGAACGAGCGGAGGCACTCCGCGCCGGCCACGAAGCCAGGAGGAGACGACCGGCGTCACGAGCGGTTTCCCCCGCACCCGCCGACGAGGGGGAGCTCCGGATCCCGGAGACGGACGGCGCTCATGTGGTGAGCTTGGCGATCAGGGCATCGGCGGTCGCGGCCGACGAGGTCGGGTTCTGGCCGGTGATGAGCAGCCCGTCCTCGACGACGTAGGAGGCCCAGTCGTCGGCCTTCGAGAAGTCGGCGCCGAGCCGGATCAGCTCGTCCTCGACGAGGAACGGCACGATCTTGTCGAGCTCGACCCCGATCTCCTCCGTGTTGGTGAACCCGGTGACCTTCCTGCCCCGCACGAGCGGGGCACCGTCCTCGTCGGTCGCGTGACGCAGCACGCCGGGCGCGTGGCACACCAGGGCCACCGGCCTGCCCGCGCGCAGCGTGGTCTCGATCAGGCGGACGGAGTCCCGGTCCTCGGCGAGGTCCCACAGCGGTCCGTGGCCGCCCGGGTAGAAGACCGTGTCGAAGTCGGCCGCGGAGACGGAGTCGAGGCGCACGGTGTGCGCGAGCGCCTCGACCGCCTCGGGGTCCGCCTCGAAGCGGCGTGTGTCGTCGGTCTGGAACTCGGGCAGGCTGCTCTTCGGGTCCAGCGGCGGCTGCCCGCCCCTCGGGGAGGCCAGGGTGATGTCGTAGCCGGCCTCCCGGAAACGGTAGTAGGGCGCGGCGAGCTCCTCGAGCCAGAAGCCGGTCTTCGTGCCGGTGTCGCCGAGCTCGTCATGCGAGGTGAGGACGATGAGGATCTTCATGATGATGACCTTTCGAGTAGACCGGTCGTCTCCACTGATGGAGTGGTAACCCGCACCGCCGGTCGTCGATGCGGGAGAGGGCCTCAGGCCAGCCGGAGAAGCTGGAGGGTGTGGGCGAGCGCGTCGTCCATCGGCGTCACGTCGCGGTGGATCTTGGCCAGCACGCTCGCCCCGACCCACAGGCCGTAGAGCGACCGCGCGACCGCGCGCACGTCCGCGAACGCGGGCAACGACCCGTCGACGGCTCCCGCATCGAGCATGGCCGCGAGCCGGTCGATGATCGCGCCGGTGCCCTCCTCGAGCGCATGGCGCATCGGCTCGGAGAGGTCGGCGACCTCGGCGCCGAGCTTGACGGCGAGACACCTGCCTTCGCAGTCGTTCACGCTCTGCGTCTCACGCCACCCGCGCCAATACTCCACCAGCCGCGTCGCCACGGTCCGATCAGTGCGCGCGAAGATGTCGTCCATGTCGGCGAGGTAGCCCGTGAAATACGACTGCAGCATGGCCACACCGAAGGCGTCCTTCGAGCCGAACCAGTGATAGAACGACCCCTTGGGCACCCCGGCGACACCGAGGACCTCATTGAGGCCGACAGCCGCCCACCCCTTATGGGCGACGGTACGCTGCGCGGCATCGAGAATGCTCCGGCGAGTGTCGACTGCGGCAGGCATGGACCGACCGTACCAGACGATTAGACCAGTCGTCTATACAATCGGGCCCCGAGCGTCCTGGACGGTCACGCCTCACCCCGCGAGACCGTCAGGCCGTCGAGATAGACGCCGATCATGCGGCGGTTGAACTCGGGCGGTTCGCCGGCGACCGACTGGGAGAGCAGCGCGATGCTCACCATGATCTCCCGCGGTCCGACCCCGGCTCGTGCGCGCCGTTCTCGGACCGCCCGCGACAGGAGCGCATCGAGTGCCGGCTCGAGCCGGTCCAGGAGCTGCTCGGGCAGGCCGTCATAGGCAGGATCGTCCGAGTGCAACGCCGCGGCGAGGCCCTGCTTGGTGGCGACGAAGTCGGCGAACCGCTCGATCCACAGCACGAGAGCCTCCCACGCCTCGTGGCTTCGTCCGAGCTCTCCGGCGGCGGCGATGCACGCGTCGATCTCCTGCCGCAGCACGGCGATGATGAGATCGGAGCGACGAGGGAAGTGCCGGTAGAGAGTGCCGACCCCCACCCCCGCGGAGTCCGTGATCTGCTTCGCCGGAACGTCAACGCCGTCGCTCGCGAACACGACCTTCGCCGCGTCCAGCAGCGCCGCGACGTTTCGCTGAGCGTCCGCGCGCAGTCGGCGGCCCGGACCCGCGGCGCCTGCGCGGCTCGCGCTCCCCACGCGATCGACTTCCATCTCCACCCCTTGATAAACGGAACGCTATTCCGTATAGTTCCGGAATGAGCCTCCGGTTATGGCCATCGTACGTCACGGGGGTCCCCACGCAGCCACATCCCAGGTTCGGAGGAGCCATGCACTACCGCACGCTCGGGCGCACCGGCATCAAGGTCAGCCCCTACGGGCTCGGCACGCTCATGTTCGCCACCCAGGTCGGCAACCCCGACCCCGCCGACTCCGCCCGCATCATCCACAAGGCCATCGACGCCGGCATCAACCTCATCGACACCGCGGACGCCTACGGCGACTCCGAGGACGTCGTCGGCCAGGCGCTCACCGGCCGCCGCGAGAACGTGGTCCTCACCACCAAGGTCGGGAACCCCCGCGGCACCGATCCGAACCGGCAGGGCGCCTCCCGCCGCTGGATCACGACCGCGGTCGAGGACTCGCTGCGCCGCCTCCGGACGGACTACATCGACGTCTACCAGCTCCACCGCCCCGACCCCGACACGGACATCGAGGAGACCCTGTCCGCGATGACCGACCTCGTCCGGGCCGGCAAGATCCGCGCCTTCGGCACCTCCACCGTCCCCGCCTCGGACCTCGTCGAAGCGCACTGGGTCGCCGAGCGCCGCGGCCTGGAACGTCCCCGCACGGAACAGCCGCCCTACTCCATCCTGAACCGCGGCATCGAACGCGACGTGCTCCCCGTCGCCCAGAAGCACGGCATGGGCGTGCTCGTCTGGGGGCCGCTCGGGCAGGGCATGCTCACCGGACGCGTCCGTCGCGGCCAGGAGAACCCCCTCGCACGGGCGAAGTTCTTCACCGCCTACGGCGACGAGCGCCGCCTCGACGCCGTCGAGCAGCTCGTCCCCCTCGCCGAGGAGGCGGGCATCTCCATGCCGCACCTCGCCATGGCCTTCGCCGTCACCCATCCGGGAGTCACGAGCGCGCTCCTCGGAGCACGCACCATGGAGCATCTCGACGGACTCCTCGCCGGCCTCGACGTGAGCCTCGGCGACGACGTCCTCGACCGCATCGACGAGATCGTCCCGCCCGGAACCGACATCGGCACCCTCGACCAGGCATACGTGCCGCCGGCCATCCGGACGACCGGACTGCGACGACGTCCCGTGGCGGACCGGGCCATCGTGTGACGTCGTGAGCGCCCGCCTCGGAACGGACGGCACGGGAAGGGCCGTCCCTCTCGCCCGAGCCGGGGTCGCCAGCACCACGAACGTTCCGGGCGGGAGCCACGTCGGACCCGACGGCATCGCGAGCATCACGGGGCACCCCACGATCCGCAAGCCCTCACGGGCCGTTCGGAACCCCGGCTCGACCGCCGGCCTCTGGCGCAAGACCGGCGAGATCCTCGGATCGAGGTTCCTCTTCGAGCCGGAGGCGACATCGCCACCGTGCCGGCGGAGACCGTGAGAAGAACGGCGTGCGGGGTCCGGCCCGACGGTCGTGATCGGAGATCGCTCGTCGGCGAGCGCGCCGGTGATGTTGCGCAGGGCTGCTCGCTGGCCGGCGTCGAGCCGGCTGGTGAAGTGTCGCTGCACGGCATCGACGAGCGGCTCGCGCGTCGCGGCGAACGCCTCCCGGCCGGGTTCGAGCACGGTGATCTCGACCTCCGGATCAATGCCCACGCGCCCTTCGGGCGCAGGGCGGGGTTGCGGATGCGCTCCTCGCCCGGCTCAGGCGCGACAGGCAGCGCCTCGCAAACAACCACGGATAGCGGGACAGCCGGAGAAGATCGGCGCATTCGTGGCCGGCATCGGGTCGGAGGCCACCGCCCTCGTGGACCGGACCGGCTGACCCGACGAGGTTGCGCGGGTTCAGGCTCGTCGCGAGGTGCTGATCTTGGTGAGGAGTTCATCGAGCAGGAGCGATTCTCCGGGGGTCAGCGGGCTGGAGGCCCGGATGAGGACGGCCCGCAAGGCCGATGCGGGAATCGCGGGGTTGTCCTGGGCGGCCGTGGCGTCCTCCCTTGCGGAGCTCGGTGCGACGATGGCGTCCAGGATCGCCTCTCGCACACTCTTCGACAGATCGGAAGCTCCCGGATCGCCTTCGGGTGATCCGATGAGCGAGATGACCACGCCGACGCCGGTCGAGTGGATCATCGCCACGGCGGTCTCGATGTCGATGCGCAGCCGGCCCGCACGGGCGAGCGTCTCGACGAGTCCTCGGAGGATCGCGGTGCTCTCGGACACGACGAAGGATTCGCGGGACTGGTCGGGGGCGCCATACATCAGCAGGTAGAGCGCGGGATGCTGCACGCCGAACTCGATGTGCAGATCCCACCCGTCGCGGAGGTCGTCGACCGGGTCCGTTCGCCGGGGGCGGGAGGACTTCGAGGACAGATACCGGCGGAACCCCTCGTGCGCCGCTTCGGCGAGCAGGCCGTCCATGTCGCCGAACTGCCGGTAGATCGTCTGCGGCTGGATGCCCGCGGCGGCGCTGACCGCACGTGTCGACACGCCTCGTCGCCCCTCGCGGGCCAGCAACTCCATCGTGGCCCGCAGAATCCGCGCCCTGGTCCCGTCCACCGTGTCGCTGCCCATGGATCGATGATAACGCGAACATCACACCAGTGATGTGTTACCGTTGATCCGCAATAGACGTGATCGACGATCCACCGGACCGCTCTGCGGCCCGACCCGAGAGAGGAATCACCATGAGACTGCTCGTCACCGGAGCCACCGGAACCGTCGGCGGGAGCGTCGCTCGCGCACTCGCCGGCGCCGACCATCAAGTCGTCGCACTCGTGCGCGACCCTGCGAAGTACGACGCCCCCGCGGGCGTCGAGGTCATTCAGGGCGACCTGACCTCCGCGAACGACGTGCGTCATGCGCTGCAAGGCGTCGACCGGGCGTTCTTGAACATGGCCGACGATAACGGCGCGACCTTCGCCGAAGTCGCGGGCTCGGTCGGGCTCGGCCATGTCGTGCTGCTGTCCTCGTTCACGGCGATCACGCAGCTCCCGCTCGGAGACGACAACATCGTCACCGCCAGGCACCGTGCCGGCGAGGCTGCACTGACTGCCGCAGGCGTCCCCTCGACGTTCCTGCGCGCGAGCGGCTTCGACGACAACTTCCTGATGTGGACGAGCGGGATCGGCGAAGGCGTCGTGCGCGCACCCTGGCTGGACGTGAGGCTCCCTGTCGTCGATCCCGATGACATCGCCGCGTCCGCAGCAGCGGTCCTGCGCACCGAGATTCCGACAGGCGGTGCGTACTCGATCACCGGCCCTGCGGCACTGTCAGTCACCGACCAGGCCGCTATCGCCGGTGAAGTGCTCGACCGTAACCTGCGCGTGGAGCAACTCGCCCTGCAGGTCGCCAAAGCCGCGGCGTTCCCCGAGGGAACCCCCGACTTCGTGATCGACTCGGTCTTCGGCACCTTCGGCCCCGAAGCAGCCGTGCTGCCGGTCTCGAATGACGTGGAGGCCCTCACCGGACGCCCCGCACACACCTTCGCGCAGTGGATCGAGCGCAACCGGACGGCCCTCGCGTGAGCGCCCACGAGCTCCCCGCCGCCGCGCAGCGTTTCATCGGCGCGACCAACGCAGAGGACTGCGTCGGGTTACTGGCCGCATTCGCCGATCACGGGGTGGTGGACGACTTCGGACGCCTTTTCACCGGGCACGAGCAGATCGGCGAATGGAGCGACCGGGAGAACATCGGCACCCACAACCGCATCACCGTCCAACGAGTCACCCGCACCCCAGGCGGGACGCTCGCGAACATCACGGTCACCGGCGACGGATACAACGGCGGCGGCACCTTCGCGTTCGGCCTCGACACGGACGGGCTGATCAACATCCTCACCATCCGCGGCTGACCGGCGGCCGCTCGCGGTCCGAAACCCGGTTCGACATGTCCTTCGACTTCTCCGATGTCCGATCCGGCAGAGAATGAGTGAACGAGGGGACTGCTGAAGATTTGGTCGACTCGTTACCTCGGCCTCGGAACCGCACACCACGGCAAACACGTCATGCTCCTCGCCGACGACACCACCGTCACCGTCATCCACCTCAGCACCGAAGAAGTCCTCGCGACCGACACCATCTCCCCCGACGAGACCTCCTGGCGCAACGACGAAGAGGGAGCCCGGCCGATGGCCGGGCTCCCTCTCGTAACTCGTCAACGATGTCGCGACTCAGATGTCAGCTATGTCCCGAGACATCACAACTGTGGGCCTAACGGGAGCATTGCCGAAACTTGCCCCGCCCTTGGTTCGCATGGCCGTGATGCACTGGCAGATCAGGCTGCGCGACAGTTGACTCATGGTCGCCAAAGCCGGTCACGGTCGTTCTGCAGTCACGCCAGGCAGGTCGGAGAAGCGAGCGAGCACATCGCCACTGAGCAGAACGCGTTCCGTTTGCGCGGCATGCGCGGCGACGATCAGGTCATGAGCACCGCGGGCCCTGCCTGACCTTCGAGCATGGGCGATCAGCCGGGCGTGATGGACGGCGGTAGCATCGGTGTACTCCAGCACCTCGACCGCGCCGACGATCGCGGCCAGGGCACGGGAGCGGGCGGCGGCACGCTCCGCTGTGTCTGCCAGCTCGATGCCCGTTCGATACTCGGCCACAGTGATGGCGGCGATGGCCAACTCGTCGTCGTCGAGAGCAGCGCGATCGAAGGCGCCGCGCTCGTAGTCGATCAAGACGTTCGTATCGAGGATCACGCGCCTGCCCACGGGTCTGCCCCCTCGTGGGTCAGATTCCCTACGGCGTCAGCGATGTCCGCAGCGAATCGGTCATCGGGCGGCGAGACCTCGGTCAGCGCTGAGCGCAGATCGCGTCCGGTGCGGTGGGGTGCGGGTCGGATCTCGGCGATCGGCCGGTTCCCCCGGGTCACCGTGACCGTGTCGCCCGCCTCGATCGCATCGAGCAGGTCGGAGAATCGGCGGGATGCCTCAGTGGCGCTGACAGTACGCATACACCCAGGTTATCTGATAATCAGATCCGGTGAGGCGATCCGGATGAAGCGCCCGGGTGTGATGGAGGCTCTCAAACCTGTGAAGGATGAGAGACCCGCTCGCGCGAGCGCCGACTGGTCCCGTCGCGCACGTCACTCGCGCGACGAACGGTTGGCGACTGCAGCACCGACAAGGCTGACGGCTATGCCGACGGCGGCTCCGAGCAGCGTCTCGGTCATACGGTCGCGAAGCAGGACTCCGGCGCTGAGCGGCCGGGCGAGTTGCGTCATGAGCAGTGCCAGGGGTGTCACGAAGATCATGGCCAGACCGTAGTTGCGCATCACGAAGAGCTCGGCTCCGATCTGCAACAGGACAACGAAGGCGATGATCTCGAGCGCGTCGGTGCTCACCGCGAGCAGGAGCGCCGTCAACGCGACTCCCAGGAGGGTTCCCAGCACGCGTTGCCCGGCGCGCACGAGGTGACCCGTCGTGTCGGCAGCGCCGAGCGCGGCCGACGCAGCGACCATCGCCCAATACGGATGCCCCATGCCGATCACCGTCGGAATCGCCCCGGCCGCGAGGACCGCGACCCCCGCACTGAGCACCCTGAGCGGCTCTCCTGGGCGCGTTGCTGTCGCGCGGAACGAGATCACCAGTCGAGTCGGCCGGCGTGAGCGCCACCGGGGCACCGTCACGCCGACGGTCGAGATCGCCATGGCAAACGCGGCGCTGACGCTTGCCGTCGCGAGCGCCAGAACGATGTCGAAGGGCGTCGCCGGAACGGAGGCGCACGCGGCCATGGCGAACACGAAGAAGAGAGCACCGGGCGGATGCCAGTTCAGCACATCCGAGACGAAGGTCATAGCAGATGCCATGACGGACACAAGCAGGAGGATGAGCCAGTCGCGCATGCCGAACGCGCTCACGGCCGTACCGGCCACGACCGCGAGCAGCAGGCCGACGCCGGCGGTCGCCTGCATGCGCGCCCGGGTGACGTGGGTGTGCGTACGGCCGTACAGCGCCGTGAACGCACCGAAAGCGGCGTAGAGAGCAAGCTGCATGTGGTCGGTCGAGTAGAGGACGACAAGCGGCACAGCCACCGCGATTCCGGCCCTCAGCGCAGCCCAATGCGCGTCCCCGTGAGGACCGATCTCGATCAGCCGCCGAGGGTGCGGTAGCACCCCCCCTCGACCGAGCGACCGAGCTGCCGAGTGCTGGCTGGAACGTGCTCTGCGGGTGGTTTCGGCCATGGATTTCCTTATTCGACGTCTCAGGTCATCGACGACCGCGAGGGTTTCGGCTATATACTTTACTCGTAAACTATCTTATCGTAGCGGTATGGCAGCTGACCGACGCGATGAGGTGGACCGCATTCGCTCCGAGTGGGCGGAGCACCACCCGAAGCTCGACACGGCGACGATCGACGTCGTGGGGAGAATCCTTCGCACGGCAGCGATTGTGACCAAGCGCGGCGACGCTCTGCTCGCGGAGTTCGGGTTGACCCGCGGTGAGTTCGACATCCTCGCCGCTCTTCGCCGCCAGGACCTGCCGCAGTCGCCTGGCTCCCTCCGCACGGTCGCCCTGGCCAGCGGCCCGGCCATCACCAAGCGCCTTCGCTCGCTCGAGTCGCGACTCCTCGTGCAACGCTCACCCAATCCGATCGACGGCCGCGGCGCCCTGATCGCGCTCTCGGGCCAGGGAATCGCCCTCACCGATGAGGTCTTCCCACGGATGCTGGGCCTCGAACGCGATCTTCTTGCCGGCATCCCCAGCGAACGTGCGCCACACGTCGTCGACGCGCTCCGTCTTGTGCTCGCGAGCGTCGAGTCGCGAGGGTAGGCAGCCCGCCCTCGTCCTCCAGGTAGCGGAGGCGGCACGCGACACATCACCCTCGGCCATCCGGTCGGTGAACATCCGCACCGCGCGGGCCTGCGTCTCGGCGTCGTACTTCTTCTGAGCGGGCATCTGATTCTCTCCTTGTTAGATCAAACCCTCCGACAAACCCAGGCCGATTCACCCTGTACTGCGGCTGCGGGAAACGCATGACGATCAACCATGCTCGCAACCGGCACGGCGAGACCTACCCCTACTTCATCTGCCTCGGCCGCCACATGGGCACCAGCGGCTGCGAACGACAGGCCGTGCTCGTCTCGACCGTCGAGAACTTGGTAGCCGAGCACTACCGCACCATCGAGCTCTCACCCGAAGCCTCCAACGCCCTCACCGGCATGATCGAGGACATCTTCGACCGCATCGACGCCGAATCCGAGACCCAGCGCCGCGATCTGACCCGGCAGAAGGAACGCCTCGAAGACGAACAACTCCGGCTCTCGCAAGCCCACTACGCCGACGCGATCAGCCTGCCCGTCCTCAAGAAGGAACAGCACCGCATCGAAGCCATCCTCACCGACATCGACCAACGCCTGTCTGCCTGCCGGTCTGGGCGCGAGGATGCCAAGCTCCGGCTACGCGCCTGCCAGCACCTGGCCACCAACGCCCACGCGTTCTACCTCGCCTGCGACGACGCCCGCCGGCGCCTGTGCAACCAGGCGTTCTTCACCAAGATCACGCTCAAAGAGAACCTTGACGTGACCTCGGAGTTCATCGGCATCTACGAGACCATCCTCGACCCCACCAACCGACTCCACACCGAATTCTGGCAACGCACCGGCCAACTCCACCCCGACATCAACCTGGAGCACAACGAAGAAACCCTGCCCCACGATCAGCGGGGCAGGGTTGGAACTTCGACCAAATGGTGGACCCAGGGGGATTCGAACCCCCGACCTCTTCATTGCGAACGAAGCGCGCTACCAACTGCGCCATGGGCCCTTGCAACCCGGACCACATTACCAGAGTCGCCGCCCCTCTCCCAACCGCGCCGCGTGTCCGGCGAGCCCGACTCAGCCGGTGGCTCGACGGGCCAGCAGCTGCCGCACGTGCTGCTCGATCTCGGCGTCGTCGACGTAGCCCATGCGGGCGAACGCCGACTCCCCCGCGGGAGCCGCGGGACGTGCGGTCGAGATCGGGACGGGCTCGGGCGCCATCCGCTCGGCCTGATCGCGCAGCGCCTCCTCGCGTGCGGCGGCGCGCAGCGCCTCCCGCGCGTCCAGTCCCGCGCGCACGACCGCGGCGCGGGATCCCGACACGGATGTGAGCGGTGCGGGAAGCGACCGTGGCGTCCAGCCTCGATCCTCGGGGTTCATGAGCACCGGCTCCGCACGGCGGACGGGGACCGTCTCGGCGACGGGTGCCGTCTCCTGCACGGAGGGGCGCCGGCGCGAACGGCGCTGCACGTCGGCCATCCGTCGCAGCGTCTGCACGCCGACGAAGGTCACGGCCGCCGCTCCCGCGAGCCACCATCCGGTGCCGCCGGTGGCGGCGATCCAGCCGCCGATCCCGCCGAGCGCCAGCCCTGCGACGAGAAGAGACGTCGCGACGAGCCGGACGGCGCGCCGGCTTCTCGCCTGCCGCACACGCAGCGCCTCCGGGTCGAGACGAGCCGCCTGGATCTCGCGGCGGCGCCTCTCCGACTCGAGCACGAGCTCGCGGCGACGGCGCTCGATCTCGATCGTCGCCTCTTCTCGGGTCCGCTCGACCTCGGCCTGCACCTCGAGCCTCTTGCGCTCGACCTCGAGGCGGTCCTGCTCCGCCCGGAGCCTGTCGTCCTCGGCGCGCAGCTGCCGCACCAGCCTGTGCTGCGCGCGGGCCTCGCGCGCACTCAGCTCGACGCGGATCTCCTGGGGCGTCTCGCTCGTCTCGGCGAGCACGCGCAGCGCCTGGTTCAGCCGCACGGCGTTGCGCTCCGCCGCGTCGTAGCGCATCCGGCTCTGCCAGGTCGGCAGCAGGTAGACGATCCAGAGCAGCACGGCGACGGCGATGATCACGCCTCCGCCCAGCACCTGCCCGCCCATGCGTTCAACGGTAGGCGACGACGGGGGAAGCGCCGGCAGCGGCGCGAGCGTGTCGCGGCGGGATCATCCGGGCAGGAGATCGAGAGCCCAGCCCCCATCGCGACGGCGGTACCGTGCGCGTCGGCTCGGCGCGACCGCCGAGCCCTCCCAGAAGAGCATCTCCTGCGGACGCAGCACGAAGCCCGCCCACGTCTCGGGGGCGTCGAGGTCGGGGTGCGCCGCGTCGAACGCAGCCCAGCGCTCCTCCCGCTCGGCACGCGGCAGCCTCGCGACGTCGGGGGTGTTCATCCACGCCAGCACCTGCAGATAGCGGCCGCGGCGGGCGTAGGCGTCGCGCGCATCCCGTGCGACGGAGCGCTCGACGCCGCCGCGCAGCACGACCTGGCGCGCCGCCGCCTCCCAGCGCACGACCAGCGCCGCCGTCGGCCGTTCTGCGAGCTGCCCCGCCTTGCGGCTGCCGGCGTCCGTGTGGAAGCTCGCGCCCTCGCTCGTGACGGCGGACAGCAGGACCGTGCGCGCATCGGGCAGGCCGTCGGCGTCGAGCGTCGCGAGCGTCGCCGTGGGGCGGACCGGGTCGTCGTTCGACGGCGCCCAGGCCATCAGGAGGGCGAACGGGTCCTCGGGAAGGGCACCGTCCTGCACGGGGCGCTCGAGGTCCGCGGGCGGGATGTTGCCGGGCGCCCCGATCATCCGCGGTGCCGGAACCGTGAGATCTCGGTCAGGGCACGGGCGACGAAGGCCGTCCCCTCCTCGACGAGCACGCGCCCGTACTCCGCGGTCGCGCCGGTGGGGTCGCCGATCACGCCGCTCGCGCCGAAGTCGTCGGAGGTCCATCCGAAGCTCACGGGGTAGCCGTTGAACCCGATGGTCGTGTACTCCGCGATGTGCTCGGGCACGCTGCGGACGGCGGCGTCCATGCGCACCAGCTCGGGGCGCAGCGCGAGCATGACGCTCGTCTCCGAGTGGCCGGCGTGGATGCCCATCCCGAGCTCGTCGGGACCGTGGACGCCGTCGCCCGCCCGCTGCACCCCCGATCCCATGCTGAAGGTCCGCAGCCCGTGCCGACGCCGGATCTCGCGATTGACGACGCCGAGCAGCGCCGTGTTCCCGCCGTGCCCGTTGACGAACACGAGCGACCCCGCGCCGGTCGCCGCGACGGACCGGCCGATGTCGAGGAGCGTGTCCCACAGCGTCGACGCCTCGAGCCAGATCGAGCCGGCCGCCCAGTGGTGCTCGTCGCTCTTGCTCACCGCGAGGGGCGGCAGCAGCCACGCGTCCACGCCTGCGGCGGCGACGCGCTCGACCGCTGCCGTCGCGATGGCGTCGGGGACGACGAGATCCGTGTTGAGCGGCAGGTGTGCCCCGTGCTGCTCGAGTGCGCCGACGGGCTGCACGACGACGGAGTCGTCGTCGAGCAGCGCGGCAGCCGTGGGCTGGGGCAGGTCCGTGAGCAGGCGGGTCATGGCCTCGGTGCTTTCTCGTCGGTCGTCTCCGCGGTCACCGGATGGCCCCCTTGACGGGCCCCGCGTAGTCCGGATCGAGCTTCCCGGGGTTGAGCAGGCCCCGCGGGTCGGTGGTGCGCGCGAGCTCGACCGTGCGCTGCAGCTGGAAGTCGACGTTCCACTGATGCGGGTTGTGCACGCCGACGCCGATCGCCTCGAGGCGATCGATCGCGGCGGCCACCTCGTCGGGTCCGCGGTACTCGGCGGCGAGCATGCCGATCGGCACGGTATGGCCCGCCTCGATGTGGAGGAGTCCGTCGCCGATCGTCGCGTGCACGAGGTCGACGTCGTCGGCCAGGACGTCGCCGGAGACCTCGAGGTGGTAGTAGTAGCCCGGCCGCGTCTTCTGCAGCCACTCGATGGGATGGTTGTAGCTGAGCGTCGACAGCCGTGCCGACGCCTGAGGGCCCGTCCGCACCTCCTCGACACGGCCTCCTGCCCCCTCGACCAGCGCGATCGCGTCCGCCAGGGTCTCCGGGGCGAGGATGGCGCGCAGGCTCGACCGGCCACCGGGGACGGCGGGATCGTCGGGCAGTGCGCGCGAGACCTCGATCGTGTCGGCCGAGACGAGACGCGGACGCGGCGAGAGCAGGCCGATCTCCCGGACGACGCCGAGCGCGCCCGTGAAGGCGGGGAAGGAGGCGTAGAGCGCGCGCCAGTCGACGAGGGGCTCGAGCCGCACGGTCGCACGGGCGATGACACCGGCCGTGCCGTAGTTGTGGACGTACTGCTGCGCCTCGTCGCCCTCCACGTGTCGCATCCCCGTGCCGTCGGCGCTCACGACGTCGAGCGCGACGACGAAGCCCATGTGGTTGGCGCCGTGCTCGATCGTCCCCGTGCCGCCGGACCCGCCGGCGAGGAAGCCGCCGATCGAGGAGTTCATCGTGGAGGGATACATCCAGAGCTGCTGATCCGTCTCGCGCGCCGCCTGCTCGAGGGCGAGCATCGTCGCTCCCGCCTCCGCGGTGATCTCGCCGTGTCCGACGGCGACGACGGCACGGGCCCGCGACGTGTCGAGCACGAGACCGCCGTGCGAGGGGATGGCCTGGCCGTAGTTGCCCGTCCCCTTCCCCCGGGGTGTGACGGGCACGTCGAGGTCGACGGCCGCCTGCACGACCCGGGCGATCTCCTCCGCCGTCGTCGGGAACGCGACGAGCTGCGCGACGCCGAGCGGCAGCAGCTCGCTGATGACGGGCGACATGCGCGCCCCGTCGACGGAGGCGCGCTCGAGCAGACGCGCGTCCCGGGAGACGCCGCGCGGCCCGAGCAGCCCGGCGAGTCGATCGTGCAGGGCGATGACGGTCGTCTCGTCGGCCATCGGATGTCCTTTCGGGAGGGCGAGGGCGGCGCATGCCGCCCTCGCCACGCGATCTCGGGTGCTAGAGCCCGATCGAGGTGTCGATGAACTCGTTGGTGTAGATGTCGGAGGCCTCCAGGTCGGGGTCGACGTCCGCGGCGATCTCGGCGAACAGGTCCATGCCGATGTCGAAGAACCCCTCGACGCGCTCGGGGTCGAAGTCGCCGATGTGGTCGTTGCCGCCGTTGGAGACGATGCCCTCTCCCAGGAGGGTTTCGACGGCGTAGTCGGCGACGCCCTCCGAGTAGGTCCACCCGTTGTCGTACTCCGCGACGAGCTCGAGGACGAGGTCGATCGCCTCGTCGGGCTCGTTCACGAAGTCGACGATCGCCTGCTGCATGACCGGCACGAGCTCGGCGAGGCACGGCGAGAGCTCTTCGAGCCTGTCCGCGCGCACCGAGAGCGCAGAGCCGTAGATGTCCCATCCGGTCGACGAGATGAGCGCGTAGTCGACGGGCTGGTCCCACTCCGGGACCTCGTTCGCGTAGATGTACGGCTCGGCCGATGCGAACCCCTGCTGCACCGAGACGCCGCCGTCGGCCACGAACGACGCGGGCGTGCCGTCGTACCCGCCGTCCGTGAGCTCTTCGGGCACGGTGCCCGATGCGATGAGGTACTCCATGTACGCGGCACCGCCGAAGTAACGCCACACGCCGCCCGTCTCCTCCAGCGCCGAGACGAGGCCCGGGATGTCGTCGACGCCGGGGTACGTCTCCGGATCCCACATGACCATCTGGGGGTTGACGTCCATCTGCGCGAGGACGCCGACGACGGGGGTCGTCGCGGAGCTCGAGATGGCCGCGTCGGAGTGGACGTAGCCGAGGGTGATGGCGTCGTCCTGATACATGAGCGACTGCACGGTGCTGTAGCCGACGGCGGGGCCGCCCGAGCGCACCTCGAGATTCACCCCCGTGTACTCGCCGCCCGCGAGGAGCGGACCCGACACGGACTTGTCGTCGGAGTCGATCGTGTAGTCGTCGCCGAACATCTCGTAGAGGTGACCGTGCTCGGCCTCCGGGTTCCAGTCGGTCTGCACGACGACCGTCGCGGGGCAGACCCCGGACAGGTCGACGGAGCCGATCTCGAGGTCGGCCGCCGGGGCGGCGTCGTCGGCGTCGGCGGAGCAGGCGGCGAGCGCGAGCGCGGAGACGCCCAGGAGCGACACGGCGGCGAGGCCGCGGCGGTGCGAGGGGGAGGCCATTGTTCTCTCTTTCCAGCGGGAGCAGTCGGATGGTGCGGTGCGGTGGTGCGGGAGGGATCAGGCCTTCGTGGCGTCGTACCAGCGGCCGACGGCGAGGCGCGAGAGGAGACCGAAGGCGACGAAGATCGCGACGCCGAGGAGCGCGGCGACGACGACGGACGCGTAGAGCTCGGGGGCGAGCAGCCGCGACGTGTAGGTGCTCATGAGGGACCCGAGGCCAGGAGTGCCGCGACGGAAGAAGTAGTCGCCCACGATGGCGCCGACGATCGAGAGGCCCGCCGAGGTGCGCAGGCCCACGAACATCGCGGGAAGGGCCTGCGGCAGCTGCAGCTTCCAGAGCGTCGTCCAGCGGCCCGCCCGCTGCAGCTGGAACAGCTCGCGCTGCGATCGATCGACCGACTGCAGGCCGAAGAGCGTGTTCGACACGAGCGGGAACAGCGAGATGAGCACGCACACGATGACGCGGGCGGGGAGGCCGTATCCGAACCAGAAGCCGATGAGGGGGACGAGCGCGAGGATCGGGATGCACTGCAGGATGACGGCGTAGGGGTAGAGCGACCGCTCCGCCCACTTGGCCTGCAGCATGACGATCGCCCATCCGACCCCGATGACGACGGCGATCGCGAGCCCGATGAACGCGACGAGCACCGTCTGTCCGAGCGCCTCGACGATCTCGGGCAGGACGATCGGATCGAGCAGGCCCTCGGTGAAGATGCGGGACGGGGCGGGGAGGAGGAAGCTCTGCTCGCCGAGAAGGGCGCTCGCCAGGGACCAGGCCGCGAGGATGACGGCGAAGACGACGAGGGGCGGCCAGATCGTGGCGAGCGCGCCGCCGCGCCGGCGGCGGGGCGGCGCGGGGAGGGCCGTGACGGGCGCCGGCGCGATGCGGGTCATGCGTGAGCCTCCTTGAGCGAGTGCGAGACGCGCCCGACGAGCTCTCCGAACTCCGGGGTGTAGCGCAGCTCGGGGTCGCGCGGCATGTCGAACGGGACGTCGACCACGTCGACGATGCGCCCGGGCCGCCCCGACATGACGACGACGCGCGTCGACAGGTACACGGCCTCGGCGACCGAGTGGGTGATGAAGAGGCCGCCGAAGCCGCGCTCGGCGAAGAGCCGCAGCAGCTCGTCGTTCAGCCGCTGCCGGGTGATCTCGTCGAGGGCGCCGAACGGCTCGTCGAAGAGGAAGAGGTCGGGGTCGAGCGTGAGCGAACGGGCGAGCGACGTGCGCATCCGCATCCCGCCCGACAGCTGCCGCGGGAGCGAGGACTCGAAGCCCGTGAGCCCGACGAGCTCGATCGCCTCGTGCGCCGCCGCCCTGCGTGCGGCGGCGGGGAGCCCGTTCAGCTCGGCGAGCAGCTCGACGTTCTTCCGGACGGAGCGCCAAGGCAGGAGGGTCGCGTCCTGGAACACGAAGCCCACGCGTTCCGTCGTCGTCTCGCAGTCGCCGGCGGTGTGCGTCTCGAGGCCGGCCGCGATGCGCAGCAGGGTCGACTTGCCGCATCCGGAGGGGCCGACGACCGTGACGAACTCGCCGCGACGCACCGCGAAGTCGATGTGCTCGAGGGCGATCGTCCCGCCGGCGTAGGTCATCCCGACGTCGCGGAAGTCCACGAGCGCCGTCTCCCGCTCCGTGCCGACCCCGGGGTCGGCGGTGGTGGTGGTCATGCGGTGTCCTCCTTGCCGGCGCCGGAGTCGATCCAGCGGGTGGTCGTGGAGCGGGCGACGACGCGCCCGCGGGAGAAGACGATGCGATCGGCGGGCGCCGTCGCCATGGCCTCGGGCAGCGAGGCCGCGCGCACGGCGAGCAGCTCGGCCACCGCGCCGACGCGGGGTCCCGCCTCCGGCAGCGCCATCACCGTCCGAGCGTCGTCGCTCACCGCGCGCCAGGCGTCGTCGATCGGGAGATGGCCTGCGACGACGAGCAGCATGGCCGTCTCGAAGGCGTCCGCGCGACCCAGCGGGTTGAAGGGATCGCGCACGTTGTCGCCGCCCGCCGCCGTCCGCACGCCGGCGCGACGCAGGCGGTCGAGCGGGGCGATCCCGCGCGGCGTCGCGACCGGCTCGTCCCACCCCTGCAGCCAGAGGTTCGTCATGGGGTTGGCGATGACGCCGATGCCCGCGTCGGCCACGGCTCGTGCGACGTGGTCGAACCGCGGCGCGGGCAGGGTCGACAGCCGCACGCAGTGGCCGGCCGAGCGGACCACCGACCAGTCGCGCGTGCGCTCCGCGTACGCCTCGAGGGTCTCGCCGTGGCGCAGGTCCTCGTCGACGTGCAGATCGGCTCCCACGCCGCGCCGTTGGGCGATGTCGAGGAGGCGATGCAGGTCCGCGAGCTGGTCGTCCGCGAGGTGCGGTGCGCCGCCCACGAGGTCGGCTCCGGCGTCGAGCGCCGCGTCGATCCTGTCGTCGGTCGTGTCGGGGCCGGCGAGCGCGACGATCTCGAGGCGGACGCGGCCGGCGAAGCGTTCGCGCACCTCGGCGAGCGCGCGCACGGCCCGCACGGGGTCGCCCTCCGCCGGGACGTCGGCGTGGGTGCGGATGGCCGTGGTGCCGTTGACGAGATACGCCTGCACGGCGCGGGTCGCGCGGGAGGAGATCTCGGCGCTGTTGATCGTGGCGACATAGGACCGCCACGCGGCGATGGCCGTGCGCAGATCCCCCGACGGCGGCCGGATCGCGTCCCAGGAGAGGGCCTTGTCGAGGTGCGCGTGCGGGTCGGCGGGCGCCGTGAGGAGCAGGTGCTCGGAGAGATCGATCTCGGCCGGCCCGAGGGCATCGCCCGCGGCGGGCTCGATGCGTGTGACGCGGTCGTCGACGAGGGTGACGTCGACGACGGAGCCGTCTGCGAGCGTGGCGCCGCGGAGGCGGGTGGGAGCCGAGATGTGCATGTGATGAACCTGTGCCAGAATCCGAATGTTGATGTGATCAACATCACCGACGGTACGATTCCGAGGTTTCCACGACGTAACGCGACGATTTCCGTCCTCGCCGGCACCGCGAGGACGGAGGGAGAGGGGTCAGATGGACAGCGAGGACGCCGAACGTCTCGGCGCGAGCATCAGGGCGCGGCGCAAGCGGCTGGGCCTGACGATCGTGCGGCTCGCGGAGCGGGCGAGGCTGTCCCACCCGTTCGTGAGCCAGGTCGAGCGCGGCCTCGCGAGCCCCAGCCTCGACTCGCTCGGCCGCATCGCCCACGCGCTGGGCACGAGCCAGATCGAGCTCATGTCGGGCAGCGCGCTGGCCGCGGGCGGCCCCGGGGTCCAGCTGTCGCGCGCGAGCGCGTCCACGGGGACGTACGGCATGGAGGAGGCGCGCATCCTCGTGCGCGGCGACACCCGCTTCACCCCCATCGACGTGCGGGGCGCGCATCGGGGCCGCGGCGAGTACTACGTGCACGACGAGGACGAGTTCGTCACGGTCATCGTCGGCACGGTCGACGTCGATCTCGGCGACGAGGGCGTCTTCACGCTCGGGGTCGACGAGTCGCTCTACTTCCCGGGCGGCACGCCGCATCGCTGGGGAAGCCACGACGGCGAGCCGTATCGCATGCTCGTCGTGAAGGAGCGGCCGGCGCCGACCGCGACCCTGCGAGGACGGTCCCCCGCATGAGCTTCTTCAGCGATGTCGAGCGGGAGCTCGTCGTCACGGACCGCGTCGAGATCGCGGAGGGGATCGTCGCCCTCGACCTCGCGTCGTCCAACGGCCGTCCCCTGCCCGCGTGGACCGCCGGCAGTCACATCGACCTCGTGCTCGGACCAGGACGGGAGAGGCAGTACTCGCTGTGCTCCGACCCCGACGATCGCGACGCCTGGCGCATCGCCGTCCTGCGCGAGGCCGGCGGACGGGGCGGATCCGCCGCCGTGCATGCCCTGGAGCCGGGTCGGCTCGTGCGATCCCGGGGCCCCCGCTCCCACTTCGACTTCGAGCCGCCCGCGGCCGGCGAGCGCGCCGTGTTCGTCGCGGGCGGCATCGGGATCACGCCCGTGCTCCCCATGGTCCGCGCCGCGGCAGCGTCGGACGCCGACTGGTCGCTCGACTACGCCGTGAGGTCGCGGGCGGCGCTGCCGTTCGGCGACGAGCTCGCGGCCTTCGGCGACCGCGTGCGGATCCACGTCTCGGACGAGGGCGCCAGGATCGACATCGAGTCCCTCGTGGAGGCGGCCGGCGACGCGCCGATCTGGGCATGCGGTCCCGCCCGCATGCTCGACGCGCTCACCGCGGCGTCCACGGAGCGCACCCGCCTGCACGTCGAGCCCTTCACCGCCGGCCGGCTGCCGGAGCCCGTGCGGTCGGAGCCGTTCGAGATCGAGCTGCTCTCGACCGGGGACGTGCTCGAGGTGCCGCCGGACCGGTCGATCCTGGAGGTGCTCGAGGAGAACGGCGTGCTCACCGTGTCGTCGTGCCGGGAGGGCACGTGCGGCACGTGCGAGACGGTCGTCGTCGACGGCGTCGTGGACCACCGCGATCGCGTGCTGAGCGTCTCCGAACGCGCGACGAGCCCCGTGATGATGGTGTGCGTCTCGCGCGCGGCGTGCCCGCGCCTCGTCCTCGACGCCTGAGCGGGCTCAGCGTCCGACGCGGGCGCGCAGGCCGGCGACGATGTCGCGCTCGTCCGCCGTGACGAGACGGTGGTCGCGCACGACGACACGGCCGCCGACGACGACATGGCGCGGACGACGGCCCGGTGACGCCCACAGCAGGCCTGCGACGGGGTCGGACACCCCCGCGTCGGCGACGCCCGAGACGTCCCAGACACACACATCGCCCGCCGCCCCGGGCGCGATCCGGCCGAGCTCGGGGCGCCCGAGCCCGTCCGCGCCGCCGGCGGTCGCCGCCGTGAGCACCTCGCGCGCGGTCAGCTGCCGGCCGACGAGGGCGGAGACCTGGAGCGCCAGCCGTGCGTCGGCGATCAGATGGCCCGCGTCGTTGCTGCCGCCGCCGCTCGTGCCGAGCCCCAGGGGGATCCCCGCCGCGAGGATCCGGGCGGCGGGCGCGATCCCCCATCCCATCGGGACGTCGCAGCCCGGAGCGTGCGTCGCGGCGACGCCGCGCTCGGCGAGCAGCGCGATCTCGCCGTCGGTGATGTCGCACAGGTGCGCGATCGTCGTCCCGGGCACGAGCCAGCCCCATTCGTCCAGGAGCTCGAGGGGTCGGCGCCCGTAGCGCTCCGCCGCGATCGCCGTGTCGACCTGCTCGTTCGCCTGGGTCCTCCGCCGGAGCCCGCGTGCGCGTGCCACCTCGCCCAGAGCGTCGAACGTCGCCTTCCCGTCGCTGTGCACGCCGGCGGGCCCCACCGCGACCTGCACCGCGCCGTCCGCGCTCACTCCCCCGTGCCCGGGCGCGAGCGCGGACGCGACGGCGTCCGCGCTCCGTGCCGCCGTGTCGGCGTCGTCCCCCGCCGTGCCGCGGACGAAGGCGATCCTGCCGCCGAGCTCGCGCGCGGCGCGCGCCGTCCCGCGGGCGATGTCGACGCCGTCGTCCCCGTCGAGGCCTGGCCACGTGAGGTGATGGTCCGCCACCGTGGTGACACCGCTCAGCAGCGCCTCCGCCATGCCCGCCCGTGCCGCCGCGTACGCCAGCTCGCCGTCGACGCGTGCCTCGCGATACGCGGCCGCCATGGCGGGCAGCCAGTCGGCCATGGGGACGCCGCGCGTGCCGGGCAGCGTGCGGAACGCCGTCTGCAGCAGGTGGTGGTGGGCGTTCACGAGCCCGGGGGTCACGATGCAGCCGCTCGCGTCGAGAGCCTCGGCGCCCGCGGGCCCCTCCTCCGCGATCGTCCCGTCCACGACGTGGACGTCGCCCGGCCCCTCCCCCGAGACGGACCACACGGACAGGGCGCTGCGGAGGGTGACGGCGGAGCTCACCCCTCAGGAGTACCAGCGACGTATTGCACGCAGATGTCGCAGCGACCTGCCTCCGGCGGCGGGGTCCTCACGCGCTCATCGTGTCGCTCGGAGGGATCGCGGCCGCGTCCGCGGGCACGCGGCCGCTGATCCAGCGTGCGAGCACGCCCTCGGGGACCTCGTCGCGGACGAGGGCGAACGCGTAGTGGTCCCGCCAGTCCCCGTTGATGTGGATGTAGCGGCGGCGCAGGCCCTCGTAGCGGAAGCCGAGCTTCTGCACGACGCGCAGGCTGGCCGCGTTCTCGGGACGGATGCAGATCTCCATCCGGTGCAGCCTCAGCTCCGTGAAGCAGAGATCCGTCGCGAGCGCGACGGACGTGGGCGTGATGCCCTTCCCCGCGAATCGCTCGCTGACCCAGTAGCCGATGGTCGCGGACGACAGGGAGCCGCGGGAGATGCCCCAGACATTGAGCTGCCCGCACACCTCGCCGTCGTACTCCATGACGAGGGGCACCCCGACGCCGTCGCGGTACTGCTGCAGGAGGCGACGCACCCCGGCGCGCATGTCGAACGATATGGCGCCCTCGGGGTTCGTCGCCTCCCACGGGCGCAGCCACGAGCGGTTCCCGATGAGCTCCTGCTGCAGCACGCGCGCATCGCGCGAGCGGACGAGCCGGATGGAGACGGCGCCGTGCTCGCGCCAAGGCTGAGTGTCCATCCGGTCCCTCGGCAGATGTCGGAGCGGCCGGCTCAGAGAGTGGCCGCGAACTCCTTGAACCACGGCCGGAGGTCGGGTCCGAGGTCGGGACGGTCGGCGGCCAGCTGCACGATGGCCTTGATGTAGTCGAGGCGATCGCCCGTGTCGTAGCGGCGCCCGCCGAAGACGACCCCGTACACCCCGGGGCCCTCCGCGTCGGTCGCGACCTCCTGGAGCGCATCGGTGAGCTGGATCTCCCCGCCCTTGCCGGGCTCGGTGCGCTCCAGCACCTCGAAGATCTCGGGCGCGAGGACGTATCGGCCGATGATGGCGAGGTTGGACGGCGCGTCCTCCTTCGCGGGCTTCTCGACGAGGCCGTTCACCTTCACGACGCCCTCGGTGTCGGTGGGCTCGACGTCCGCGCAGCCGTACATGTGGATGTGGTCCGGGTCGACCTCCATGAGCGCGACGATCATCGCACCGCGCTTGGCCTGCTCGTCGATCATCGTCGTGAGCAGCTCGTCGCGCTCGTCGATCAGGTCGTCGCCGAGCAGAACCGCGAACGGCGAGTCGCCGACGTGCGCCTTGGCCCGCAGGACCGCGTGCCCGAGCCCCTTGGGGTCTCCCTGTCGGACGAAGTGGATGTCGGCGAGGTCGCTCGACGCCTTCACCCGCTCGAGACGGCCGGTGTCGCCCTTCTTCTCGAGGTTGCGCTCCAGCTCGGGAACGGAGTCGAAGTGGTTCGCGAGCGCGTTCTTGTTGCGCCCGATGATCATCAGGACGTCGCGGATGCCGGCGGCGACGGCCTCCTCGACGACGTACTGGATCGCAGGCTTGTCGACGACCGGCAGCATTTCCTTGGGCGTGGCCTTGGTCGCCGGGAGGAAGCGCGTGCCGAGGCCCGCGGCGGGGATGACCGCCTTGATCTTCGGTGAGTCCATGGAGCCAGCCTAGGCGATCCGCCGTTACGCCCTCGTGATCCCCCTCGGCGCAGCGACCCGGCGCGGCCGTCCTGCGCTCTGCGCCCCTACGATCGGAAGCATGACGGAAGACGCGAGCGACGCCAAGCGGTCCGTGCGCTCGACGGTCCGCGAACAGCGTCGGCAGCGGACCGCCGCCGACCGCGACGCCGCGGCCGACGGCATCCGGCGTCAGCTCGACGCGCTCGTCGAGCGCCTCGGGGCGCGGTCGCTCTCCTGCTACCTCCCGACGCCGTCGGAGCCGGGGACCCGGCCGTTCCTCGCGGCGGCCGCGGCGCGTGGCCTGCACGTGCTGCTTCCCGTCACCCGCGCCGACGGGCTCCTGGACTGGACGGTCGCGAGCCCGGACGGTCACGAGGCCAACGGCGTCCACGGCGTCCCGGAGGCGGTGGGCGAACGCCTCGACCCGGCCGCGGCCGGAGACCTCGACGTGCTCATCGTTCCCGCGGCCGCCGTGGACCGCCGCGGCGCCCGGCTGGGCTGGGGTCGCGGCTTCTACGACAGGACGCTCGACGCCCTGACGCACAGGCCGCCCGTATACGCGGTGATCTATGATTCCGAGTTGGTCGATCGCGTTCCGCGCGATCCCCACGATCAGTCCGTGGACGGCGTCGTCACCCCGACGCGCACCGTCCTGCTCAGCGGCTGAGACCCATCCGGCCACCGTCGACCGCCCTTTCGAACGAGGAACCATGCCCACCTACGCATATGCCTGCACCGCCTGCTCGCACCGCTTCGACGCCGTCCAGGCGTTCAGCGACGCCTCCCTGACCGAATGCCCCGAGTGCGGCGGGGCGCTCCGGAAGCAGTACGGCTCGGTCGGCGTGACGTTCCACGGCTCGGGCTTCTACCGCACGGACTCGCGCGCCTCCCCGGCCTCGTCCGGCGCGTCCGCTGGCGAATCCGCGCCGGCTGCGCCATCATCTTCCTCTGGGGCGGCATCCGCCCCCTCCACGGCCGGCGACTGACGGCTCGCGGAGTCGATTCCGCCGGCCGTCGCCGGCAGATGGGGGAACAGCAATGCTTCAGGGGTTCAAGGACTTCATCCTTCGCGGCAACGTGGTCGAGCTGGCCGTCGCGGTCGTCATAGGAACCGCGTTCAACGCCATCGTCACGGTTCTCGTCGACGCTCTCATCACCCCGCTGGTCGGCCTCTTCTTCAACGCCGACAGCCTCGCCGACTCCCTGCGGGTGACGGTGCCCACCCTGCTCGGCGGATCGTCCACGTTCGCCTTCGGCGCCGTGCTCGCAGCGGCGATCAACTTCCTCGTCGTCGCAGCCGCCGTCTACTTCGTCATCGTCCTGCCCATGAACACCTTCAACGAACGTCGCCAGGCGAAGCTCGGCGTCGCCGAGGAGACCCCCGCGCCCACGCAGGAACAGCTCCTCACCGAGATCCGCGACCTCCTCGCGAAGCAGGCGACGAACTAGTTCCCGGCTTCCGGGCGCCCGTCACCAGTGCGGCGGCCGGTCGCGCCGCAGCCGGTCGTCGTTGGGCCCCTTCTCACCCGCGACGGGCGCGCCCGCGGAGTCCTCGTCGCGTAGCGTCGCCTCGGCGTCCGCATCCGCCAGCGTGCCCTCGACCTTCGTCAGCCGGGCCCGTCGCGAGCCTGCGACCTTCTCCACGCGCTGACGGGGACCCTCCGCCATCAGAACGCCAGGGGCTCCGTGTCGCTGTCCACGCGCGGGGTGTCGGCGGAGACGCCGAGCACGGCGGCGATCCGCCCGGCGACCGCCGCGGGATCGCTGTAGAGGTCGAACGCGTGCACGCGCACGTAGTGCCATCCCAGACGCCGCAGCGCGTGGGGACGGAGGCGCAGCGACTCGCGCAGCGAGGCGTCCTGCGACTCGGGGTCGCTCTCGACGACGACCGCCTTGCCTCCGCGCTGGGCGACGAGGGGAAGCGCCCCGTGGTAGTCCACGTCGACCGCCACGCCGAGCTTGCGCAGCTCGCGGGCCAGGACGAGCGTGAGCGGATCGGCGTCGTCCTCGCGCCGCGCCTCGCGGCTGCCGCCGTCGATTCCGCCGAGGATGCCCATGAGGGTCGCCGCGCCGTGCTCGAGCCTGCCGTCGTCGGCCGTGGGATGGATGGAGGACACGATGACCATCGACCGGCGCGCGCGCGTCATCCCCACGGTGAGCAGTCGCTCGCCGTCGGGCGTGGAGAGGTCTCCGAAGTCGCTCAGCACCCTGCCGTGCCTCGTCACGCCGAAGCCGAGCGAGAAGATCACGCGGTCTCGGCTCTCCGCGACCGACTCCTCGAGCGTGAGGACCGTCAGGGGCTCCGCCGTGTCGCGTGAGAGGAAGTCGGCCACGTCGGAGCGGCCGGCGAACCCCGCGGTCACGGCGGAGCGGACGCGCTCTGCGTGCTTGCGGCTCGCGGTGATGACCATGAGCGACTCGTTCGGCCGGTTGACGGCGTGCTCGACGACGAGCGTCACGACCCGCTGGACCTCGGCGTCGGGGCTCTCGACGGCGCCGCTCTCCGGGTCCGGCGCGCCGAAGCCGCCCTCCACGTAGTCGACCGACAGGCTGCCGCGGCCCAGGTACGACCCTGCCCAGGGCAGGGAGACGATCTCGCCGCCGTAGAAGGCGTCGTTCACGAGCTCGGCGAGGTCCTCGCCGCCGGCGCGATAGCTGTGGGTGAGGGTCTCGACGGGCAGCACCTCGGCGAGCTGCTCGAACACGCTCGTCGCCTCCGCCGGCGCGGACGGCGCGCCCTGGACGGCGACCGAGAAGGGCGTCGGCCGCTGCGTCACGGGGTCGCCGAACGCGACGACCTGGCGCGCTCTGCGGATGGCGGGGGCCGCCTCGGCGAGGCCGATCGCGCCCGCATCCGCCAGCAGCACGACATCGAACCCGGGAGCGTCGGGGATGAGGGGGACGTCGTACGGCGACGCGATCCACGCCGGGGCGATCGTGCGCGTCAGGGTCGGCGCGATCGCGGCGAACGATGCGGGCGTGAGCGAGCCGCGCGTGAGGGCCCGGCGCAGGGCGTCCGACTCGGCCGGCTCGTCGACGATGCCGATCTTCCACTGCGTCGCGAGCTGCCAGGCCAGCAGGGGGCCGGACGCGGCCGCATGCGCCTCGTCCACGAGGCGGAAGTCGCGCTCGAGCCTGTCGACGACGGAGGTGTTCGCGCCGAGGAGCGCCCGGTCGGTCTGCAGGAGGTGCTCGAGCACCGACTGCCACCAGGCGAACTCGAGCTCCTCCCCCACGCGGGCCTCGTCGACGTGACGCACCGACAGCTCCGTGAGCAGCGGCTCGAGGCCGAGGCCCGAGAGCTCGGCGCGCAGCTGCGCGCGCTCGACGATGTTGTCGAAGACGTCGGAGTCGGCCGCGAGCCCGGCGAGCGTCCGCACGAGCCGCTGCACGGGCATCGAGGCCAGACGCGTCCCCCGTCCGAGCGCCCCGTCGAGGTCCGTCAGCTCGGCCTCGACCTTCTGCCACTCCACCTGCACGTCCGAGAGCCCCAGCGGGAGCTCCGGGATCGTCCCGACGTCCACGAGCTGCTGCCACTGCTCGCGCTGGCTCTGGATGCGGGTGAGCGCCGCGTGCATGTCGCTCACGTGCACGCCGGGGCGCAGGTACTCCTTCGACAGGCGCTTGAGGCGCCGGCGCTGCGCCGAGGGCATCCCCGAGTCGCGGCGCGATCCGAACGCCTTGATCATGTCGGCGAGCGGCCGCTCGAACACCGCCGGCGCGAACCGGTCGAGCGAGTCGCGGATGCCGTGCAGCAGCCGGAGGTACTCGCCGAGCTCGTCGATCGTCGAGAACGGGCGCATGCGCGTCTGCGAGATGAGCTCATAGCCCCGCTCGAGCAGGTCCGGCACGCTCGTCCGGTGCAGCTTTCCCGCCATCCGGTGCGCCTGACGCGCATCCTCCGTCGAGGAGAAGGTGACGCCGTACCACGGCGAGTCATCGGGACCGACGCGGAACTCGCCCAGTCGCGCCGCGAGCGCGAGCGTCGACGCCGCGGCGCTGCGATCGCCGGCCAGCTGCCGCACGGCGCGGATGCCGAGACGCGCGGTCGTCGAAGGCGGTTCCGGCAGCGCGGCGAGCCGCGTGAGCGTCCGGGTCGCCTCGAGCACCGAGACGCCGACGTCCTCGTGCACGCGTGTGAGGGCTCCGCGATAGTCGCGCAGCACGGATCGCAGGCGCACGAGCGCCTCGTCGATGTCGGCGACCTTGGGCTGCGTCGCCTTCTCGTTGCGCCCGATCGCGCGGATGAGGTCGCGGCGGAGATCGGTGGGCGACACCGCGAGCGCCTCGAGGCCGAGACGCGAGAGCCGGTGGCGGATGCCGTCGAGCGTCGAGCGTCTCGCGCTGACGACGAGGACCCGCTTGCCCTCCCGGACGAGCGCGCCGACCGCGTTGATGACCGTCTGCGTTCCTCCCGTGCCGGGGAGGGTGTGGACGGCGAGCGACTGCCCCGCGGTGATGCGGCTCAGCACGCGCTCCTGCTCGGCGTCCGCGTCGAGGAGCAGCGTGTCGGAGGCGGGCGCACGGTCGTCGGGATCGGACGGCGTCGAGGCCGGCCTCGCCTGGGTGACGGCGGCGAGGTCGTGAGGATGGCCGGCGAGGGCGTTGAGCAGCGGATGGTCGAGCGCGCGCATGTCGCGTGCCATCACCTCGCCGACCTCGGCGAACGTCGAGACGATGAGCCGCGGCTTCACGCTGAAGGTGTCGACATGGGCGACCAGGCTGCGGAGACGGTCGATCACCGGCTGCGGCTTGAAGACGCCGTCCTCGTAGGCGAGCGCGGCGAGCGCGTCGCCGTCGAGCTCGACGCCCAGGTGATCGTGCGCGACGCGGACGAGCTCGGGGTTCACGGAGAACGAGCCGTGGAGCTTGAGCTCGAAGTCGGAGTGGTGCCGGCGGATGGCCAGCGGCCGCAGGAGCACGGGAGCGACGAACTCGTCGTCTCCCACCCGCCAGGCGGCCAGCCCGACGGCCAGGCGCACGGCGTCGATCCCGCGCACCGTGCGCAGTTCGAGGTTCTTCGCCGTGATGCGCTCAGCGGCCAGGCGGGCGTGACGCAGCGCGACCTCGTCGCGGAAGAGGTTCGAGAGGAGCGTCGACCGGCCCGTGATGAACTGCGGCAGGCTTCCCGGGTGCGCCTTGGTGATCTCGATGCCCGACTCCGACGACGGGCGGTAGCGCAGCAGGGGCGATCGTCCTCCGAGGGCGCCCGCGACCGCCCGCAGACGCTCCCTGTCGGCGGACGCGACGTGCCCGACCGACACGTCGGGGTCGGCGACGCGCAGATCCGCGGGAGTCACGAGAGCGAACCTCATGTTCTCCGCGGCGACGTCTTCAGCTGGCAGCACACCTGCCAGAGTAAGGCGCGCCGCACGGAACCTGCCCGCGCACGGCGGAGTTTCGCGGAATCCCGCCGTCGATACGCCCCGCGACGCCGCGTGCACAGCGCGTCCGGCCACGGCGTGTCGCTCCACGACCGCCTCGTGGAGGCTCGACCGGGCCATCGAGCCGATCAGGATGGAGCCATGACCTTCCGGTACGCGATCATCCCGACACCCATCGGCGACGCGGTGTCCGCCTTCTCGGGCGAGGGGCTCGTCGCCCTCCGCATCGCTCCCGAGCCCGAGTGGGCACTGGAGTCCGTGTCCCGCGAGCTGCGCGGCGCGCTCCTTCCCGACGACGGCTCCGACGCCGCCGAGGAGCTCGCCGCACAGCTCGAGGCGTACTTCGCGGGCGAGCGACGGAGATTCGACGTCGCGCTCGACTGGCGGCTCGTGGCCGGCTTCACGCGCGAGGCGCTCGAGGCGGTGCGCGAGATCCCCTACGGCGCGACCGCGGCCTACGGCGAGGTCGCGGCGATGGCGGGCAGGCCCCGTGCCGCCCGTGCGGTCGGCACGGCCTGTCGCACGACGCCCTACTCCCTCGTCGTGCCCGTGCACCGCGTCGTCCGCGCGGACGGCACGATCGGCGGCTACGGCGGCGACGAGGACGTCAAGAGGTTCCTCATCGAGCTCGAGCAGGACGCCCTTGCTCCGGGCCGGGTCCCGCATCCGGGCGTCGATCACCGGTCAGACGGCGCCGCCGGCTCCCGCGAGTAGGCCGCGGGAGCCGGCGGCGCGCATACGCCTCAGTGTTCGACGGCCTTCTCCGCGCCGAACCCGGTGAGCGAGCGCACCTCCATCTCGGCCGCGAGGCGCGGATCCTCCTTCGCGCGCGAGGTGACCGACCCGAGCCATCCGAGCGCGAACCCGACGGGGATCGAGACGATCCCCGGATTGCTCAGCGGCCACACCGCGAAGTCCGCACCGGGGAAGACGCTCGTCTCCGTGCCGGAGAACACGGGCGACAGGACGATGAGGACGAGCGCCGTCGCAAGGCCGCCGTACATGCTCCACACGGCACCGCGCGTGGTGAAGTTCCGCCAGAAGAGCGAGTACAGGATGGTGGGCAGGTTCGCGGACGCCGCGATCGCGAACGCGAGGGCGACGAGGAACGCGACGTTCTGGCCCTGCACGCCGATGCCGCCCACGATCGCCAGCGCCCCGATGACGAGCACCGTGATACGGGCGACCCGGACCTCGCCGTCGCCTTCGCCCTTGCCCTTCTTGATGACGTTGGCGTAGATGTCGTGCGCGAAGGACGTCGCCGCCGTGATCGTGAGGCCGGCGACCACGGCGAGGATCGTCGCGAACGCCACCGCGGAGATGAAGCCCATGAGCACGGGCCCGCCGAGCGCCTGAGCGAGCAGCGGCGCGGCCGAGTTCACGCCGCCGGGTGCCGCCGCGATCCGGTCGGCTCCGACGAGCGCGCCGGCGCCGTATCCGAGGACGAGCGTCAGCAGGTAGAAGAGCCCGATGAGCCAGATCGCCCACACCACCGAGCGCCGGGCCTCCTTCGCCGTCGGCACGGTGTAGAAGCGCATGAGCACGTGGGGCAGGCCCGCCGTGCCGAGCACGAGCGCCATGCCGAGCGACAGGAAGTCGAGCGGCAGGGCGCCGTACTGCAGCCCGGGCGCGAGGATGGCGTCGCCCGACTCCGAGTTCGCCACGGCCGCCTCGAGCAGCCCGTTGAAGTCGAAGCCGTGCTGCGCGAGCACCCAGACGGCCATGGCGATGGCGCCGCCGATCAGCAGGAAGGCCTTGATGATCTGCACCCACGTCGTGCCCTTCATCCCGCCGATGAGGACGTAGAGCACCATGAGCACGCCGACCACGGCGATGACGAGCGACTGGCCGAGACGGTCGCCCACGCCCAGCAGCAGCGAGACGAGCCCGCCGGCGCCCGCCATCTGGGCGAGCAGGTAGAAGAAGCACACGGCGAGCGTCGTGATCGCCGCGGCCATCCGCACGGGGCGCTGTCTCAGCCGGAACGACAGCACGTCGGCCATCGTGAACTTGCCGGTGTTGCGCATGAGCTCCGCCACGAGCAGCAGCGCGACGAGCCAGGCCACGAGGAAGCCGATCGAGTAGAGGAATCCGTCGTAGCCGTTGAGGGCGATCGCCCCGACGATGCCGAGGAACGACGCCGCCGACAGGTAGTCGCCCGCGATGGCGAACCCGTTCTGCGGGCCGCTGAACGAGCGTCCGGCGGCGTAGAAGTCCGCGGCCGAGGTATTGTTGCGGCTCGCCCGGATGACGATGAAGAGCGTCACGGCCACGAACGCGCCGAACACCGAGATGTTGAGCACGGGATTGTTCTCGGGCACCGCTGCGGCCTCGATGCCCGCCGTGAGCGACGCCATCCGCCCGCTCATGCTCCCGCCTCCTGCTCGAGCTGCTCGCGGATCTCCGCGGAGATCGGATCGAGCCTGCGGTTCGCGAAAGCGACATATCCCATCGTGATCGCGAACGTCGTCACGAACTGGCCCAGCCCCAGAAGCAGGCCGAGGGTGATATCGCCCCATACGCGCTGTCCCATGAATTCGGGGAAGAAGCCCGCGAGCACCACGTAGACGAAGTACCAGACGAGGAAGAACACGGCGAGCGGGAAGACGAAACTCCGCTGCGTGCGCTTCAGCTCTCGGAAGCGCGGCGATTCCTCCACCGCGACATAGTCGATCGCCGCCGGAGCGACGCCACCAGGAGAATCAGTCATGAGGCCTCCTTGCCACATGGTCCGATCGCGATGCGTCGTCGCATCGCGCAGTTCCGGCTCGTGCCGGTGATATCTTCGACGCTACGGACAGCGACAGCGCAGTCGTCACCCCCGAAAGTAGGTAGCTCGTGCAGGCAACGACGCAGACGCGACCCGGCGATGAGCAGCGGCTCATCGCCCGTGCCGTGGACGACCTCGCCCGCCGGACGCGTTTCCCCGTCGCCTTCGGGGGGCTCTTCCGGGGCGGACGTGTCACGATGACGGCGTTCCACGGGACGCGCACCACCGCGCTGGAGGGTCTCGCCGTGAAACCGGAGCGCGGGCTCGGCGGCCGGGCCTTCACGGAGCTGCGTCCACGGATGGCCAACGACTACCGGACGGCACAGCAGATCACCCACGACTACGACCGCTACATCCTCGGCGAGGGCATCGGCACGCTGCTGGCGGTTCCCGTCGTCGTCGACGGCGCTGCACGGGGCGTCCTCTACGGCGCCTCGTGGGGGCAGTGGGGCATCGGCGGCGTCGCCGCCACGCCCGCCGTGCAGGTGGCGGAGGAGCTCGCGGCCGGTCTGCGCGCGCGCGACGAGCAGGACCGCGAGCGCGAGACGATCCGGCAGGAGGACGTCTCCCCCGCCTTGACGCCCGCGCATCAGGAGGAGTTGCGCGAGAGCTACGCCGAATTGCGCAGAATAGCCGCTTCCGTCGACGACGCGGCCATCCGGTCACGACTCGAGGACGTCGAACGCAGGCTCGCCGTTCTGTCCGGAATATCGCACGCCGATTCCGGCGGAGCGACGACGACGGATGTGCGTCTCTCCCCTCGGGAGACCGATGTCCTCGCCTGCGCGGCCCTCGGGGCGACCAATGCGGAGATTGCCGCACAGCTGGGTCTCAGGGAAGGGACCGTGAAGGCGTATCTCGGAGCGGCGATGTCGAAGCTCGACGCGTCGACGAGGCTCGCGGCGGTCGCCAAAGCACGACGCGCGGGAATTCTCCCCTGAAAGCAATTGTCAAGCGGCAATTCAGATGCGGCTCGAAGGCTTATGTGCGGTACATTCGGAGCATGGCCCGAAAAATCATTCACCAGCTCGTCGACGACCTCGACAACACCACTCTCGAGCCCGGAGAAGGAGAGACCGTGCTGTTCTCCCTCGACGGAAAGAGCTACGAGATCGACCTGACGGCGAAGAACGCCGCCGCCCTGCGCGCAACCCTCGAGCGCTACATCTCCGCAGGACGTCGCGTCAGCTCGTCGGCCGCCTCCGGCGGAGCGCGCACGAGCAGCGCCCGCCGTCGCAGCGGTCAGACCGACTACGGCCCCGTCCGCGCCTGGGCGAAGGAGAACGGCTACAAGGTGTCGGAGCGCGGACGCATCCCCGCCACCGTCCTCGAGGCGTATCAGGCGGCGAACTGACGCCTCTCCGCCGGAACGGCGCCGGTTCGCGCGGTCTGCAGATGTGCATCCCGTGTGAATCGGCGCCGATTCGCGTTCATGGGCTTGCATCCGCTGCCGGCTCTCGGAATCGTGGCTGGCCCGAGGGAAGGAGAGCCCGATGCTCACACTGACTGAGAACGCACAGACCGCCGTCCGCTCCATCGTGGACCAGTCGCAGACCCCCGCCACGGCGGGTCTCCGCATCGACGGGACGAGCGCGTCCTCCGAGGGATACACCCTGACGCTCGCACCGGAGCCGCAGGTCGAGGACGCCGTCGTCGAGGCCGGTCCGGCCCGCGTCTTCCTGCCGCAGGAGTCGGCCGTCGAGCTGGACGACAAGGTGCTCGACGCCGAGGTCACCCCCGACGGAGTGCGGTTCGCGCTCGCCGTCCAGGCCTGATCACGAGACGAGGCGCCGCCCGGACACCGGGCGGCGCCTCGTCATGTCCGCACGCTTGTTAGGCTGGTGCGGACGCCCCCGTAGCTCAGTGGATAGAGCGTCGGTTTCCTAAACCGTGCGTCGCTGGTTCGAGTCCAGTCGGGGGCACCGGACGATCGGCATGCCCCGACTGCGCCCCTCTCGGGATCACGCCGCGATCGGCAGGTAGCGCTCCCACTTCGGATCGGTCCGCTCCGCTCCCCGCACCGTCCAGGTGCCGCCGCGCGGCGCCGAGGGCGCGATCCGGAGCTTCCACCCCATCTCCTGCGGAGTGCGGTCGCTCTTGACGTTGTTGCAGCGCAGGCAGCAGGCGACCAGGTTCTCCCAGGAGTCCTTGCCCCCGCGCGAACGCGGCAGGACGTGGTCGATGGTCGTCGCGGAGGAGCCGCAGTAGCCGCACCGGAAGCCGTCGCGACGGAGGACGCCGCGACGCGTCACGGGGCTCCGGCGCGCGGACGGCACCCGCACATAGCGTGTGAGGACGATGACGGCGGGCCTGTCGTAGACCGCGCGCGTGCCCCAGACGGGCTCGCCCTCCACACGCTCGACGATCGTCGCCTTCTCGTTCATCACGAGCACGAGGGCCCGCTTGAAGGAGACGACGGCGAGGGGCTCATATCCCGCGTTCAGCACCAGCGTTCGCATACTCGATCCCTTCGACATCACCCGGACGGCTTCCGGGTGATCGAACACGCGTCGCGTCGATCGGCGCAGGGGCGCGCAGGCACGAAGAAGGGCGCCGTCTCACGGACAGCGCCCCGGGAAGGCCGCGGTGATTCCGCGGCCCGTGTGCACACGATGCCGAAGGACGTAACGCCCGAGCGCATCCATGGTGCGGATGCGAGGTATTCGTTCCACCGGCTCCCTCCGAATTCTCTCGGCGACACGGTCAGGCTAGCGCACCTCGGGCGTGTCGAGGGCGACGGACCGGCACCCCCTCCGGCGTGTCACCCCTCCGCCGGATGCCACGGCGCCCGGCACGATGTCGTGCCGGGCGCCGTGGTGAGGCTCTGCGCGGATCAGATCGGGAGGTACGTCCTCGGGTCCACGACCGCGCCGTTGACCCGGACCTCGATATGCAGATGGTTCGCGGTCGAGCGGCCCGTCGTCCCGACGTAGCCGATGATCTGCCCCGCGGTCACGACGTCGCCGGGGCTCACGACCGGCGTGGACACCATGTGACCGTACCGGGTCTGCACGGCGACCCCGTCGATCACGTGCTCGATGTAGACGCCGTTGCCGTAGCCGCCGAGCCAGCCGGCCGACGTGACCGTCCCGTCGGCCACGGCGTAGATCGGCGTGTCCTGCGGCGCGAGCATGTCCTGGCCCTCGTGGCCGCGGTAAGCGGCCTCCGTGCCCTGGCCCAGCGAGTAGGTGCCTGCGGGCAGCGGGTTGACGAGCCCGTTCACGGCGACGGGGACCTCGTAGTCCTGGGTCTCCGCCGGCTGCGAGGAGTCCTCCTCCTGCTGCTGAGCGAGAAGCTCCTCCTGCTCCTGAGCGCGCTCCGCTGCGGCCGCAGCAGCCGCCGCGGCCGCCGCGGCGGCCTTGGCCTCCGCGATCTCCTCCGGCGTGGTGGCGGAGTAGACGGCGCCGCCGAGCGGGGCGGCCTCGACCGCCGCGTCGACGGAGATCGACTGCGCCTCGTCCTCGGCAGCGTCCTGCAACGAGACGGTCTCGGGAGCGGGCTGCGTGGCGGCGTAGGCGGGGATCGCCACGCCGGCGAGCAACGCGAAGACGGCCACGACCGTCCCGGCCGCGCGCAGCGGCTTGATCTTCTGCGCGCCGGCTCTCCGGGTCGCGCGCTCGATGCGACGCACGTCTCTGCGCGACATCTGGACGACGGATCGGGGGCGGGTGGTCTGCACGGCGTGAGCAGCTTGCGTCTGGTCGGCGTCGGGGGTGCCGGCGGACGATGCGTTTTCGGCCAAAGTTGTTCTCCTCCGTCGCCTCGCGTCAGGGAACGCCGGCTCGTCAGAACTGGATCGGGGCACAGTGTCACTCCGTCAGAACGACGAGCCGAGGAGGCGATTTCCGACGAAGCCCGTCCGAGACTCGCGTCACGGACATCGCTCCACGGTAACGGAAGATAACGAAAATGTCACGCTCCGACGAGCGCGTCCGAGAAGCCGCGTCGGACGCGTCCGAGAACCCGTTTCAGGCGCGCTCGTCGACGAGGAAGATGTGCGAGGCGATCTCGACCGGCAGCTCCAGGGCGTCCTCCGCGCCCTCGATCTGCACGAGCACGTAGCCCTCGCTGTACCGGAAGTCTCCCCGCGCGCCCGGGATCACTCCCGCATCGCGGAGCTGCTGCAGCAGCTCGGGGTCCACCTGAGCCGATTCCGCGAGCCGGCGCACGGTCCCGCCCACCGGCCCGCCGGTCTCGTCGAGAAGGCGCACGAGACCGACGACGCCCCCGTCGACGCGCTCGGTCGTGAACTCCCCCAGCTGATCGAGGCCCGGGATGGGGTTGCCGTACGGCGACTCCGTGGGGTACCCGAGGAGCTCGACGAGCCGGCGCTCGACCTGCTCGCTCATGACGTGCTCCCAGCGGCACGCCTCCTCGTGGACGTACGCCCAGTCGAGGCCGATGACGTCGGAGAGGAGCCGCTCGGCGAGACGGTGCTTGCGCATCACGTCGACCGCCTTGCCACGCCCGTCGTCGGTGAGCTGCAGGCGCCGGTCCTCCGCGACGACGACGAGTCCGTCGCGCTCCATCCGGGCGATCGTCTGCGAGACCGTCGGCCCCGAGTGCCCGAGCCGCTCCGAGATGCGAGCACGCAGGGGGACGATCTCCTCCTCCTCGAGATCGAGGATGGTGCGGAGGTACATCTCCGTGGTGTCGATCAGGTCGGTCATCGCAGCCTCCGTGTCGGTCTGAGGCAATCCTAACGGGCACGCGGGGAGCGAGCGGGGGCGCTCCGCCGAGCGGCTGGGGACCGCGGCGGCGAGTCCTAGGATGAAGGGCATGACGCTCACGATTCCCGCCGATCTCCTTCCCGCCGACGGCCGATTCGGCTGCGGTCCCTCGAAGGTGCGCGCCGAGCAGGTCGCCGCCCTCGCCGAGGCCGGATCGTCGCTGCTGGGGACGTCGCATCGTCAGGCTCCCGTCAAGAACCTTGTCGGGAGCGTCCGCGAGCGTCTCTCCCAGCTGCTCCGGCTGCCCGACGGCTACGAGATCGTCACGGGCAACGGCGGCTCGACGGCCTTCTGGGACGCCGCGGCGTTCGGCCTCGTCGAGCGACGCAGCCAGAACCTCGTCTTCGGCGAGTTCGGCGGCAAGTTCGCCAAGGCCGCGGCGGCCCCGTGGCTGGAGGCTCCGGATGTCCGTAAGGCCGAGCCGGGCTCGCTCGCGGCGGCGGAGGCCGTCTCGGGCGTGGACGTGTACGCATGGCCGCACAACGAGACGTCGACCGGCGTCGCCGCTCCCGTCCGGCGCGTGGCCGGGGACGACGGCGCGCTCACGGTGATCGACGCGACCAGCGCCGCGGGCGGGATCGACGTCGACGTCGCGGAGACGGACGTCTACTACTTCGCCCCGCAGAAGAACCTCGGGTCCGACGGGGGCCTGTGGTTCGCCGCGGTCTCGCCGGCCGCCATCGAGCGCATCGAGCGCATCCACGCGTCCGACCGGTACATCCCGGAGTTCCTGAGCCTGTGGAACGCCGTCGACAACTCCCGCAAGAACCAGACGCTGAACACCCCCGCGGTGTCCACCATCCACCTCCTCGACAGCCAGCTCGGCTGGATCCTCGGCAACGGCGGTCTGACGTGGGCCGCCGCGCGCACGGCCGAGTCCTCGCAGGTCCTCTACTCCTGGGCGGAGGCCTCCGCCGTGGCGACGCCCTTCGTCGCGGAGGCGGCGCACCGCTCGCCGGTCGTGGTGACGATCGACTTCGACGAGTCCGTCGACGCGGCCGCGATCGCCCAGACGCTGCGCGCGAACGGGGTGGTCGACACGGAGCCGTACCGCAAGCTCGGCCGCAACCAGCTCCGCGTGGCGACCTTCGTCTCGATCGAGCCCGACGACGTGCGTCAGCTCACCCGGGCGATCGACCACGTGCTCGCGAACGCCTGACGCGCGGAGCGGAGACGAGGAACGCCCCGGCCGTCCGGCCGGGGCGTTCCTCGTCTCCGTCGGCTCAGTCGCCGGACTCGCGCCGGTCGTCGCGCGCGTCCTCCGACTCGTCGTCCAGCGCCTCGACGTCCTCCTCGTCGTCCGGCGCCTCGGCGTCGAGCTCGTCGATGTCGACGCCGTCCAGATCGCCGGCGTGGAGGATAGGAGAGCCGTCCTCGTCGAAGTCGTCCTCGTCGAAGTCGTCGGCGGCGTCCGCCTCCACGTCCTCGTCGTCCTCGGGGTCCTCCTCGCCGTCGGCGCGCGCAGCGGCCTCGGCGGCCGCCTGCGCGGCCTTGTACTCCTCCAGCCTCACCGACCACGGCACCCACTCCGGCGCGAGCAGCGCGCCGTCGCCGGGGAGCAGCTCGGCCTCGAGAACCGTGGGCTCGGCGTCCTCCACGACCGCGAGAGACACCGTCCAGTGCCATCCGGGGTAGCCGGGAAGCGTGTTCTCGAAGCGCAGCGAGACGACCCCGCCGTCCTCGACGAGATAGCCCGCTGGCGCGCCGATCGTCTGCGCGGGGGTGATCTCGCGCAGCGCCGCCAGGGCGAGGTCGTGCGCCTCGAGGAGGCGGGGATCGGAGGCCGCGCCCTCGTCCTCAGGCATCGAGCTCGTCCGCGACCTTGCGCAGCACGGCTGCGATCTTGCGGGAGTGCGACGACGAGGGGTAGCGTCCGCGGCGCAGGTCGCCGCCGATCCCGTCGAGGAGCTTCACGAGGTCCTCCACGATGATCGCCATGTCGTCGGCGTTCTTGCGGGACGCCTTCACGAGGCTGGGCGGCGCGTCGAGAACGCGCACCGACAGCGCCTGGGGCCCCTTGCGCCCGTCGGCCACGCCGAACTCGAGCCGCGTGCCCGCCTTCACGACGGTGCCCGCGGGAAGCGCGCTCGCATGCAGGAAGACGTCCTGACCGTCCTCCGACGTGATGAAGCCGAAGCCCTTGTCGTCGTCGTAGAACCTGACCTTGCCGGTGGGCATGAGAACCTCGCTGAGACCGCTGGAGTCGTCCGAACGGGATCGTGCGATCCCGCCGCCCCAGCCTACCGCGCGTGCGGATACGACTAACCTGGTACGGATGAGCACACCGCCCAGCGAGGAACCGTCCGTTCGACGCATCGATCGCATCCTCGCCTTCATGTCCCTGGGGATCGTCGTCCTGTCGATCGCATGCTTCCTGTCCGTCATCATCGCGACGGCGGTCGGCAACCAGGACTTCTCGGGCGGCGTCTGGCCCGTCGTGTACCTCGTGCAGATGATCGGCCCCGTGATCGCCTTCCTCCTGCTCGTGGCGTTGCTCATCATGAGCTTCGCGCGAAAGGGTCGTTCCTCGAGCAGGGACTGAGCCGATGAGCGGCGCGGACGCACGCGCGCTGGCCGAACGGCTGGCGGGGATGTCCGACGCGCAGCTCTCCTCGCTCCTCGCCGCGCGGAGGGTCCCGATGCAGGTCGGATGGCGCGACTTCTTCGACGCCGCCGAGGCGCTGCTCTCGCCCGAGTCCGTCTCGACCGCCCTGCGCGCGCTTCCGCGGGACGTGCTCGCCGGACTCGCCTCCGGGCGACCGGTGCGCGGCGACGGCGTCGTGTCGTCGCTCGTCGATGCGGAGGGCCGCCGCCTCTCCGCCGTGGCAGCCGCCCTCGCCGGCGCGCGCTTCGAGTCCGCACCGCACGAGGAGCCCGCGCACGCCGACGACACCGCGACCGCCCACGCGGCCGAGCGCGCGTTCACGTCGCTCGCCGCGCTCGCCGACGTCCTCATCGGCGCCCTCAAGACGCCCCTCTCCCGCGTGGGCGGAGGCGCCGTGGGCGCCTCGGACCGGCGCCGTCTCGTGCAGGAGGAGATCGTACGGGACGCCGCCGAGCTCGACGACCTCGTCGCGCTCGGCGAGACCGCGGGGCTGCTGTACGCCGTCGAGCGCAGCTGGCTCGTGACCGACGCCGGACGCGAGTGGATCCGCCGGCCGACGCGAAGCCGATGGACGCTGCTCGTGCGCGGATGGCGCAACGCCCTGCCCGCGGGCGTCCGCACGCCGGAGGGCGGCTGGATCGCACCGTCCTCCTGGCCGGTCGCCTATCCGCTCGATCCCGCCTGGCCCGACCGGGCGACGCTCTGGGGGAGGCTGGCGGTGCTCTCCGGCCTGCTGACCCCGGAAGGCGCCGAGCCGCCCTGGGCGGCTCCCGCCCGCCGCGGCGGCGAGCCCGACGCGGAGGGGCTGGCGGCGTTCCTGCCCGGGGAGGTCGACAGGGTGTTCCTGCAGAACGACCTGACCGCGATCTCCCCCGGCCCCCTCGCCCCGGAGCTCGACGTACGGCTGCGGACGATGACGTCACGGGAGTCGCACGCCCAGGCGTCCACCTACCGGTTCACCGAGACGACGCTCTCCTCCGCGATCTCCGCCGGCGAGACGGCGGAGGGCATCCGCTCCTTCCTCTCCGGCCTGTCGCTCACCGGCATCCCCCAGCCTCTGGACTACCTGCTCTCGCGCGCGGACGAACGCCACGGCCTCGTGCGGGTCTCGATCGAGCCGGAGAGCGGCCACACGATCGTCTCCAGCCGCGATCACCAGCTCATCGAGACGATCGGCGTCGACCAGGCGCTGCGCGCCCTCGGGCTCGTCTTCGAGGGCGCGCTGCTGCGGACGAAGGCCTCCCGCGACGCCGTCTACTGGGCGCTCGCCGACGCCCGCTATCCCGTCGTCGCGCTGGACTCCGCCGGCGACGCCCTGTCGCTGCACCGGCAGCGCCTCGCCGCAGAGGGCGCGGAACGAGACCCGGCCGCGCGGTACGCTCCCCTCGTCGCCCGGCTCCGCGGCGCGCACGGGAACGACTCGGAGGCCGCATGGCGGGAGCGGGAGCTCGACTCGGCCGTGCGCGCGAAGGCGCTCATCGTCGTCGAGGTCGCGATGCCCGACGGCAGCACGCGCGAGCTGACCCTCGAGGCCTCGGGCCTCGGCGGAGGACGGCTGCGGGGGCGCGACCGGGCGGCGGACGTCGAGCGCACGCTGCCGGTGGCGCTCATCCGCTCGGTCCGCCCCGCCTGAGCGCCGCGGGACGACGCCGCGGGCAGCGGGCGGAGGTAGACTGGTCAGCTATGTCTGACGGTCCCCTCATCGTCCAGAGCGACCGCACGGTGCTGCTGGAGGTCGCGCATCCCGACGCGGAAGCCGCACGCCACGAGCTGGCGGTCTTCGCCGAGCTCGAACGCGCGCCGGAGCACATCCACACCTATCGCGTGACGCGACTGGGCCTGTGGAACGCGCGCGCAGCCGGCCACACCGCCGACGACATGCTCCAGACCCTCGATCGGTGGTCGCGCTTCCCCGTGCCCCCCTCCGTCTCGCTCGACATCCGCGAGACGGTGGGCCGGTACGGACGCCTCGTCATCGATCGCGACGAGGAGGGGCTGCTGCGTCTGACCTCGACGGACCGGGCGGTGCTGACGGAGGTCTCCCGCAACAAGCGCATCCAGCCGCTGCTCGTGGGCCATCCGACCCCCGACTCGTTCGTCGTCGACGCCTGGGCCCGAGGGCAGATCAAGCAGGAGCTGCTGAAGATCGGATGGCCGGCCGAGGACGTCGCCGGGTACACGCCGGGGACGCCGCACGAGATCGCGCTGGACGAGAGCGGATGGTCGCTCCGCCCGTACCAGCGTCTCGCCGTCGACACCTTCAGCGAGGACGGCTCCGGCGTCGTCGTGCTGCCCTGCGGCGCGGGCAAGACCCTCGTCGGCGCCGGCGCCATGGCGGCGACGAAGACGACCACCCTCATCCTCGTGACGAACACCGTCTCGGCCCGGCAGTGGCGGGACGAGCTGCTCCGTCGCACGACGCTCACGGCGGAGGAGATCGGCGAGTACTCCGGGCAGTCGAAGGAGATCAAGCCGATCACGATCGCGACCTACCAGATCCTCACGTCGAAGCGGAAGGGCGAGTACGCGCACCTGTCGCTGCTCGACGCGCTCGACTGGGGCCTCATCGTGTACGACGAGGTGCACCTGCTGCCGGCCCCCGTGTTCAAGCTGACCGCCGACCTGCAGGCGCGCAGGCGTCTGGGGCTCACGGCCACGCTCGTGCGCGAGGACGGCCGGGAGGGCGACGTGTTCAGCCTCATCGGCCCGAAGCGGTTCGACGCGCCGTGGAAGGAGATCGAGTCGCAGGGCTTCATCTCCCCGGCGGCCTGCTACGAGGTGCGCATCGACCTTCCCGCCTCCGAGCGCCTCGAGTACGCCGCGGCGGCCGACGACGACCGCTACCGTCTCGCCGCGACGGCGCCGGCCAAGATCGACGCGGTGCGGACCATCATCGCCAGCCATCCCGGCGAGCAGGTGCTCGTCATCGGGCAGTACCTCGACCAGCTCGACGAGCTCGCCGAGGCGCTGAACGCCCCGAAGATCACGGGCGCGACGCCCGTCGACGAGCGCGAGCAGCTGTACGGCGCGTTCCGCGACGGCTCCCTCGGCCTGCTCGTGGTCTCGAAGGTCGCGAACTTCTCCGTCGACCTGCCCGAGGCGTCCGTCGCGATCCAGGTGTCGGGCTCGTACGGGTCCCGACAGGAGGAGGCCCAGCGTCTCGGCCGTCTGCTCCGGCCCAAGGAGTCAGGACACACCGCGAGCTTCTACACCCTCATCGCGCGCGACACCGTCGACCAGGACTTCGCGCAGAACCGCCAGCGGTTCCTCGCCGAGCAGGGCTACAGCTACACGATCCTCGACGCCGACCGCCTCGCGGCCTGAGCCTCGGTGCTCCGACCGCCTCACGGGAGAAGAAGGCGGCGAGAGGAGGACGATTCTCAGGGACGGGCCCTCCCCTGGGCGTCTTCTCCTCCTTTCGGTCGATCCGTCCGACACCAGCCCACGGATAGCCTGGCCGCATGACCTCAGCAGACCGTCCCCCGTCGGCCGCCCGGCGCGCATGGGGCGCAGCGGGGCAGGCCTCAGCGCTGCTGGTCCTCGGAGCGTTCGCGTTCGTCGCCGTCTACGGCGAAGCCATGACGAGGATCGCTCCCGATCGCCCCGATGCTCCTCGGCTCCTGCTGCTGTTCCTGGCCGACATCCCTCTCGGCATCGCGGTTCTGGCACTGTTCGCTCTGCGGCGACGTGCGCCGGTGCTGTTCCCCGCGATCGGTGTCGCGCTGTCCGCGCTCTCCGCCTTCGGCACACCCGCCGCGCTCGCGTTCGTGGTCTCCGTCGCCGCGCGTCGCAGACCACGCGAGATCGCTCTCGTGTCGATCCTGCTCGTCTGCGCGGCGACGGTCGACCTGCTGGTGCGCCCGGACGGCGGCTCGAGGTCGTTGTGGGAACCCGTCATCGGGATGGTCGTGCTCGCGACGATGCTCGTCCTGATCGGCCTCCTGATCGGTTCACGCCGTCAGCTTCGCGCGGCACGTGCAGAACAGGCCGCAAGCGCCGCGCTTCAGCACGCGGCTGAGCTCGAGAGCGCCCGTGCACAGGAGCGGACGAGGATCGCGCGGGAGATGCACGACGTCCTCGCGCACCGTCTCTCACTCGTGACGATCCATGCGGGCGGGCTCGAATACCGCGACGATCTCACTCTCGAACAGGCGAGAGAGACGGCGGGCGTGATCCGGGAGAACTCGCATCGGGCGGTCGATGAGCTCAGAGACGTCCTCGGCGTGCTGCGCGACGACACGGACGACGACGGATCCTCCCCCCGCCCGCAGCCGACCCTCCGCGACATCGCAGCTCTCGTCGAGGAGGGTCGCGCGGTCGGCACACCCGTGCGTCTGGCTGCACCCCCGGACGCGGTGATCGCATCCGTCCCCGAGGCCGTCGGGCGGCACATCTATCGCATCGTGCAGGAGATACTCACGAATGCGCGTCGACATGCTCCCGGCGCTGCCGTCTCCGTGCAGATCCGAGTCGACGGCGGGAGCCAGAGCATCCGGTTGTCGGCGAGCAACCTCACGACCGCAGAAGTCCCGTCCGGCGCATCCGGTTTCGGGCTCGCGGGGATGGCCGAACGCATCCGCCTCGCAGGGGGGACGTTCGATGCGGGCCACCGCGACGGCCTGTTCGTCGTCGACGCGGTGCTGCCGTGGACCTCGTGAACGTCCGTGTCCTCCTCGTCGACGACGAGGTTCTGGTGCGCTCCGGCCTCCGGCTCATCCTCGAGGGACGCGCCGGCATAGAGATCGTCGGGGAGGCGGCCGATGGCGTCGAGGCGATCGCCCTCGTCGAGGCGCTGCGGCCCGATCTCGTGCTCATGGACATCCGCATGCCGGTCCTCGACGGCCTCGCCGCCACAGAGCGCATCCTGAGCCGCGACCCCGACCAGATCATCGTGATGCTCACGACCTTCGACGCCGACCGCACCGTCCTGAACGCTCTCCGCGCAGGGGCGCAGGGCTTCCTCCTGAAAGACACACCGCCGGCGGATCTCGTCGCGAGCGTGCTCCAGGCGGCGGACGGCCGCGTCATGCTCTCGCCCGACGTGACTCGACGCCTCGTCGCGATGACCGCGGGCGTTCCGCGGAGCACCCGTCGCACGGAAGCGGCGACGAGGCTGGCGACGCTCACCCCGCGCGAGCGCGAGGTCGCGGGGGAGGTCGCCTCAGGGCGTTCGAACGCCGAGATCGCCGAGCGCCTCTTCCTGAGTCTCGCCACGGTGAAGACGCATGTGCGGAGAGTCATGGAGAAGCTCCCGGCCGACAACCGCGTGCAGATCGCCGTCTGCGTCCACGAGGCGGAGAGAGAGTGAGGCGGACGCATCCTGCGGACGACGTGCGCTCGGAGCGAAATCCGCGGATCACGCGCCCATTTCCAGCCAGCGCATACCCGGCACCGACATAATGGGGTCATGACCGCACCTCGCATCCTGGTCGTCGACGACGAGCCGAACATCCGCGACCTGCTCTCGCAGAGCCTGCGATTCGCAGGATTCCAGGTCAGGACCGCCGCCAACGGCGCCCAGACGATCTCCGCCGTCCTGGAGGAGGAGCCCGACCTCATCGTGCTCGACGTGATGCTGCCCGACATGAACGGCTTCAGCGTCACCAAGCGGCTGCGCGATGCCGGTTACACGGCGCCCATCATCTTCCTCACCGCGAAGGACGAGACCGAGGACAAGATCAAGGGGCTCAACGTCGGCGGCGACGACTACGTCACCAAGCCCTTCAGCCTCGACGAGATCGTCGCGCGCATCCAGGCCGTGCTGCGCCGCACGATGCAGAGCGACGAGGAGGAGTCGGTCATCCGGGCGGGCGAGCTGACGATGGATCAGGACACGCACGACGTGTACGTCGGCGACGATCAGATCGACCTCAGCCCCACGGAGTTCAAGCTCCTGCGCTACCTCATGCTGAACCCCAACCGCGTGCTGTCGAAGGCGCAGATCCTCGACCACGTGTGGGAGTACGACTTCAACGGCGACGCCGGCATCGTCGAGAGCTACATCTCCTATCTGCGCCGCAAGATCGATCCGCACGCGTCGGACTCGCTCATCCAGACCAAGCGCGGCTTCGGCTACATGCTGAAGGTCGACAAGGTCTCCTGACAGCCGGCGAGCCAGGCTCGCCCCGCGGAAAGGCCCTGCCCTGGAGCCCAGACCGGATGCGGTGACCCGCTGGTGGCGACGCATCAGCCTGCGCGCCAAGGTCACGGGCGTCACGGTCTTCGTGCTCGCCGCCGGGCTGCTCACGGCGGGCCTGGTGACCTTGCCGATCCTGCGGAGCAACCTCTCCATCAACGTCGACAACGCGGTGCTGGAGTACGCGGAGTCGAACGTCGCCGAGCGTCTGCTCACGCCCTACACGACGGCGACGGGCGATCTGCGGTTCGCTCCGACCGACAATGCGCCACGCACCGAGTACTACGTCGCGATCTACGACCGGGAGGGCTCGCTCGTCGCCACGGCGGGCGGCACGGGCGACGAGGACGTCCCGCCCGCCTTCCCCGCGGAGATGACGCTCGACAAGGCCTACATCCAGCAGAACAACGTGCTCGCGCTCGACAGCGCGACGGGCGCCGGAGCGGGCTTCCACGCCGCGGTGTCGGTCAACACCCTCCAGGCGGCGAGCTACGACCTGCCGTACGCCACGATCATCGCGCTGCCGCTGAGCGACGTCGACGAGTTCGCCCGCACCTACGTCGGCGTCTTCACCCTCGTCGCGTTCGCGACGGTGCTCGTGGCGGCGTTCCTCACCCGCGGCGTCGTGACGCTGACCTTCCGCCGGTTCGGGCAGGTCGAGGCGACCGCGATGGAGATCGCCGCGGGCGACTTCAGCCAGCGGATGACCGACATCGAGCCGCGCACCGAGATCGGCCGGCTGAAGATCGCCATCAACACCATGCTCGACCGCATCGACGGCGCCATCGACGAACGCGACGCCACGGTGCGCCAGATGCGCCGTTTCATCGGGGACGCGAGCCATGAGCTGCGCACTCCGCTCGTGAGCGTGCGCGGTTACGCCGAGCTCTACCGGATGGGCGCCCTCCAAGGCGACGAGGCGACGGCGAAGGCCATGGAGCGCATCGAGGCCGAGGCGAAGCGGATGGGCGTTCTCGTCGAGGACCTCCTGGCGCTCACCCGGCTCGACGACCGCCGCGAGCTCGACATCCGTCCCGTCGATCTCCGTCCCATCGCCCACGACGCCGCCCTCGACGTGCGCGCCGCCGATCCGGCACGCGACATCAGGGTCGTGGACCACACGTTCCGGGCGATCACCGAGCCCGTCACACTGCCCGAACGCGCCGTCTTCGAGACCTCGGACCGCGGAGAGCCGGACGCGACGCCGGACGAGCAGGCCGAGGCGGATGCGCCGAGGCGGCGCCGGGGCGGCACGCCGTCCGCGATCGCACGGGCCTCCGCGGCGACGCGGTCGGTCCTGCGCCGGCGCAGGACGGGCCAGACCGACGAGCAGCCCGTCGTCGCGCAGCTCGACATCCCCGTCCAGCTGCCGTCGAAACCCGTCGCGCTGCCTCCCGTCGTGCGCGGCGAGGAGGACAAGATCCGGCAGGTCGTGTCGAACCTGCTCGGCAACGCGCGTCGCTACAGTCCCGAGGACTCCCCCATCTTCATCGAGGTGGGCGTGGACGCCCGCACCCAGCGGGGGTGGATCGCGATCGTCGACCACGGTGAGGGCGTCGCGGAGTCCATCCGGGACAAGGTGTTCCAGCGCTTCTGGAGAGCGGACTCCTCCCGCGCCCGCGACACGGGCGGCAGCGGCCTCGGGCTGTCGATCGTCGCGTCGATCGTCGACTCCCTGAGCGGCACGGTCGAGGTCTTCGACACCCCCGGCGGCGGCGCGACCTTCCAGGTGGCGTTCCCGCTCGCGCGCGAGCGCTCCGACACGTCGGAGACCGCGACGCCGCGTGCACAGCCTCCGGAGACCGCCGTGTCGCCGGAACCGGCTGTGGACTCCGACGCAGACGACTCCTGACGCTTCTAGCGTGAAGCCACACCATCCCGGTGGCGACACGAAAAGGAGTCCAGAATGTCCGTCTTCGCCGTCGACAGCGACGCACTCATCTCGCAGTCCTCGAACGTCCGCGCGACGTCCGATCGCATCCGCACGGAGGTCAACACGATGCTCGCGCAGCTCCTCCAGCTGCAGCCCGTCTGGCAGGGCGCCGCGGCGGCGGGCTTCCAGGGCGTCGTAGAGCAGTGGCGTGCCGCCCAGCTCAACATGGAGGAGTCGCTGACCTCGATCGGCCAGGCGCTCAATGTGGCGGGCAGCCAGTACGCCGAGACCGAGCAGGCCGCAGCCGGCATGTTCCGCTGAGCGTTCCGACGACCGGCACGAGGAAGGGCCCCTCCGAAGAGGGGCCCTTCCGGTGTGCGGACTCGGATCAGAAGTCCATGCCACCGCTGGGGTCGGCGGGAGCCGGAGCAGCCTTCTCCGGCTTGTCGGCGACGACGGCCTCCGTGGTGAGGAAGAGGCCGGCGATCGACGCGGCGTTCTGCAGCGCCGAGCGCGTGACCTTCGCCGGGTCGATGATGCCCGCGTCGAACAGGTTGACGTACTCGCCGGTCGCCGCGTTGAGGCCCTCGCCCACGGGGAGGTCGGCGACCTTGTTCGCGACGACACCGGGCTCGAGGCCCGCGTTGAGGGCGATCTGCTTGAGCGGTGCCTCGATCGCGATCTTCACGATGTTGGCGCCGGTCGCCTCGTCGCCCGACAGCTCGAGACCTTCGAAGGCGATCTTCGCGGCCTGGATGAGCGCGACGCCACCACCGGGGACGATGCCCTCCTCGACGGCCGCCTTCGCGTTGCGGACGGCGTCCTCGATGCGGTGCTTGCGCTCCTTGAGCTCGACCTCGGTCGCCGCGCCCGCCTTGATGACGGCCACGCCGCCGGCGAGCTTGGCGAGACGCTCCTGCAGCTTCTCGCGGTCGTAGTCGCTGTCGGTGCTCTCGATCTCGCGACGGATCTGGGTCACGCGACCCTCGATCTGCGACGCCTCGCCGGCGCCCTCGACGATCGTGGTCTCGTCCTTCGTGACGATGACCTTGCGGGCACGGCCGAGCAGCTCGAGGTCGGTGTTCTCGAGCTTGAGGCCGACCTCCTCGGTGATGACCTGGCCGCCGGTGAGGATCGCGATGTCCTGCAGCTGCGCCTTGCGGCGGTCGCCGAAGCCGGGAGCCTTGACGGCGACCGACTTGAAGATGCCGCGGATCTTGTTGAGGACCAGCGTCGCGAGCGCCTCGCCCTCGACGTCCTCGGCGATGATGACGAGCTCCTTGCCCGACTGGATCACCTTGTCGACGACGGGGAGGAGATCCTTGATGTTCGAGATCTTCTGGTTCGCGATGAGGATGTACGGGTCCTCGAAGACCGCCTCCTGGCGCTCCGGGTCCGTGACGAAGTAGGGGTTCAGGTAGCCCTTGTCGAAGCGCATGCCCTCGGTGAGCTCGAGCTCGGTGCCGAAGGCCTGAGCCTCCTCGACCGTGACGACGCCTTCCTTGCCGACCTTGTCGATGGCCTCGGCGATGAGCTCGCCGATCGACGGGTCGGCTGCCGAGATCGAGGCGGTCGCGGCGATCTGCTCCTTCGAGTCGATCTCCTTGGCCGACGAGAGGAGCTGATCGGTGACGGCCTTGACCGCCTTCTCGATGCCGCGCTTCAGGCTGATCGGGTCGGCGCCCGCGGCGACGTTGCGAAGGCCCTCGCGGACGAGCGCCTGAGCCAGGACCGTGGCCGTGGTCGTGCCGTCGCCGGCGACGTCGTCGGTCTTCTTCGCGACCTCCTTGACCAGCTCGGCGCCGATCTTCTCGAAGGGGTCCTCGAGCTCGATCTCCTTGGCGATGGAGACGCCGTCGTTCGTGATCGTGGGGGCGCCCCACTTCTTCTCGAGCACGACGTTGCGACCACGAGGGCCGAGCGTCACCTTGACGGCGTCGGCCAGCGTGTTGAGGCCGCGCTCGAGACCGCGGCGGGCCTCCTCGTCGAAAGCGATGATCTTTGCCATGTGTTTCTCGTCCCTCCCGGACGTAGGGCGTATGGGTTTAGCACTCGCCTCTCGGGAGTGCTAATCACATTTTGGCACTCGACCCCATCGAGTGCAAGCCGGATCGCGTCACCGGAGGACACACGACGAAGCGCCCCGCGATCGGATCGCGGGGCGCGGGGGACGACGGTCCGCGGCTCAGGCCAGACGCACGGTCTCCGCCTGCGGTCCCTTCTGACCGGCGCCGACCGTGAACTCCACGGCCTGTCCCTCCTCGAGCACGCGGAACCCGCTCATCTCGATGTTCGAATAGTGCACGAAGACGTCCTGGCTGCCGTCGGCGACGGTGATGAAGCCGTAGCCCTTCTCGGCGTTGAACCACTTGACGGTGCCCTGGGTCATGACGATCACTCCTGATTGCGGGTGGGAACTGGAGTGATCGTATCCACGCCGATCCGCGCCAGAACGCGGTTCCGGCGACGTTTGACACGCCCGTCGCGACAGTTTTACCCGGCCGAAACACGATCCAGTCCGACGACCACCGTGAGCTCCTTCTGCTCGGGGTTCTCGTTCTGGTACGCCGTGCTCTGCACGACCTCGCTCGCGCCGATCGCCTCCGCGACGCCGCGGGCCACGGCCTCGTCCACCGCGTCCGCGTAGTACACCGTCGTCTCGGCGAAGTCCGTGGAGCTGGAGTCGGTCGGGATCACGAGGTCCTCGGCGAAGCCCGCCGCGACGAGCTCCGCGGCGACCTCGTCGTCGAGTCCCTCCGTGGCCGTGCCGTTGAGGACGAGCACGGTGTACGAGGTGTCGATGGCGGCCGCGGTCGTCTCGACGGGCGCCGGATCGTCCGTGGGGGCCGGGAGGGCGCCCTGCTGGGAGAGGTACAGGAATCCGAGGACGCCTGCGATCACGAGCACGATCGTCGCGACGGCGGCCCAGAGGAAGACGACGACTCCGCGCATGCCGGGGTTCTCCGCGCGGTGCGCGCCGACGCGTCCTGACTCGTGCGGGACCTCGTCGAAGCGGTCCCGGGGGTAGGTGCTCGGCATCCCTCGATGCTATCCCGCGACGTTCGAGGATCAGCTGGTGACGCGGAGACGCTCTGCGATGCGCTCGTCGCGGATGCGCCGCAGGCGCTTCACGAGCAACGGGTCGGCGGCGATCGCCGCCTCCGTGTCGATGAGCCGGCCGAGCAGCTGGTAGTAGCGGGCGGGGCTGAGACCGAGCTGCATGCGGATGCCCTCCTCCTTCGCCCCGCTGTGCCCGCCCCAGGTCGCCTCGAAGGCGAGGATGGCGCTCTCGCGGTCACTGAGTGCGGCTGCTGCGGACATGCTCCGAGCGTAGATCGGCGTCCGGCTCTCGCCCGTCAGGCACGCCAGTGCAGCCACGACCCGAGCGGATCGGCCGCTGCGAGCACGTCGCCGTCCAGCGCGAGCGCGAAGCCGTCCCCCCACGTGCCGGGGTCGATCGGCGTCGTCCACGCGTCGTGCAGCGCGGGCTGGTCGAGGGTGACCCACCGGGCGTCGAGATCGCGGATGCCCGCGACGAGCGCCTCGCGCCTCGCGCGCGGCAGGTACGGGAGCAGGCCCGGCGTCGTGATCACGAGCGTCGCCCCGACCGGCGCGCTCGCCGCGACTTCCCGGAGGAGGGCGAGGTCGGCGACGTCACCCGCCACGAGCCGCGGCGCACCCGACGCCGCGACGTCGACGGCCGCGGCGATCCGCTCGGCCCGCCCCGTCTCGCCCGGCCACACGAGTCCGGCGAGCCATGCCCTGTCGTCCGGGTCTCGCGGATCCCGGGGCTGCAGGTCGATGCCCGCGCGCCACACGATCTCGGGCATCCGCACCGCAGGCACGACCGAGCCCCGCAGCTCCGCCGCCAGGACGACCGGCGAGGCGCCGTCCGCGGGATCGAGCGCGACCTCTCCCGCCGCACCGGCGTATCGGTACGAGTACCGATCGGGGAAGAGGCACAGTCCGCCCGACGCCCCGAGCTCCAGGAGGGCGACCGGCCCGTCGACGAGAGAGAGGGCGGGCAGGAGCGCCGCGCATCGGAGGGGCTCGTTGGTCTGCAGGCTGCGCGCCGCGCACTCCGCGACGATCCCCTCGGCGTCCGCCCGGACGAACGCGGCCCAGCTCGCGTAGTCGGAGGCGGCCGCGCCGCGCAGGCGCGTGACGGCGAACACGAGCGGCGGCTGCCGGTGCGAGGCGGGGATGCGCGCGAGAATCGCGGCGATCTCCCCGTCCCCCGCCACCCCGCCGGCCCATTCCTCGTAGACGTCGGAGCGGCCGGGCGCCTCCTCAGCGGCGAACCGCGCGAACCGCTCCCTGACCCTGGCGACCTCGTCCATCCGTGCCATTGTGCCCCGCCCGCGCACGACATGTCGCCGCGCCGCCGGGGAGACGGCTCCCCGCCCGCCCCCGGAAGGCCGTGCGGCGGTACCATGGACGCATGTCGTATGAGGTCGAGAAGTCCGACGCCGAGTGGCGCGAAGAGCTGTCGCCGGAGCAGTACGCGGTGCTCCGCGAAGCCGGCACGGAGAGGCCGTGGACGGGTGAGCTCCTCGACGAGGAGCGCGCCGGTCTGTACACCTGCGCGGCCTGCGGCGCGGAGCTGTTCAAGAGCGGCACGAAGTTCGACTCGCACTGCGGATGGCCGAGCTTCTACGAGTCGGTCCGCCCCGACGCGGTGCAGCTCCTCGACGACACGAGCCAGGGGATGGTGCGCACCGAGGTGCGCTGCGCCACCTGCGGCTCGCACCTGGGGCACGTCTTCCCCGATGGGTTCGGGACGCCGACCGGCGACCGCTACTGCATGAACTCGCTGTCGCTGGACTTCACCCCCGAGGCGTGAGCCGCTCGTCATGAGTTCCGCCCTGGAGGCCGCCCGAGGCCGCCGCTCATGGTCGAAGGTGACGGAGGAGGCGCCCACGCGCGAGGAGCTGCTGCCGCTCGTGGCCGCAGCAGGACGCGTCGCGGACCACACGAGGCTGATGCCCTGGCGGCTCGTCGAGCTGCGCGGCGACGACCGACTGCGCCTGGGCGAGGCGATCGGCCGGGCCACCGGCGACGGACCGTCGACGAAGCCGCTGCGCGCACCTCTGCTCATCGCGATCGTCTCGAGTCCGCGGCCGAGCGGGAAGGTCCCCGAGTGGGAGCAGGAGGCCGTCGCCTCCGGCGTCGCGCACACGCTCAGCCTGCTGCTCGACGAGGCCGGCTGGGGCGTCATGTGGCGCACGGGCGGCTTCGTCCGCTCCGCCGCGGTCGCCGAGGCGCATGGGCTGACGCGACGCGAGAAGCTCCTCGGATGGCTGTACGTCGGCGGCCGTCCCGACCGAGACCGGGAGGGCTTCCGGGCCGGGGTCGATCCCGACCGCGTCCTCACGCGGATGCCCGGGGCCTGACGGCCGTCCGCCATCGCGGGGCGGGGCGGGATCAGCCGCGCCGGAGACGCGGCGGCAGCGACGCGACGATCACGCCCGCGGCGGCCAGGGCCACCGTGAGCGCACGCTGCCACACGGCGGGCGGCGACTCCGGCGGCCAGACGACGTCGAGCACGACGGATGCGGCGAGCATCCCGAGCACAGACCCCAGCGTCATGAGCAGCACGCCCGTGCGCGGGGTGAGCGCGGCGGAGATGAAGATGTACGCGACCCCCAGCGCCCCGCCCAGATAGAGCCACGGCTGCGGCGGCGCGGGGGCCGGGGCGCCGACGAACGCGACGTGGCAGAGCGCGGCGACGCCGAGGACGAGGGTGCCGCCGGCGAAGTTCACGAGCGTCGCCGAGAGCGCGGACCCGATCCGCTGGCGCAACCGCCCGTTCGTCGCCGTCTGCCAGGCGACGCCCGCTCCGACGAGGAACGGCAGCACGAGCATCCACAGCGGCGTCCGTGCGATCGACCCGCCCGTGAGCGAGACGGCGACGGCGGCCAGCACGAGCAGCGCGCCCGCCAGGCGGGGCAGGGTGACGGCGCTCACGCCCGCGGGGCTGTAGCCGACGCGGTCGAGGACGAGGCCGTGCACGGTCTGCCCGGCGATCATGCCGACGGAGAACATCGCGACGCCGATCACGGCGACGGTGAGGCTCTGCGTCGCGACGCTGAACGCTCCCGCGCCGCCCCCTGCGAGGAGCCACCAGGGCAGCCGTCGCTCGCGCAGCGCGGTCGCGAGCGACGAGAGGCCGCGGCGTCCGGCGGGCAGCGCGGCCGACAGCACGACGAGGATGAGGAAGCCCGAGCCGAAGGAGACGACCGCCGCGACGAGACCCGCGTCGAGCGCGAGGCCGAGCTGGCCGTTGACGCGCGCCTGGACGGCGGTGAGCGCTCCGACCGCGACGGCGCCGCCGACGCCGACGACCGGGCGAAGAAGCCCTCGCCGGGGCACTCCGGAGGCCATGGCCTCCTCCCCTCCCGCGTCGGTCACGCGCTCCGACATCCTACGGGCGGGCGGGTGCGGTCATCCGCTCGCCGTTGCGCGCACGCCCGGCGTCCGGACGATGCGCGCTCAGGCGAGGACGCGGCGCGTCAGCCGGCGTGGCCTCGACGTGCGGGGGGCGCCGGGACGACGCCCTCTCGCGGGCGGGTCCTCTTCGAGCGCGGCGAGAGCGGTCGCGAGCGAGTCGAAGTCGCCGATCTGCTGACCGTGGCGGTCGTGTGCGAGATGACGACGGCCGTCGAGGGCGACGAAGCCGGCGAACTCGCCGTCGTGCGTCGCGACGAAGACGTCGTCCGCCGCCTGCTTCCAGGCGAGCGGCTCGTCGGTATGGTGATGGTCTTCTGTGGGTGTCTGGGTCATGCTGAACTCGGTTCGTCTGGTGCCGGGCGCCCGCGTGCGGACGGCCGGATCGTCTTTCGGTCGGGCGGGGATCTGCTCGCATCCGTGCGAACGACCCGTGCAGTGGGCCCGTGACCGGTGAGCCGACGCGGCCTGCCCCGAGAGGAAGGCAGAGAATTCACGCTGACGGCCTCGACCAGTGTAGCGGCTTCACCTGTGAACGGGATCGGCGTCTCCGCGGGACCGGGAGGGATCAGGCGTCCCCGTCGTGTGCCGGCTGCGGGGTTCGAACCCACGACCCCCTGTCGGGTCGGGTGGAAATCAAGCGAGACCGCGGCAGGGTTCGGGAAGCCGCAGATCACCGGCGCAACCAGGTGTTTCCCGCTGTGACGTGGCCGCATGAGCGTGTACGAGATTGATCGTGCGTGCGTTGTCATCTTGGACGAATGTTAGACGTCATCTGACCTCCGCCAGAGTGTTGCATACTTCCAACACTTGCGTTAGGCTGGTCACATGGTCAGCAAGGGACGACACCCCAAGAACCCAATCGCCAACGCCCTCGCGGCGCTCGACGGCGAGAGGTTCGAGGTCGTCGAGGTCCACAAGGGGCACCGCTGGGGCGTCGTCTCCTGCCGAGCATGCGGCGCGACGACCCAGGTCTGGTCAACGCCCCGCGTTCCCGAGCACAACGCTCAGGCCATCGCACGATTCGCTCACAACCACACGCACTAGAAGGGAAGACACCATGAGCCTCCACGAGTTCACCGTCTACCTCGACCGCCAGCCGGCAGACGAGGAGTTCGACGCCCTCTTCGACGCGGGCCTCGACGACACCACACCCGAAACGAACAACGGCCGCGGGCTCCTCCACGTCGCACGCGACGCGGACACTCTCGCGAGCGCGATCCTCAGCGTCGTCGACGACATCGCCAAGGCAGGCTTCCACGTCGTCGGGATCGAAGACGAGGACCTCGTCTCCCTCAAGACGATCGCCGCCCGCCTCGGACGCACCCCCGAGAGCGTGCGCCTGCTCTCCACCGGCAAGCGCGGACCCGGCAACTTCCCTGCCCCGCTCACCGGCGACGGTTGGTCGCTGTACTCCTGGACCGCCGTCGCGTCATGGTTCGCCCAGAACCTCGGTGACGACACCGCAGCGGACGAGCACACCCGCATCATCGCCGCCGCGAACCACCTCGTGCGAGCACGAGCACTCGTCCCCGACCTCGCCCCCCTCGCCGCCCTGGCCCGCTGACGATCATGGGATTCTTCTTCCACAAGTCCAAGAAGCTCGGCAAGACCACCCGGCTCAACCTCTCCGGCTCGGGCGCCTCGGTGTCGAAGCGGGTCGGACCGTTCACCATCTCAAGCCGCGGATACTTCGGCGTGCGCCTCGGCAAAGGCATCGGGTTCCGCAAGAAGCTCTGGTAACCCACCCCCACGATGCTGCCCCTCCGCCCCAGCAGGCGCCGGCGTAGGCTCGTTCCGTGTTGATCGGCATGATTCGTCCCGCAACGTCCACAGACATCACCGCCGGCTCGCACGTGCAAGCCGAGCTGCGTGAGGCTCTCGAAGCACAGGTCCCCGCCGGACACCAGCTCACCGACGCACGCGTGGAGATGGTGAAGCGATCCACCGAGCTCATCGGGCACGGACGCTACCGGTCGACGGAGGTCCGCGAGATTGAAGCCGACGACAGGGACGCGCTCGACGCGCTCGTGCCCGACGGGTGGCAGCTGTTGTCGGTGCGGATCGTGTGAGAAGGTTTCGGCATGTGCGGGCGATTCGCTCTGAACGCGACGACGGATGAGCTGATCCGGGAGTTCGTCGCGCAAGGCGGGAGGCCTCAGGACTGGCGTCCCGGGTGGGAGCCTGCGTTCTCGATCGCCCCCACGGACCTCGCCCCCGTCATCCGCGCCCACGAGGGCCGGGAGCTCGAGCTCGCACGATGGGATTGGCCGAAGCCCACGAACCGCCCCAAAGGGCCGCCGATCATCAACGCCCGCATCGAGAAGCTCACCGGCGCGTTCTGGCGGACAGGGTTCGCACGAGCCCGCTGCTTGGTCCCGATGACCGGCTACTTCGAGTGGACCGGCGAGAAGGGCGACAAGACCCCGCACTACATCCACGGCACAGGGCTCCTCGCCGCCGCCGGGATGACGCGCCTCGTCGACAGCGAACCCCGCTTCGTCGTCATCACCCGGGAAGGTCGCGACGCCGCCGGCGACGTCCACGACCGCATGCCCTCGTTCCTCCCCACCGAGACGTGGGACGAGTGGCTGTCCGACGCTCCAGGAGACCCTGGCCTGCAGCAGTTCCTCACCGACGCTTCCGAGCACGTCGCCGGCACCCTGCATAGCCGCATCGTCGACCGTCGCGTGAACTCCGTCCGAGGCGCCGGCCCCACCGACCCGACGCTCATCGAGCCCGCCGGCTGATGGAGATCGCCGACGCCGCCGAGGTCGACGTGCGCAGCCCGGTCGGGCCGTTCGTCTGCCCACGCTGCGGGACGACCCTCCGGGATGACCCGCGCGGCTTCTGGTGCGCCGGAGAGAACGTCCTCTACGTCGTCCGGTGAACGTCACAGCGTCGGGCTAGGGCGCGGGAGTTCCCTGTTCGGGGCACCCCGGTAGACCGATTGCCGCATCCGCTCATACCGGGCGTACGCCCCCTCGCACGCGGACTTGAACGTCGTCGTCCACCCCATCACCTCGCCCGACATGGTCACCCGATACCGGGGGCCGACCTCCGTGCGCCGCAGCTCGATGTCCGCGAACGTACCCGTCGCGGAACTCCCCATCAACCAGTGGCCGGGCTCGACCTCCTGCGTCATCAACATCACGTGATACGGCGGCTTCCCCATGACGCGGCAGCGTACGCCGCACTTCGGACACGGAAGAGCCTCCCTCTTGCGCTTGTCCTAATTTAGGGCATATAGTGGAGATATCAGGCAGGGCATCAGGCCCGACCGAGACCGGAAAGAGACTCCGATGAGCAGCTACGACCGTGAAGCCACCAGCACCTCCGCTGACGCCTACACCCGCTACCTCACCCTCTGCGACGCGATCGACGCCGGATGCTTCCCCGCCGAGCTTCTCCACGAGATCGCCGACGAGGCGCACCGCCTCGGCTACCCGCGCGCCGACATCGACCGCGAGCTGGCGAGGATCTGACCATGACCATCTCCCACGACCTCGACACTGCGATCGACCAACTCGACACCACCCCAGGCCTTGACCCCTTCACGTGGCTGCTCAGCTACGCCACGGCCGTGATTGATCACGTCATGACCGCTGGGGAGCACACGCAGGTCACGATGCGACCCTCCCTACCGCTGGACGACACCGCCATCGACGTGTACACGGTCAGCGACATCATGTCGGTGCAGCGCATCACGACCGTGACCCACTCCGAGGGCATCGCCGCACTCACACTCGCCCTCGACGCCGCATGGCGTGAGCGTGGCATCAGCGCCCTACCGCGGGAGCGTCGCGTCGAGACGGCTATCCAGTGGGCCGCAGACGACATCGAGTCCAGCGTCCTGACCGAGCACGTCGGCCTCTCGCCCGTCATGCACGCCTACCGGGCGGGGCTGGCACTGTGAGCACGATCGAGCAGCTCCGCGACGTCTTCGCCGACGCCGGTATCCGCACCGCCCCGACCGTGACCCGATGGGGTGAGAAGACCTGGACGGTGGAATGCGTGTCCGCCCTCACCCGTCGGCAGATCATCGACGCCCTCCCCGCGGACGCCCAGGAGCGGAAGCTCGCCGAGGCGGACGCGTACAGCACCGACCTCGACGTGCAGGACACGATCACGATCCACGCGCACGCCTACCGCCGCGACCTCGGGCACGAAGACCTCACCCTCGACCGGTGGCTGTACGACCTCGCCCAGAAGATCCCCGCCGGCTACCAGCCCGCCCGGATCATCACCGAGCCCGGCACCGTCCGACCCTCCCGCACCACGCTCACCGCCGAAGAGATCGCCGCCCGCCGACACCTCATCGGCCTCACCCTCGAAGAACTCGCCGCCGAGCTCGGCGTCAACCCCCGCTCCATCCGTCGCTGGGAGGCAGGCACCGCGACACCCTCCGCCGGCGTCGAAGCCGACCTCGAGAGACTCGTCGCGGAGCACACCGCCGACACCGACCGATACCCCGACATCGACGAAAACCGGCCCCGCGGATGGGTGATCGCCGCCCTCGCCCGACGTCTGGACCGCGCCCCCGGGGATGCGGTACGGTGAACCCAGCCCCGCCTCAGCGGGGATGATCCGACTGGCGGACGAGACCCCGACGAACCCACCAGTTCCCCGCCTCTCGCGGGGATACGACGAAACCGCCCCTCCTGGGGAGCCGGCGAAGGCTCACCCAGGAGGGGCGGTGGTCGGTGTGTGAGGTCAGGGCTTGGTGATCGGCGGCACGTCGGCCGACTCGACGACTTCGTACGTCGCGTCGAGCACGTGCGTAGTGGGGTCGTACGGGAGGGTCGCGAGGATGAGACGCACCAGCGAGAGCAGAGCGGACAGGGCGGCAGCCTGGAGGACGACGCCCCAGTCGACGTCGGTGAGGAGTGCGGCGCCCACGAGGCCGGCGGCGAGGGACTGCGCGAAGGTCTTCGCGGTGCGTTCGACGGCGGCGAGCCACCAGGGCAGGTCGACGCCTTCGACCTCGGGGAGGCCTGCGAGGGACGTCGCGAGGGAGGCGATGAAGCCGAGCACGCCGACCGAGAGGACGGTGAGCCAGGGGACGTCGGTGATGAGCGTCGCCCCGAGGTAGGGGACGACGACGGCGAGGGCGGTGTAGACGGCGCGGAGGGAGGCGTCCTTCCACCACAGGGGCGAGGTGAGGTTGGTGAGCATGACTATGAGTCCTTCTTGGTGTGGGCCTGCCGGCCGCGGTGACGTTCGTAGTGGAGGATCGTGATCTTCGCGGTTGCCGAGCCTGCGACCGCGAGCGCGATGGGGAGCCGGTACCATTCCTCGGCGCGCTGGTCGAAGACGATCGCGTAGACGACGAGGCTGAGGAGGGCGACCATCGCTCCTCCGTAGAGGAAGATCACCCAACCGAGGGGGCTGCGGTACCAGGGCGAGAGGAGACCGTAATCGAGCCAGAAGACGAGCACGATGCCCGCCGCGACGAGGAGGACGATGTCCGAGGGGTCGAGCATCAAGGTGTTCCTCTCATGATGGCGCGGAGCTTGTCCGCATAGTGGTTTCGTTCCCGGTGCGCGCGGATCGCTGCGAACACGTCGAGAGCATCGGTGAGGATCTCGGACGTGCGGGCGGTGGACTCGCGGGTCTCGTCGAGCGCTCGACGCGCCCGGGTCGGGTCGGTGTGCTCGCTCATGTCACACTCCTCGCAGCCTCGTCGAGCGCTTGGAGAGCTTGGAGGGACGCCTTGGCGACCTCCACGGACTCGGCGAGGCGATCTGTGGCGGCGTCCGCGCGGGCGCGTTCCTCAAGACGCGCCTGCCGGTAGTAGTCCCGTGATTCACGCATCTCCGCGAGAATGCCCGCCTGGGTCGCGAGCTCACGGTTGTGATGCGCGGTGAGGTCCGCGACGCGGCGGGTGTGCTGTCCCTTCGTCATCACCCGGTCGGTCGCGAACAGGATCGCGAGCGCGCCGAGCCCGAGGGCGGTGAGCACCTGGTCGACCGACGTGGTCGTCGTCATCCACTCCCACGGGGTCACCGCACACCACCTCTCGGGTCACGCATCGGTCAGCCTCGGGGCGGGTAGACGGCGCGGAGCAGGTGGAAGCCGGCCGTGTCGAGGTTGAAGAACGACTCGGGCTTCGAGTAGACCGGCGGCTTGGGGTAGACCTGCGGGTCTCGCTCGTGCAGGATCCGGGCGATGTCGATCAGCTTCTTCGCGTCGGCCTCCTTCTTGAGGTCGATCGACTGCGAGCCGACGATGACGAAGATCAGCGAGTTGTAGCGGAAGAACGTGAGCACGGGGTCTCCTTCGATCAGAGCGGCGATGCCGCCAGGGGTGGTGTCGTTGCTGTCGGGCACGGATGCGCCCTGCCCCGCGTTCGCGGCGGCGATGTAGGCGTTCGGTTCGAGCGAGTTCCACGCGGCGTCGCGGAACTCGTAGTGGGAATGCACGCCCGTGCTGTTGCCGGTCGTGCCCATGATCCCGACGGGGTCGCCCTGCCGGATGGTCGCGCCCTCACGGGTGAGGAAACTCGCGTGGTGCATGAGGCGGACGCTGTCGCCGTTTGGGCGCCGGATGCGGACCTCGTTGCCCGCGCCGCCGTTGTAGCGGGCGAGAGTGACCACGCCGTCGCAGGGGGCGACGACCGTCGACCAGCCCACGAGGTCGATGCCGTGATGGAACGACAGCGGCACCCCCGACACGGGGTGGGTGCGGTTCCCGTACAGGGACGTGACCGTCGGACGGGTCGCGGACCCGTTCGGCCAGATGACGGCGGCCATCAGCCGGCCTCGTCTTCGTAGCCCTCGACGACGAGCACGTCGCCCACGAGGTGAGCGATGTCGTCGGACCCGTCCGGATACACGACGATCACCTGGTCGGCGCCCGCGAGCGCCTCACGGATGATCCGCTCATGCTCGCGGCCGTTCGCGTCGGCTTCCTCCTCCGACGTCGCGGCAGGCAGCTGCGGCAGCTGCACTCTCGGAATGCTCATGGGTGTCTCCTTCTGAAACGAGAGAAGCCGCCCCGTCGGGGCGGCTTCGGATGATGGCCGGGACAGCAGCGGGTTGTGTGCTCAGGCAGTGAGGTAGCTGATGATGACGCCGGCGGAGCCACGGGACCCGGCAGCGTCCTTCCAGAGGTTCATGACGCCCTCCGAATTGACCTGCGCGGTTCCGGCGATGTATCCCGTCGTCGCGAAGAAGACGTTCCCGTAGGCGCCCATCACGGGCCGCCATCCGGCACCGATCCTGCCTGCTGATATGTAGTTGACGCCGGAGGTGTCAAACGTGCCGGAGAGCGCGATCTGCATCGTCACCATGCCCGCGACGCGGCGAGCGGCGAAGCCGTTGACGGTGATGTCGGACGCGGGCGTGAAGATGCCCGTCCGGTCGGTGATGAGCCCCGTGTCGCCGATCTCCTGCCGGAGCGCCGTGATCGCCGCGGTGACGGCGTCGCTCGAGGGGACGCCGAGCGCTGTTCGCGCAGCAGCAGCAGTAGCTCCGCCTGTGCCGCCCTTCCCGATCGGCAGCGTGCCGGTCACGCCGGGCCGCGGCGATGCCGTCATCGGCGACGCGGCCGCCCCGCTCTCGAGGTTCACGAGCAGCGAGGGGGCGACGTTCATGCCGGTGCCGCCCTGCGAGATCGGCAGCAGGCTGTCGAGCGTGTGCACGGCCGCCCAGTCCCCGGCGACACCAGTCGCGTTCAGCTGCAGCTCGAAGTCGCTCGTGTTGAAGACGAGCATCCCGGGCCACAGGTCGACGAGGACATCCCGCTCCGCAGTCGTCACCGATCGGATGCCCGGCATCGTCTCGAGCTTGAACGCGAGGGCTTCAATATCGGTGCGCGGCTTGTCGGGGTCGTCCGGCGTCGGGTACGGGAACCCCTTGTCGGTGGCGGCGGCCATGTCGGTCCTCTCAGATGATGACGGTGATCGTCGACAGCGGGGCGCCATCAGCGAGGGTCGTCGCGATGGCCGTGATGTCGGGTTCTTGCACGCGGGGCTCCCACCTGGCGATCGCGTAGGCGATGTCGCCGGCGTCGATCGTCACGGCGCCGAGCTGGTCGATGAGGCCGTACTCCGACAACGGGGCGCTTCGTTCCCCGATGGTCGTCGACAGCAGCGAGCGCACTGACTGGGCGAGCTCGAGGCTGCTGTCCTGTGCGAGGGTGCGGAGGGCGCCACCCGGTGTGAGCTCGAGCGGCAGGCGGAGGGTCGCGGCCATGATGCTCCTATTCGTCGACGGACACGATCCACGGCCCCGTCGATGTGAAGACGAGGAGCACGTGCATCCCAGGCGCGAGCGGCCCGGACGCGGTCACACGGGGGCCACGGCACGGCCCGACGGGATGGTCGGCGGTCTGCCCCGTGGGGGTCGCGAAGACACCTGCCTCGGTCACAGCGGTCACGACCGCGGATGTCGGAGGCAGCTGCACCGTCGGGGGACGACGGCGCACGAGATCATCGACCGTCATGCGCTCACTCCTCCGCGGCCCGGTAGGTGCCCGCGAGGACCTCGGCGTCGGCGTACGTGCCGGCGACGTCCTCCGACTCCTGGTACGACCGGGGCGGGTAGAACGTGTACTCGAACGTGATCCCCACCGGCCTGTGCCGCTCGGCAAGCGCGCGGATCGTGTCGGCCGTGACGCCGGGCCCGTAGTCGGACTCGTACACGCGGATGCCGACATGCCACGGGTCGGGGTCGCGCTCGGCGACCTCGACTCTCTTCTCGCCCGTGAGGACCGTGCGGATGGCGGCGAGCAACGCCTGGTAGGTGCCGCCCCACCACGCGCCGCGGTCTCGGATGACGTCGCGCTGCTGCTGTGCGGTGAGGGTGGGGTCGGCGGGGATACCGACGAGCTGGGCGAGCCATGCGGGGTTCCCGGCGTCGAGATCGAACATCGCCGCCCACCCCGCGGGGGTCGTGGTGGTGAGGTCGTCAGCGGGTGCGGTGGGTGCGGTGAGTGCGGTCACGAGCGGCGGGAGGAGGTGCCCGGCGTTGCGTCGGAAGCCTGAGCCGAGGCCTTGGAGGACACGAGCGGAGATCGCGGTCACGATGCGGTCACCTCCACTGTCGCGTCGATGAGCGCCCCGGGGCCGGTCAGGGTGACGTCGGCGGTGTCGCCGTTGAGGGTGATCGCTCCGATCGCGGCGACGTCGGGCACGTTCGCGACGACGAGTGCGACGTCGAGCGTGCGCAGCGTGGTGGTCTCCGCCCATGCCGCCGGGTCCCCGCCGCTCCCCCACGCCGCCGGCGACAGGGCTGCCTCGACGGCCGTAGCGACCGCGGACTGGACCGCGGTCACGTCGCCGCCGACGGCGACCGTGACGGTCACGTCGACGGTCACGGGGGTTCGCACCGGGTCGATGATGTGGACGATGAAGCCGACCTCACGGATGCTCTCGATCTCCGTGCGCAGACGGTCGACCTCGAACGAGGCGAGGTCGCCGCCGGCGGCGTCGATCGGGATGATCGTCACCGTCCGATCCGCCGGTGTGCCGGGGTTCTCCGGGTCGTACCGGTCGAGCGCGAGCGCGCGACGCACACCGGGCACCGTCGCAGCGAACGCCGCGAGGTCAGCGGCACGCACCCCGCCGGGCTTGAGCGTCGCGAGCCACGCGGTGAAGCGCGACAGGAACGCGGTCAGCGTCTCCGCTCCCTCCCCTCCCGAGGCGGGAGCGGTGAGGGTGGCGGCGATGATCACCGGAGACACGGTCTGGATGGATGCGACGTCGCCGGCGGCACCGATGTTCCACTCGTCCCCGGCCTCGTACGCGGCGAAGTCTGCCGTGATGATCCCCCGCCAGTACCCGGTGAAGTCGCCCGCCGTGACCTGCGTGAATGCGGCCACACGAGTCACCTGCTTCGGGACGATGAACGGCTGCCCGCCGATGGTGATCGTGAAGCCCGCCGGGACCGTCACCGCCCGTGAGAACGCCGCCGTGCCCGCGGACGGGGGAAGCTGCGCGGTGAGCGTCACATCCTGCAGCACCGCCTTCGTGCCCTCGATCGGCTCGAACCCGAACGCCGCGGCGACGCCCGCGGCCGCGTAGTTCGCGGCCGCCACGGCCGCGGCGTTCACCGCGGCGAGCTGCACGCCGATCTCCTCCGCGAGCGCGACCTCCGGGGCTCCCTCGATGGGCACCCATCCGGGGATCGCCGTGGCGATGCCGGTGAGGATGGTCGTGATGATCTGGTCCTGGTCCACAGGAAGAGGCAGCGGCTCCCAGGCCATGTCACGCTCCGATCGTTGCTGGTCGCGTCAGCCGCACCCGGCCGGGTGCGATGTGCGGAAGATCCCGTGCCCACTCGGACACGAGCCACCGGCCGTCGGCGGGACCGGTGCCGTAGACCTCGACAACCGAACCGGCGTCAGCGGTCCACGTGTCGTCGACGTCGATGGCCGCACGGTCGTACGGCTGGCCGGCGTCGAGGTGGAACGTGACGTCGCCCTGCACGGCGCCGGCTGAGCCGGTCACGCGCGGCGCGTCACGGGCCAGCAGGACGCTGTCCGGGGCGACGACGAGGCGGCTGCCGTCGGAGAACGCCCGCCCGCCCAGACGGTCCGCGAGCGCGCTGATCTCACGCCAGGAGTCGGTGGTGTCGAGGAGGGACCGTCCGGCGCCTTCGACGTGGATCTCCCCGAGGGTGGGGTCGATGTCGGCGGTCACTCCCGCGTCGGTGCAGAAGCGGCCGATGATGTCCGCTGCGGGGAGCGCGACCTGGTACATGATGCGGGACTGCTCGGCGCGGAGGGCGGCGATGATGGTGTCCTCGTAGACGAGGCGGATGGTGTCGCCCTCGCGGCGGATGCCGACGAGCGTCCAGGTTCGCCCGTCGGCGGTCGCGGTGCGCGCCTCGGTGAGGCGTGCGGTGAGCAGATGCTCGGGCAGGTGGACGTGAAGGGTGGACGCTCCGAGGAGGGTCGTGCGGATGCGTGCTTTCGTGGCCGCGGCGACGAGGTCGATGCGGGTCTCCCCGGTGGGGGTGGTGATCGTGACGGTAGAGGCCTTCACGATCACCACCCCTATTCATTGAGGGCCTCGCGGAGCGCTTCGGCGTACCCCTGCGCGGTGACCGGGACGCTCTCGGTGAGCGTCATGGTCACGTCCTGCTGGATGCGCTGCCCCTGCTCGTTGACGACGAACTCGCCCCAGTCGAGACCGGTGATCGCCCAGTTGATCGACAGGGGAACGCGCACGTTCCCGGACACCCGGACGAGGGTGGGCGGGTTGTGCTCGCCCGTGCGCCGTCGGCCCGCTGACGCCCAGTCCTGCAAGCCGCGGATATCGCCGTCGACGGTGTACTCCCATCCGGCGAGGAACCGGTCGAAGCGCAGCGGCAGCGTGTAGGTGCGGAGCGGCTGCTCCGTCCACACGAGGATCGGCTCGCGGAGCCGGCGGGGGACCTCTTTCCACCCGCCGACCCCGCCGCCGAGCTTGTCGGTGCCGATGAGCTTGAGCGTCATGTGCGGGCGGTTCGGGAGGAGCGCCGTGATCCGCACGTCCAGGTCACGGCTCACAGGCGCGCCTCCTCATCAGCCGCATCATCGAACACGGTCTCGGCCAGCACTCGACCATCGACCGTGACCACACGAACGATCGTGCGGTCGCCCCGCGATCCGGCCTGCACCTCGACGTCCTCGAGCGACGAGGAGATGTCCGCGGCGCTCTGACCGGTGAACGTCGGCACCTGCGGGTACACGTACCCGTCGGCGCCCGGCACGAACAGCTCCGGCACACCGCCGTCGCCGACGATGTAGCCCTTGCCCTGCTCGACCGCCCCGCCGTCTGCCAGCATCGGGAGCACGCCACCGTCGCGCATGGCGACGTGGACGTGGTTGTAATGCTGCGCCTTGACCGCGGGCGACCAGCCGGAGAACGGCTGACCGTTGAGCAGCTGCCGGTTCCCGGCAGGCGTGTAGATGAGCTCGGACGCGTTCGGGAACAGGGCCGCGACCTTGTTGAACGTGTCCATCGTGGCGGGGATCAGGTCGATCGCACGCCCGAGAGCGTGATACGACTGCCCCCCGTTCACGGTGGTCGCACCCGGCCGGTAGTTCGACGTCATCACGAGACCGGAATCCGCGCCCTGGACCATGGCCCACATCGCTTCCCATCCCATGCCCGCCGTGCCCGTCCCGGACGCCCCGCCGAACGCGTCGACGAGGTTCTCCACGAGCATGATCGGCAGCTCACCGAACGCCCGCTGGAAGACGTTCCCGCCGTCCCCGAGCAGGGGCCGCAGGATGCCGTCGATGACGTGCGTCTGGATCGCCCCCGCAGGGTCGGTGAGGAACTCCGTCGCCACCGACACGGCCGACGTGATCGTGTCCCAGATGCCCGCACCGAAGTCACCGATCGTGCCCCACACGCCACCGTCCGCGAACGCCTCGCCGCGGCGCGCGGCCGCGTTGAGACGCTCCACTCCGGCGGCTCCCCCGACAGCGCGGGTGAACTCCGGGCGCATGATCGCCTCGCCACCAGACAGAGCGAGGAATCCCGCCGTCGGCGAGTAGAACTGGTGCACGTCACGACCCGGCGTGTAGCCGGGCATCACGCCGCCCTCGGCGAACTCCACCAGCGGCGCCTTCGGGAGCTTGAGGTCCTCGAGACCCAGCGCACCGACGACGTCGTTCCAGAACGATCGCAGGCCGTTGTTCCACACGGTGTCGAGGACGAAGTTGATCGGCACCGCGGCAGCCCGCTTGATGCCATCCCACGACTTCGCGATCGCGTCGGCCCCGACCTTGAAGCCCCGTACGATCAGGTCGATCCCGTCGCGGAAAGGCTTGAAGACGAGGAAGTCGATGAACTGCCACACGACGAGGAACCCGTCCTTGACGGCGTTCCAGATCGTCAGCAGCTGATCACGTGCCGACCCCGACCCGGTGACCAGGGAGACGAGCCAGGTGATGCCGGTAGAGATCCATGAGACGACCTGGGTCAGCACCCCGACGAGGACCCCGAGCGCGCCGGTCGCGAGCTGCAGGATCGGGGAGATCAGCTGCAGCACGACCGGAAGGACGGCCATCAGCAGGCCGATCAGCGGCGGCAGCAGCGCGCCGACGATCGGGATGAGCGCCGTGATGATCGGCAGGAACGCGAGTCCCAGCTGGAACACGGGCGGGAGGAGGGGCAGCAGCATCGTCAGCACCTGGCCGGCGAGCTGAGCGAGCATCACCAGCAGGGGGGCAACCGACACCAGGGCCGACGCGAGCGCGCCGGCCAGGCTCTGCGCGATCTGCAGGACGAGCGGCATCAGGGTGACGATGGCGTCCGCGAGCGTGCCGGAGAGCATGGTCGCGACGGGCATCGCGACCGGGACGATCTGCTGCAGCACCTGCATGAGCGCGCCACCGAGAACGGATGCGAGCATCCCAAACGTCGATGCAAGCTGCGGGAGAACGGGCTGTATCGCCGTCAAGATGAGCGAGAGGGGCGAGAACGCCGACCACAGCTCGAGCACCGGGGCGATGAGCGGGCCAACGGTGTCTCCGAGGTCGGAGAGCATGAACACGACCTTCATCAGCCAGCTCGTGATGAAGGGGGAGAGCTCCTGCGACTTCTCCGCCAGGGCTCCCATCACGCCGCCGAGCGCGTTGAACACAGCGGTTCCGAGCGGCTCGAGCGTGGCGAGCACGTTGTTCTTGATGAGCTGCCACGATTCGGCAGCGTCGGCGGTCTCCTTCCCGACGCCGAGGATCGTGTCCCCGGTGCCGGCGGCGGCCGCGGCGAGGTCGTCGAGGTTGAGGACGCCGGACTGCAGCGCTCCCACGAACTGCGCAGCGCCCTTGGTGCCGAACACCTGCGATGCGAGATCAAGCGCGGAGGCCGTGTCACCGGCTTCGACGAAGGTCCCGATCTCCCCCGTGACGCGCTGGAACGCAGTGGCCGGGTCCTCCCCTGCCCGGGCGAGGTTCACCATGCCCTTCGTCATCGACGTGAGCACAGCGGTCGAGTTGAGACCGGCCTTATCGAGCGATCCCATGAGGGACACGGACTGGTCGAATCCGAACCCGAGCTCCTGCAGGCCGACCGCGTTCGTCTGCACACCGGAGGCGAGCTCGTTCATGCCGACACCGGTGGTCTGCGACACCCGGAACAGGGTGTCGAGGGCGCCGGAGACCTCGTCGCCTTCGATCTTGAACGCCGAGAACGCGGCCGATGTGCCCTTGACGTCGACGGCCTCGCCGAGGATCTCGCCCGCCTGCAGGTACTGGCTCGAAACCGTCTTGAGGGTCTGTCCGGTCAGCCCGAGACGCTGGTCGACCTCGGAGACGACGGGGCCGATCTTCTCGAACTCGACCGGGACATCACGGCCGACCTCCTTCGCGATGCCCACGAGACCGACGAGCGCGGCACCGCTCTTACCGGTGCCGACACGAATCGTGTCCGTGACGTCGTCGAAGGTCGACCCGACCTGGTAGAGGGCCGTCGCCGACGCCGCGGCCGTGGCCACGAGCCCGGCGGCGACACCAGCGACGGCGAGCTTCCACCCGCCCATCCGGGTCTCGCCCTCGCCGAGCTTGTCGCCGAAGCTGTCGAGACCGGACGACACCGACCCGAGTCCGGTGTTGATGGGCAGGACGCTGCTGGCGATGTTGTCAAGACCTCCGGCGAACGATGCCAGCTTCTTGACGCCGCCGCCGGCCTTCGTGCTCGTCTGCTCGAGCGTCGTCCCGACCTCACGCGCCTGCTTCGCCGCCCGCTCCGTACCCGATGTGCGGAATGTGAGGAGGACGACGCCAGCAGCCACCATGCACCTCCTGGTCGGTCACCTCCGCATCTTGGGGAGGTTCTTGCCCAGCCATCTCGTGATGGCCTGCGCGGTCAGCGCGGCGGTCTTCCCGGCGAGGTAGTCCATGCGGCCCCGGTCGCGTTCCTCGTCGATGCGGGCACGCTCGGCGATGATCAGATTCATCAGCCGGAAGTCGTCCTCTTCGAGCGCGAGGAACGCGATCGGGTCCTGCCCATAGACGGAGGCCACCGCTGCCGCTCTCACGGCGCGGTGGCCCCTCAGTTTCCCTCGTACTCCTCGACGGCCTGCTCCTCGGCAAACCCGGCCCACCGGCCGAGCGCCGCCGCCTGCGCGATGATGTCGCCGTCCGTGAAGAACAGGGCGCGCACGACGTCGACGGCCCGCTCGAGCTTCGGCTCACCGAGGTACTCGGCGAGGTCCTTGTCGAACTTCGGCCACTGCTCCGGCTGCCCGATCGGCTTGCCAGCATCGTCCTTCTGGAACACCCCGACCGCGCACTCCGCGAGGAGTGCCGCCTCGGCGAGCGCGTCCTTGTCGCGGGACTTCTTGGCGCGGTCGTTGATCCGGTTGATCTGCGCCTTGGTGGGCGCCGTGTACCGGACGTACACGGGCTCGTCGTATCGGGGCACGAGGAGGTCGAGGTGGAGGGACGCCTTGATCTGCTCCCTCTGCTTGCGGAGGGAAGCGAGGCCCGACGTGGGTGCCGCGGGGGTCTCGCCCTCGTGGGCGTCGAAGGTGGCGAAGTCGCTCATGTCGTGGTCTCTCTTCTTTGGTTACGCGGTCGCCCAGACCACGGCCGTGACCGTGATCATGCGGACATCGTCGGAGTTGGAGTCGACGTCACCAGCGGTGACGCTCGAGACGCGGCCCGTCCAGGTGCGCGGCTTGCCGAACGCGATGCCGTCGACGTCAGTCGGCTGCTCGGTGATCGTGAGGACACCGACGCCCACCCGGTTGCGGAGCTGCTTCTCGATGTCGACGTCACGGTCGACCGTCCACCGGCGCGAGATGGTGACGTCGCTGATGTCGGGGCGGCCGGCGTCGACGACCTGCTGCTTGGTCCCGCCGGGACGGTACTTGCTGATCTCGGCCGTGGACTCGCCGCCGGATCGGGTGTCCCAGATGCCGATCGACTTCCCGTCGAGCGAGGCGGAGACGATGGCCTGCGATGTGGTTCCCATGGTGGTTTCCCTTTCCGTCTCAGCCCGCGAGCGAGGTGACGATGTTGATGACGATCTGCTCGGCCGCCGTCGAGGCGGTGATCGCGATGTCGGCGTGGACCTCACCGTTCGCGATGGTCTCCGCGGTGTTGTTCGAGAAGTCGCACACGATCTCGTAGGCATCCTCCGGGGTGTCTCCGTAGAGCGCCCGCGCGGTGTGGAGACCGAGCAGGTACCCGCTGATGTCTCCGGCGACCTGCGACAGGAGGATGCCCTGACCGTCGATCGGCGACCCGAGGTACTGGTACATGAGCGACGAGATCCGGGCGGAGATCTCCGCCGTCAGGCGGCCGATGTTCAGCTGACGCCACACGGCATCCGTGCCGAGCGACTTCCACCCGGTGAGGGTGACGACGCCGAGCACGTCGCGGAAGACGTTCGCGCCCGCGTCGTACAGGGTGTCGACCTCCCCGTCGCCGAATGCCGACACGACGCCGAGCCCGTTGCGCACGCTTCCCGCGCCGCGACCCTGGTCGAAGATCGGGGCGTGGTTCGCGTTGCCGACCGCCGCGTCCCCGCGGGCCGCGAGGCCCGCTGCGACGAGCGACGCGGGGACCGCGCGGGCTCCCGTCGTTCCCGGCAGCTGCACCCACGGGCCGAACAGCCCCGTACGCTCCGCACCGGCCGTCGCTGCGAGTGCGGCGGCCGTGGTCGCGATGGTCGCGGCGGTGTCGTTCTCGCCGACGTCGAGGAACGCGACCCGCTGCGGGTTCGCAGCGACGTGCGCGAGGAGGGCCGTGTGGGCGGCGGTGCTGGCCACACCGGGGATGGTGACCTGGCCGGGTCCGAACGACGGGGCGAGGAGGTCGAGCGCGGTCGCCCATTCCGTCTCGGTGACGGCCGTGGCGGACTCCGCGGCGGCACGGAGGACGATCACCTCGGGGACGCCCTGCGAGAGAGCATCGCCGATCTGAGTGGCGATCGCGGCGGGGACGCCGGCCGTCTCCGCCTCAGCGGCGGACGTGACGGACGTGGGGACGAGGGGGCCGCCGGTGCCGGCGAACGCGTAGAAGAGCGTGCCGGTCGCGGTCGGGAGCGAAGCGACAGGGAGCGCCTCGCTGATGTTGACAGATACCTGAGGACGCGCCATGGCGGGGTCTCCTTAGTGGGGTTGGACGTTCGGGTGAACAGAGATGAGGGTGGGGTCGCGGCGGAGCGACGTGAGGTCGAGGGCGGTGTCGACGTGCGCGTCGAACAGCACCTCAGCGCCCGCGATGGTGCGGGCGTCCTGCTTGGTGGGGATCAGGTCGTAGAGCTCGCCCGCCCAACGCATCTCGATCCGTGTGCCGGTGAGCGTGCGAGACAGGAGCGCGGCGACACGCAGGACCTTCGCCCACGCCTGGATCTGCGTCTGGGTCTCCTCGTGGTCCTTCCCACGAGCGAAGACGCCGACCGACACTTCCCAGTCGGCGGAATATTCCGTGTGCGACCCGCGCGGCTGCGTCGACACCCTCGGCGTGACGATCGCCACGGCGGGAAGCTGCGCGGCGGAGATCGCGTCCGCGTCGGGCACGACCTGCCACGTCTTCACCTCTCCGAGACGTTCGAGCTTGAGCGCCTCGATGACGAGAGGGACGTTGCCCTTGAGTTGCGCCTCGAGGGCGGTGACGATGTCGTCCCCGCCGATCACGACCGGGGTGCCTGTCATGTGCGGTCCTTCGGTGTGACGAGGCCGAGGAGGTCGGCGGTGAGGATTGCGATGCGGTCGCGCGGAGGTCGCGGAGCGGGGTTGCGGCGGGGCATGTGGCCGCCGAGGCCCTGCCATCCGGCGCGGCGACCGGTACCCGTCTTCGATTTCTCACCGAACCGGCCCGCCTTGAGGTGCTGGGCGTGCTCCGGGCCGCGCAGCTGCACAGATGCCTTCATCTGCCTCGGTGCGCCCGTGAGCGCGGCGAGCAGGGCGCCAGTGCGGACGAGTGGCCGTCCCGGCGTGGACGACGCGAGAGGCTTCCACCGGCGGCCAGCAGCGGCGCCTTGGGAAGAGAACACGTCCCGTTCCCAGTCCTGCGCGAACCGACTGATCTGACCGAGCAGACGCGAGCGGTCCTCGAGGCGCTTGGCCGCCTCCTCGAGAACCTTTGCGCCGAGCGTCGCGTTCAGTTCCGCGCGAAGGGTGGACTTCTCAACGGGCTTCTTGGGGGCGGCCATGACGCACCTCCTGGCTGCTACCGGTAGGGGCGGTAGCCGTAGCGGTCGTGCTGGGCGGGATCGGGATACGGCCGCGCCGGCGGGAAGGATGCCCGCGAGAGTCCCGTGGCCAGGCCGCCGGGCCCCGTCGCGGGCATACTGCGGAGCGTTGCGAGCAGTTCGTTGAATTTGAGCTTGAGGAAGTAGCCACGCCCCACGTCCCCGGCGGTCTGCTGCTCAGGGAACATCGCGTATTCCACGGAGGATGCCACGCCGTAAGCGATGCACTGCACGGCGAGATCCCGCACCACGCCCGTCGGCGACGGGCCGACGACGGAGATCACCTCGGGCACGATCTGCGACACCGTCTCCTCGAACACGGAAGTCGGCGCCTCCGGATCGCCGTACTCGCGATCGAGGATCCCCGGATCACGCTCCACGAGCAGCACGCCGACCATCGGCTTCGTGACTTCGGCGGCGATCCCGGTCAGTGCCATGGTTACTCCTCGGTCTTCGTGACCTTGCGGCTCACGCGCTTCGACGCCGTCGCCACCACCTCGACGCCGACAGTCCCGTCGGCGAGCGCAGCCGCATCGGCGGCGGGCTCATCCGGCGTCGTCGCGGTGTCGTCTTCGCGGATGACTCCGAAGCGGAGAAGCCGGGCGATCTCGATGTCATCGACGCCGTCGGGGAGGCGCGTGGACGGTGCAACCTTCACGGGCTGACCGTCCACGCGGACGACGGCGAAGACGTTCGTGATGTGGTCCGTCATCGTCGTTCTCCTGCTCCTACTTAGCGGCGGCCGCTGCGGCGTCGGCCTTGGCCTTCGCCTCCGCGTCAGCCTTGGCCTTCGCCTCCGCTGCGGCTTCCGCGTCGGGGTCGGCGGCCTGCCTCGTGGATCGCGAGCGGGAGGATGCCGACGGGGCCGGCGCCTCGGCGATGAAGCCCTCCTTGAGCAGACGGGTGATCTCCGCGTCGGGGGCGTCGGCGGGGACCTTCTGCCCGGCGTACACGTACGCCTGCGTGCCGTTGGGGAGCTTGATGATGGTGAGGGCTTCCTTGCCGACGTATCCGTCGGCGGACTGACGGCGCGCCATCAGACGCCCGTCACCTTCACTGCAGCCCGCGGCTCCTGGACGATCGGCACGCCGTTCTTGCGCACCTGGATCTGCCAGCCGTCGCGGTCCTCGAGACGGAACTGCTTCGTCTCGATGCCGAGCGGGTCGGACGGATCACCGAGGTACCCGCCGCCGACGGCCTCGAAACCGATCGACCCGAGCGCGGTGCTGTCCAGCACGAGCACCTCGGTGTTCGCGGGCAGGTGCGTCGACTTGAGCAGCGTGAGGCCGGCGACCTGCAGGACGTTCCCGTTCGCGATGATGTCCGGGGTGCCGATCGCACCGGCGAACGTCTTCGCGAGCGAGCCCACCAGGCGCGCCCACTTCGCCGGGCGTGCGACGACGGTGTTCGCCTCGTAGCCCTCGTTGAGCTCGTCGATCACGGCGCCCGCGAGGAGCAGGTCGAGGAACTGGTCGGCGCCCGTCGTGTTCCAGGCACCGGCAGCGGCCTGCGTCTGCGTCACGGCGGAGCCGATGGCGGACATGATCACCGAGTCGAACTGGAACACAGCCCGGTTCGACATGCGGCGCAGCTTCCGCCCGAACACGTCGAGCCGGTTGCGGGAGATGTTCTGGTCCGATATGCGGGACGCGAACCCGCGAGAGAGGGCCTGTGCGATCGAAGGCTCCGCCTCGCTGTCGTCGATGAGCTTGTACTCCGCGAGCTCGTCGCGGACCTCGGGCTCCTCGTCGACCATGATCGGGTTGTCGACCTCGTAGACCGCGGCGCCCGATCCGGTCATGTCGATACGACCGGTGAGCAGGTGGCCGCCGATGAGCCGCTGAGCCGCGATGTCGCGCACGAGGCGCTGCACAATCGTGGGCTGGTTCAGCAGGTACTCGACGGTGATCTTGCTGCCGTCGAGAGACGGCGCAGGGGGTGCGTAGGTGGGCATGGAAGATCTCCTTGTCAGCGCAGGAACTTGGTGGGGACGGTGGCGCCGACAGCACCCACAGCGAGCGCGACACCGAGGAGGGTCTCGGGGGCGTCGGTGCCGGGGGTGTAGACGGCGATCTCGCCGTCGGCGGCTGCCTTGACGAGGTCTTCGATGGCGATGGGCTCGGCGGCGACGAGCTCCTGGACGCCGCCGCCGTAGACGGTGACGTGCTCTCCGGTGACGACCGTGCGGGCGGAGACGCCGACGACGCTGGGCGAGTCGGCGGGCGACTGTGCGCCGGCGGCGGTGACGAGGCGGCCGGCGGTGATGTCGGTGGTGGCGAGGACGGTGAACGCCGCGCCGGGGTTGAACTTGGGCAGGTATCCGGTGGACACGTTCAGGCTCCGATCGTGATGCCGAGCCGGGAGGCCGCGGCAGCGTAGGCGACGTCCTCGGACGCCTTGACGGTCTCGCCGTCGGCGTCGAACCCGAGCTCGGCGACGGGGATGGTGTTCTCCGCGAGGGAGTTGATGATGGCCGTGGTGCCCTCGGGGTCGGCCTTGTGGAGGGCGAGGAAGTGGTCGCGGCGCGCGGCCGCGAACTTACCCTTCGCGATGGCGCCGTCCACGAGCCGCTCACGCTGCTCGGTGATCTGCTGCTCGCGTGCCTCGACGCCGGCGCGCGCCTGGGCGCGGAGCTCGTCGAGTGCGGTGGCGTCGATCATCTCGACGCCCTCGGGAACAGCGGGTGCCCGGCGGGCTGCGACGGCCGCGAGGATGGCCGTCTCGTCCGCGTCGTCCGCGAGCCCCAGGGAGGCTCGCATGGTGTTGAGCTGGTCGGTGCTGAAAGCCACGGCCGTCTCCTTTCCTGTGTGGGGGTCTCCGGGCGCGGACGCGGCCGGGGTCAGCGTCGCGGCGACGCGCAGGTGCGCGACGTCCTCGACGAGGTCTTCGTCGTCGTCGATGTCGTCTCCGACAGTGGCGGTCTCACCGGCATCGGGGATGACGGCGACACGGTCGGCGAGGCCGAGCTCGACGGCGTCTTTCGCGGGCAGCCAGGTCTCCTCGGCGAGGAGCGCCGCCCAGTCCTTCTCACCGGCCTTGCCGGCATAGATCTCGACGATGGTGGCCTCGAAGCTGTCGAGCGTGGAGGCGACCTTGCGGAGGTCGGTGGCGTTGCCCATCGCGAACGACCATGGCGAGTGGATCATCATCTGCGTGCCGGGCGACATGACCGTCTCGTCGCAGCCGACCGCGATGACGCTGGCGGCCGACGCGGCGAGGCCGTCGACGACCGCGACGATGCTGGCCTTGTGGGCGCGGAGCATGTTGAGGATCGCGACGGCCTCGGAGACCTCACCGCCGGGCGAGTTGAGGCGGAGGATGATCGTCTCGACGCTGTCGGGCAGCTGGTCAAGCACCTCCCCGATGTCGCTCGTGGAGATGCCCCACCATCCGCCGTAGGAGTCGATCGGTCCGTACATGCGGATCGTCGCGACCTCCACGCCCGCCTCGCCCGTGACGGGCGTGGTGACGGCGTTGAAGAACTCGGCCTTGGTCTTGGGCGGAGTGCGGTCCCCCCAATAGCGGTTCTCGTGCTTTCCCATGCGTCCTCCGGGGCGGTGAGCGGCCGTGTCGGCCGGCGAAGCGTCGATGTCGAGGTGGTCCGTCGTGACGACGTGTCCGTCCTCGCGGAGTGCGGCGGCGACGACTTCGGCGAGTGCGACCGATCGGTGCCTGCCCTGGGAGCAGCCGATGGCGAGCGATGCGTCGCCATCGCGTTCGGTGGCCTCCGCGACGAGCTCGTCGCGCCATTCCTGTGCGCGTGTGGAGCCCATGACGGAGTCCTGCACGTCGGGGTCGAGTCCGTTGGAGTCCTCGTGTCCGTTGACGACGATGCCGGGGATGTCGCGCACGTCGGCGACGACATCGGTGTCGGGGGCGTCGCGGAACGAATACCCGAACGTCTGCACTCGGACGCTCATGCCGCGTCCTCTGAGGTGTCCGTGCGCGTGGCGGGCGACGCCGGCGGCAGCTCGAGCGTGGAGCGGATGAACTTCTCGAGGTCCTCGTCGGCGTGCAGCACCCCTGTGGAGACGAGCGAGGCGATCGCGGTGAGGATGGCGCCCTGACGAGATCCGATCTCGTCGAATACGATCCGGGGCGCTGGCTCGTCGGGACCGTAGTTGATGTCGACGAGGTCCTCGACGATGTGCCTCGTGGCGGTCTCGCGGATGTTCTCGGCGACGGCCTGGATCGACAGCGTGAAGAAGTCCGCGAACGTAGCGCCGAGTGCCCACGAGCCGGTCTGGCTGCCGAGGTTCAGGAAGTGCGCGAGGACCGCGCGAGCGATCTGCTCGTCGTGGTACTTGATCTTCTCGAGGATGTCCGGGAGCGTGCCGGTGACGCCCTTGAGGTCGAAACTGGCACCGTTCGCCAGCGAGACGCCGGAGTTGTCTCCGGCCTGCACGGCCTCGACGATTTCGAGGCCCGCCTCGATGGCGGCCGCGGAGCCGTCTGCCGCTTCGTGCGTCGGTATGCCGAGACCGTTACGTTCGACGACCATCGAGTCGACGCGCAGGTAGCGGTCCTTGAGCATGACGTTCTTGTATGCCGAACGCAGTACGCTCTCGCCGACCCAGTTGCCGCCCTTGCGTCGGTTCGTGTAGACGACGAGCCGGTCGACGGGCAGCGGGGTTCCGCCGATCGTGCCGAACCCGGTGAGCACGCCGCCCTCGTTCAGACCGCCGTACTGCTGGATGCCGACGAGCCCACCGTCCGGGGCGACGTTCCACGCTGCGATCGTGCGCGCCGGCCGGTAGCCGAGCTTGCGCAGGTGGAAGAGGCCGTCCCCGCCCTCCTCGACGGATCGCGGACGGAAGTAGACCTGCTCGAACACGGCGTGCCCGAACTGCAGATGATCGGGGACGACGACGGCGAGGTGCTCGGTCCACGAGAACCGGCCACGCGTGCGGGACGCGGGGACGCCGTTCGCCTCCCCCGCGATCGGCAGGCCGAGGTCGGCGGCGACGTGCGCGGTCACCTCGGGACGGCAGCCCTTCCCGTCGACACGCCAACCGGTGCGCATGATCGGCGTCGCGATCGCGGACAGCACGCTCGACGCCTGCGCGTCCTGCCGGACCATGTCCTCGAACACGGGGATCGACAGCGGCCAGCGCAGCTCCGGCGTGCGCTCGTTCGTGAGATCCGACCACCATCCGGATGCGGACTGCGCGGTGTATCCGCGCTCACGCGTCGCCGCGGAGGAGTGCACGAACGCCTGCACGCGCGGCGTGCGGCGGGTGGTCTGGCGGACGCGGGGGCCGGTCATGGTGCCCCCTCTCGAAGGGTCAGAAGCTGGATGTGCGCGGGTCGAACCCGCCGGGCTTGCGAGTCCGGAAGTGGCGCGGCTGCTGGCCGGGACCGGAGGCGCCGTCACCGGTCCGGTTCGCTCGACGGGAAACACCGGCTGCCTGCGTCGGCTTCGCGATGTCAAGACCGTGCGCCGCCCACGTGGCGGCGATGATCGCCGACGAGCTCTCCGTCGTCGTGCGCTTCCACGTCGTCGAGCCCTGCACCGGCCGTGTCTCCGCTGCCGCCGCGGCGCTGGTGAGCACGAGGCCGCCGGTGTGATGGATCGTCGGGTCCTCCGCGGCGAAGGCGTCGTAGAAGTTCCCCCAGGCGGCGGTGACGTCCGCGACCTTGAGCATCACGAGCGGCACCCCGGCGTCACGGAGCGGACCGATGAGGGAACCGGCTGGCCCGCCCGGGTCGATCACAACCCCGAGGTTGTCGTGTGCCTGCGTGAGGCGCTTGAGCTCGGTGACCGCCCACGCGACGCCGACCTCTTCCGCGATCGCTTCGACGTGCTTGTGACCGTCGGCTCGCCATCCGGCGGCGACGATCGCGGTCGAGCTGCGATCCATCCGCACCTCGACGGAGAACGTAACCGGTCCGACCATCTTCGATTGGCGGTCCTCGCCGGCTTCCCACCGGCGGCGCGGGATCGCCCAGTCCTCGCCCTCGTCGCGCGGGTAGTCGCCCACACCGAGACGCTCGGCGGCGAACCGTGTCACGTCCAGCGCGGCCCCCATCGCCACGTACTCCTGCATGACGTAGTCGAGCGAGATGCGTCGGCCGAGCGCGGGGTTGACGCGTGCGATGACTTGCGGGTCCGCGGGGTCGTCGACGTCCAGGTCGGCGGCGAACCGTGCCATGAGCAGGCGACGCTCGCGCGGTTCCTCGCCGGCTTCCCGGCGCTGCAGCTCGGCGTTGGTGCGCTTGACGAGACGGCCGAGCACGGTCGAGCTCCGTTTACCGGCCGACCCGCCGTACCAGATCTGCGGGTCGCCCGTGATCGAGCGGGCCGCGAGCGAGGGGAACAGTGCCGCGATGTGGTCGTCGGTGGCGTCCTGGACCTCGTCGATGATGACGCAGTCTCCGGTGAGCCCACGACCGCCGCCCGGGGTGCGGGTGCGGAACTTGATCATCTGCCCCGTCTTGCGTCCGGGCCGCGGCTTGAGGAGGATCGCCTCCTTGCCGTTCGCGGACGGTGTCTTCCACAGCTCGCGCTTGAGGTCAGGGGACGACTCGATGTACTCGACCATGCGGGTGTACGCCTGCATGGCGGTCTCGCCCTTGTGCGCCGAGTAGACGACCAGGTCCTCACGGAAGACGTAGAGGCCGACGAGCGCGCGGAGCTCGAAGATGACGGACTTGCCGTTCTGCCGGCTCAGCTCGATCGCGTTCTCGTACGTCGCCCACTTCGACCCGCCGTCGGGCGTGCGTCGGCGCCCGAGCCCGTGTGTCAGGAACTCGTCCTGGTAGGGGTCCAGGTCGACGCCGACCATGTCCGCGATCTCACGCACCGCGACGACGTCGGAGTAGTCGACGTCGGGCGGCACGAGAAGGTGCGTCGGAGTCTGCGAGCCGAGCAGCTCAAGCGTTCCCTCCGGCACGACGTTGGTCCTCTCGCTCGCGACGCAGACGCTCCATGCGGTCCTCGGGGACGACGCCCTCGGGCACGTCCCCGCTGCCGGCGCGCGGCGTCGGCGCCTGCGCTGCTCGCACGGCAGCGGGGATCTTCGCCCACTTCTCGGGGAACCGCCGCTCGAGGAACCATCGGTCCGCGTCGGACGACTTCTCACGCACCGCGCGCAGAGCGACGTACTCGGCCCTCGCGATCGCGATCGCGAGGTTCTGCGCGTACTCGGCATGCGCCGCGGTCATCAGCTCGGTCGAAACCTCGTCGGTCGGAGGCGCAGCCTTCCACTCGGCGTGCTCGTCGGCGGTGATGCCGTACGCGAGCGCAGCCCGGTCGGGCTCCATACCGAGCACGACCGCGTCGAGGATCAGTTGCGCGATCACCGGATCGAACATCGCTCACCACGCTCTCGACGGCCGGAAGCGCTCCTTATGCGAGCGCAGCATCGCGCCGAGCGTGCCGCCGGCGGAACGGTTGCAGTCCGCGTGCTCGATGCGGTCACCGACCGAATGCGGGTCGATGGCGTGGTCGACGGTGTGACCGAGGTCGAGGTCGTCGGTCTCGAGCATGATGTTGCCGCAGCGCGGACACGGGGTGTTGTACGCGAGGGGAAGCAGTTCGGCGCGGCGCTTCTGGTGCTCCCACCCGTATGGAGAATCCGTCATCCCCACCCCCTCGCAGGAAGCCGTGTACGCCCCGTAGAGCGACGTGGTCTCGTCAGGTCATCGCCGTCCAAGCCCGCCGTGAACGGCCGTCCTACCCGGGGTGGACGCCCGCCCCGGGTAAAAATTCCTGATCCCGGGGAGAAAAAAAGAGGTGGGGCAGGGATGAGGAAGACGCTCGAAGCCGAGATTTTTTCGCGGAAACGGGGAGAAGACCTGCGCGACGACACTCGCCCGCCAACGACGAACGCCCCATCCGGATTGGACGGGGCGTTCGGTAGTTACAAGTCTGACGCAAGGCTCAGCCTATCACGATGCCGTGCGGGATTTGAAGGGTTTTCGTTTGGCCTCATGCCACTCGTCGTGTCGGACGACGTCGAACACGACCGCACCGCACTCGAGACAGACGTCCACCTCGACGCGATCGGCCGAGTCGGCGAGCCACCCCGACTGGACGGGCAGTACCTTGCGCTCGGTCAGCATCTTGATCTCGACCTTGCCGCCCTCAGCCATTGCCCTGCCCTCCGGTCTCGACACCGTCGTACGTCGGCCCGACGTGGAGCACGGTCGCAGGGAACGCGATCCACGTCGGACCCCACCGGCCTGCTACACCGGCCTGCTCCCACCCGCGCCCGCTCACCTTCTGCCGAGCATCGCCCATGTGGTCCCGGATGATCGAACCGACCGGCAGCGCGTCCGCCTCAGCCTCGGACGTGATGACGCCGTGCTCAGCCATTGCTCTGCCCTCCGGTCTCGGCGATGCTGCCGATGAGGTAGCCGCGCTGCTCGCAGACGGGACACTCGGTGAACGAGTAGCGAGACGTGCCCGGCGCACGATCCCCCTCGCGCTCGGCGCGGAGGAAGCCGACCCCCTCACATGCGCTGCATTCGACGTTGCCGGGCTTGTGGCGGTGGCAGAAGGTCTGCTCCCCCACCATGGTCCAGGTCTCGTCGTCGTTGAAGCCACGCGGCTCGGCGAGCGCCTCCACGACGTACTCGCGCGGCATGTGCGACGCGCCCTCGTGGTCTTCGTTTGGAAGGGTCTCCTCGCATCCCTTGGCGTCACACTCGGCACGGTAGAACGTCTCACTCGTGATGCTCATCGGTCTTCTCCTCGTAGATCGCCGGGTCCCACGGGTGCCACTCCGTGTCGGACTCATGCAGCACGAGTCCATTCGCCCAGTCGACGCCGACCTCTGCTCCGTGACTGCTCATCGGCTCTTCTCCTCGCTCGGGTTGAGGGCGGCGGTCAGGGTCGCCTGAATGTAGGGGCGGAGCGTCTGGCGCTTCGACGCCGTGGTCGGCCACGATGAGCCCGTCCCCAGCCAATCCACCAGCTCGCCCTCCTCTCCTGCCTCCGCTTCGAGATAGCCCGTGATCCCTCGCTCGACCATCTCCTCGGTGACCTGCACGGGGGACGGCTCGCCCGCACGCACACGGATCGCTGAGCACAGCGTCGCCCACGTGTCGGCGTAACCGTGCGCGTCGTAGAACGTGTCGAACGCCCCAGACGTCACGTGCCCGTAGAGCGCCATCCAGACCTCGAGCATCGCGTACCGAGGGATCGGGCCGCCGTGAGCGCCGGGGTCGTCACGCTCGGCGGGCGTTCCAACCTCGGTTGGGGCGTCGGTCTGACCCTCCAACTCCGGGGCCGCCTCCGTGGGAGCATCGGCGGGCTTGTCGACCGCTGCGCGGACCGCCCGGATGATGTGCCGAAGAGGCTCCCCCGAGTGCTCGTCGAGCCGGTTCAGGACGCCGCTCGGGACAATCCCGCGCACCTGATCCACGATCCCGCGCAGACGGTCACGCTCGGCCCGGGCATCGTCACGCTCGATCTGCACGAGTCGCGTCGACGATGCCACCAGGGATGCGAGACGCTTCGCCTTCTCGGGTGATCCCGCAATCGCCGCGTACGCCTCTGCCAGCTCGTCCCGCATTTCGAAGAGGGCGTCGGCGGCACGGTCGATCAGCGCGACAGTCTCACTGTCAAGCGGATACGCACCACGCGCGAATCGCGCATCCGCGATCAGCTTGTCGATGTCGGTCATGATGCGTTCTCCAGGTCGGGCAGGTCCACGTGCCCATCGGCTCGCAGCCCGCGGATGATGTCACGCAGTTCGTCCTGGGAGACGTAGAAGGTCGTGACGGACTCGATGTGGTCTTGCAGATCGGAGATGAAGCGCTCCGCCTCGCGCTGGGGCATCTTCACGACTGCCCCTCCCCCTGAGCCCTGATGCGGGCGGCGATCCGACGTGCGGTGTCGTCGCGGGCGGCAGCGGTGAAGGACGTGACCCGGCCGGGCTCGGTTAGGCCGTCCGCGATCCGCGCCGCCTTCTCGCGCTCCTCCTGGCGAACGGCCTCGACCATTCGGTCAAACGCCTCAGCCCGGAACCTCTCGCGTGCCTCCTCGGCTTGGTCGACCTCTACCCACGGGCGAGGCTCACCGCCCGTCTCGACGTACTCACGCATCTCCGCCACACTCGGCGTGTACGGCTCGGTGTCGGTCATGATCCCTCCTGGGTGGTCTTCTCGGTGAGTGCAGGGACGGTGCCCCAGCGGATCCAGCCGGTGCCCATGTGGGCCTCGCGCCTCTGCCTCGGATGGGGCGAAGGAAGCTCGCACCGGGCACGGTCGCGCATCCACGCATCACAGCGGGGCATCACTCGGTCCGCTCTCGGATCTCGAAGCGGGCGAGGAGGGCGTCGGCGGATTCTCGTGCCGCGTCGATCCCAATCGTCGTCGAGTAGTACCCGGTCCCGACGACGATGCCCGAGATCTCCTCGGCCACCGCCTCCCGTGTGGCGGGAGCCGTGGGCGCACCGACCGCCGCGAGGATCGCCTTCGTGATCGTGCCGACCAACAGCCCCATCGGCTCGCTGACCCACTCCTCGGGCTCACCGCTCGGGAAGCCCCGGGTTTCCACCATCGCGGCGTCGTGCAACGCCTCCTCGATCACGTCCCCGAGCGCACGCTCATCCAAGGCGGGAGCCTGACGAGATGCCCCGGCGATGTAGCCGTCGATGAACGCTTCGGCCTCCCAGTAGTCCCGGTCGTGCGGGCTGTCCGCCCACCCCGGGCGATAGTTCTGCGCCTCGGCGCGGGCCTCAGCCTCGACGCTCTCGTGCTCGGTCATGACTTGTCCTCATCTGTGCGGCTTTCGTGGCCAGTTGTGAGCGCTCGGTGGGTCAGCCGCTGCTCGGTGACGGCGGCGATGTAGGCGTCGACGACCACACCGGACGCGTGGACGACGGCGCCCGCGAAGAGCGCGAACCCGCGAGCGAACTCGGCGATCGCGTCGACCCAGAGCCGTCCGATGCTCGCCAGGTCGATGTGCTGCAGCTGCGCGAGCATCTCCCGCTGCTGTCGTTGCTGCTTCCGGATCGCGCGACCCGCGCGACGTCTCTCTGCCTTCATGTCCTGTCCTTCCTCGGGCGCCCAGGGCGCTTGCTCTTCCTGGCCGCGACGACCAGGTCCTCCCGGTAGAGGCCTCGCTCCGCAGCGAGTGCGGCGGTTCGGCGGTCGTGGGTGGGTTCGGTGTCGGCGGGGTGGAGGAGTCCTTCGTCGATCCAGGTGCGGATGGTGCGTTCTGTGCGGCCGGCGGCTTCCGCGGCTTGGGTGAGGGTGAGCCAACGGGCGGTCATGCGGCTGTTCCTTCGAGGTGGGTGGTGATGTCGTCGCGCCGGTAACGGCCGTCGCGTTTGGTGACGATGCCCTTGTCTGCCCAGTGCCGGATGGTGGCGGGGGTGCGGTGTGCGAGGCGGGCGGCGTCGGCGAGGGTGAGCCATCCGGGGTCGTGGGGGGTGGGTTCTTCGCGTTCGATTTCGTCGCGGAACACGTGCGCCCACAGGCCTCCGTCGTCGGCGCTGTTCGCGACCCATCCGCATGACCGGCACAGGTACCGGGTGTCGTTCCCGCCGCGGCGGGGCGGCTGGACGTGCACGGTCAGACGTGCGCACTCCGGGCACGGCTGCTCCGCGGTGCGGGGCTGGTCGTCGAGCGGGAACCGGGCGAGGGCGTCGGCGACGGTCCACCGGTCCGGGTCCCCCGGCGTGCGGGCGGCGATGTCGGCGTGGAGGCCGAGGGCGGCGTCGTGGTTGTTCGCGATCCGGTCGAGGTCGGTGAGGATGAGGTCGGCGCAGGCGGCAGCGTCCTCATGCGACGACGCGGCGTCGGCGCCCGCCTCGAGGCCCTGAGCCCGCCACGGGTGCCCATACCCGAACTGCACGTACAGCGCCCACGCACGAAGCGCCTTCACGATGTCGTCGGAGGCGTCGATGATCGACGCCTGCACCGGAGCGGGAAGCTCGATCCGACCCGACAGCACGAGACGGTCGAAGTTCCACGACGACCGAGTCGGGTCCGCGATCGAACGCAGATGCCCGACGACATCCGCCGCATCCTCAAGACACCCCCGGATCGCCCGATAGCAGCGCTCACAGATGAGCGCTCCGTCACGCGCCTCGACGGGGACGCAGCCCCTGCACGTGCCGTCGGCGTTGCCGTAGTCGGGGCACGCGGCGAAGTGCTCGCCACGGATCGTGCACCCTCGGGCGCAGTAGCGTTCACTCGTCATCGGTCGACTCCGTTCCGGCGGGGTGGGTGCGTTCGTAGTTCCAAGCCATGAACTCCATGCGGCGGTCCTGACACTTCACGCAGGGCTCCCCGTCTGATCCGTCCGGGAGGTGGTCTGAGCAGAAGCGTGGGGGCGGTGGGCGCAGAGTGTCCCGGCGGGCCGAGGGCGGGGCCTCTCGCGCGCTCGCGCCCTCTCTCGCGCGCTCGCGCTCTCTCTTCTCTCTCCCTACCGATGCTATGAATTCGCTGTGATCGGGCGTTGGCGGGTGCCCCACGCCCTCGTGAGGAGGGGCCGTGAAGCGCTCGAAGGCGTACCGTTCGAGGCCGCGATCGTCGACCCATGTGCGCAGGATCGCCGCCGCTTCGAGCTCGAGAACGTCCATCGACAGGCTCTCCGACGTCACCGTCGTGTCGAGCGGGAAGAACTGCCCCTTGATCAGCGGGAGGTTCAGACGCGCGCTCGACGACGCCCCCAGCCGCGAGCGCAGCACGAGCGACAGGAACCGCGCCGTCACCGGCAGCATGTTCATGTCCTCGTCGGTCAGCTCGGCAGTCAGCTCGTCGGGCGAGAGTTGCAGGGGTGGGTCCTGGTTCATATCGGGTGATTCCTTCGTGGATGATCATGTCGACGGCGATCTCGACTGCTTCGGGGGCGACGAGGAAGCACTCTGTCCACCCCTTGCCTTCGTGTGGGAGCACGTGGGCTGCGGCGTCGCGGGAGGTGAAGGCGGGGTCGAACCATTCGTGCAGGGTCGCGAGGGCGCCGGCTTCCCACGAGGCGGGGGTGTTCTCCCAGTACCACTCGATGCGTGCGCCGGCGGCTTCGTAGTCGTTCAGGCGGCTCTCTCGCCAGGCACGGCCGACTTTGAGGGTCATCGTGTCGGGGAAGTAGACGACGTAGAACTTCGCCAGCTCGGGGATGTGCACCTTCCCCGTCGCCGGGTTCAGGCGGCGGCCTCGCGGGCTGCGGAGTAGCGGACGGGTCGCGGTGGTGGTCATGACCACCCCAGGGCGTTGGCGATGCGGGTGCGGTCGGAGCTGGACAGGTTGACGGCCTCGTCTTGGAGGACGATGGTGGGCCGGGCGCCTCGAGCAAGGCGAACGACCGCGGCCTTGCCAGAACGGTGTCCGCCTGGCGAGACGTACACGCCGCGGCCGACGTATACCTCGGTGCCGCTCAGCGCGATCGTCGCCCAGGCCAGCTGCCACGGCATGAGCTCGATCCCCGCGTCGAGCGCGATCCCGGTGATGAGGCGTTCCTGCCGGCGGCGCTTGCGGATGGCGCGGCCGGCTCGGCGCTTGTCGGCGCGCATCAGTCGTCCGCCAGTCCGAGCCAGATGAGGAAGCGTCGCCACCAGGAGCGGGGTTCGGGAGCCCAGTCGTATCCGGTCGAGTCGTTCGAGGCGACGTGATCGGTCGCACGGTGAGGGTGGTACGGGTCGGGGTCGATGCCGATCATGCGCAGCGCCGCCCGGCGTGCTTCCTCGTCCGTCAACTGCGGCGGGGCCTGCTCGCCATCAGGACGCATGCCAGCGAGGGCACGCTCGGCGGTCTCCGCGCGCGTCTCGGCGACGGCGAGCTCCTGCTCGAGGCGGACGGCGGTCTTGCGGGCACGCTCCGCGGCGAGCCACCAGTTCACCTCCGCCCAGGTGGGACGGTCATCGGAGTGGTTGTCGGGGGCGCTCATCGTGTTCCCTTCGTGGGCAGGCGGTCGCGGGTCGTCTCCCACACGCATGCCCCGTTCGAGCGGTTCGTGGACGCGAGGATCACGACGTCGCCTGCGGCCCATCGGATGAGCCAGCGGACGTTGCCGATGGTGACGACGTCGCCCACCGTCCAGCGGGCGACGACAGGGCGGGGACGTGGGGTCTCGAGGAGAAGGCTCATACGTGGGGTCCTTGGGTCAGGTGGGCGGCACCGCGGCGTGCGGCGACGAATCGGTCGTACTGGTCGGCGAGGAGACGGCAGAGGATCGGGTCGTGCGCCTGGCCCTCCGGGGAGCGCCAAGCGCGACCGAGGAGCGCGTGATACCAGGCCGGCGCGATGCCGAGCTCGGCGCGGATGGCCTCGTCCTTCCACCCCGACTGCTCCCGGTGCTCCCGCTCGAAATCGAGCAGCTGCCCCGGCGTCGGCCGCGGCGAGCGCACGCCGGTCCGTGCCCGGTTCGGTGTGAGGAGGGGTGTCTCGGTGTAGGTGTCGGTGGGGGTCATGCTGCCCATCCCTCCCTGGTGTCGGCGTCGTGGCGTTGCTGCTCGTAGCGGGCGAACGTGGGTCGCGGGTGGGTGGCCCAGTGTTCGAGGAGCTCCTCGGAGGCGTACGCGTTCGCGTAGGTCTGGTTGCTGCGGAACAGGCGGACGGGGTCGATGCCGGCGGTCTTCCCGGCCCGGTTGAGGAGCGCCCCGTTGCACGCGGTCTCTGCGGCCTCGTATGCGGCCCAGAGGACGTCCTCGTACTCGGCGCGGATCTGCGCACGCCGGTCGAGGGCGTCACGGACGAACGGGCTGCCGGTCATGACCGGCCCCACCGTTTGTGTGCGGCTTGCCGGGTCGTGCCGGTCGCTGCGGCGATGCCCGCCCACGTCACACCCCGCTCCCGCTGCCCCTTCACGGCGGCGGCGATCGCGGCGTCAAGGTCGGCCCGGATGGCGATGAGCATGCCGAGCTCGATCTCGTCCGCGTCGGCCACACGCTTCGACGCGGACCGGATTACACGGCGCACGAATCCGAGCCATTTCGCGGTCTCAACGTCATGCTTGGGCATCCGCCGCACCTCCCCCGAGTACGCGATCCGGTGTCAACCCGCGGTTGACCTCAGTCGAGCCCGATGGCGTCGCCTCCCAGAGCGTGCGGGCGACGTGGTCCGCGCGGTTTTTCCGCGGACGTGACGGCGTGCTCCACCCGGGCCGGGACGGGCGCTGCGCGAGCACCCGATACCCGGCGGCACGCAGGCTCGCGCCGGTCTCCCCGTCCTGCGTGTAGGTGATGAGCCGGTCGTAGCCGAGCGCGAACGTCGCCCGCTTGCAGGCGCCGTAGAGCATGCTGTTCGCGTTCCGGGTGCCGTCCGTCGCGGAACGGATGACCTCGAGCGTGCGGCCCTCGGACTGGATCACCCGAGACACTGGACGCCCCACGATCGCCACCCCGACGAGACGCTCACCCTTCGCGACGCCGACAGAGAACTTGTGCCCAACCGGCGCGGCGTGGTGCCGATGGTGGGCGTCGACGAACTCCTGCGCGTGCTTGAGGTCGACGGGCACGATGCGAAGATCGCTCATCCGGCCACCTCCGCGAACACGAGATCCCACGCATCCCGCACACCCGGCTCAGCGAGCAGAGCACCCAGGATCGCGGCACCCATCAGAGGCGGGACAGCGTTCCCGATCTGCAAGAACTGCGACGTCTTCGACCCCCGCCACGCGAAGTCGGGCGGGAACGTCTGCAGGGTCGCCGCCTCGTCACGCGTCAGCTTCAACGCGGTGCCCGACTGCTCGCCGTGCCCGTGATGCTCCCGCGTCGTGACCTCGCCCTTACCCGCGACCGTCGTCGCCGGGGCGTCCTTCCACTTCCACAGGTCCGCGCGCGCGGTCAACGTCGGAGCCGGCGCATCGACGGACTTCGAATAACGCTCCTTCCGCCCACCACCCAGTTGCGAGTCCTGGTTCGTCTCGAGCCGCTCACCTCGGCGAGGCACCTTCCACACGAACCCGCCGGAGGCGTTGCCCCCACCGTTCGCGCGAAGCGTCGGCGCAGGCTGATCCGCCCGCCGGCCCGGACGCTCCCCATACCTCTCCGTCTGCCCCGCACCACGCAACGCATGCGCCTCACGCGGATCATCCGAGTCCCAGCCGAGCGCTTCGGCCATCGACACCCACTTCTCCACACCCGCGTCCAGGCGGGACGGGTCCGTCGAGTAGTAGCGAGAATGCGTCGGTGCCGGCGGCTGCACCTTCCCATCGAGACGAGCCATGAGGATCGCCCGCTTCCGCGTCTGCGGCACCCCGAACATCTCCGCCCGGAGGATGCCCGTCCACACCGAGTAGCCGAGGGTGCGGAGCACCGCGGCGATCGCGTGCCACACCGGCAGCACCTCCGGCACCTGCTCCAACGCCACCAGCTCGGGGCGATGCGCCCAGATGTGCGCGAGCGGAGTGAGAACCAGCGCGGTCCGCGGGTCCAGCCGGTCCGCCAGCCCGTGCAACTGCTCGGGTTTCTTCCACGACTCGTCGTCGATCGCGGCCAGCACATCAGCGAGCGCGTCCCGGCCTTCCCCGTTCCCCGCCATGCTGAACGTCTGACACGGCGGGGACGCGATGTAGAGCCGGTGGGCGGGGATCAGCCACGGGAAGAACAGCCCCGACCACACGTCACGGACGATCGTGCGCATCCCGTTCGCCGTGCGGGAACGAATCGCTTCCTTCGCCCGCTCGATCCCGTACTCCCGGACACCGAGCCACTCACACGCGACACCCCACCCGACACCCGCGAACGCATCCACCGCGGCCGTAGCGCTCACCAGGACACCACCGATACAGTGCGGGCATGAGCCAACAAGTCATCGACTTCCTCAACGATCTTCCCGACGCATCCGAGGGGCATGAAGTCAGCGAATTCGGCGTCTACTTCGACAACCAGGAGGTAACGGTCCGAGTCATTGATCGAGGTGCCGACTCTGGTCACATCCGATACACCGTTGAGGCATGGCTTTCCGCGAGTACCCATCTGCCGCCGTGGGAACGCGGCAACGGATATAGCAGTGGAAATGCGGCGCCCACTCTCGAGCTCGCGTTGCATGAAGTCCACTGGAACGCGATCCGCAACGAAGCGCTGAAGGACGACTGACCCGGCGGCGGCCTTGGCGCTCATGCTGCGTCACCGCCCCACAGATCGAGCACGCCAGCGCGGGCCCGGTTGATCCAGAGCACCTCGACACGATCCTTCTGCACCGCGTTGCCGGTGAACCCCGCCAGCTCGACCCGGTCCCACCCGGTGAGCGCTCGGTCGTAGAGGTCGGCGGCGTAGCCGGAGAGCATCACCGCGGCCCGGCAGTCGAGGAGGGCGTCGAGGAGACGCTCATGGTCGACCGCTGCGCTCATCTCGTGCGCGTAGCGGCCACCCTGCCGGGTCGAGGACAGGTACGGCGGGTCGACGTACAGTAGGTTCCTGGCGTGCTGCCCGTACTGGGCGATGACGTCGAGGGCGTCGCGGTTCTCGAGGGAGACGGCGGCGATGCGCTCGGCAGCGGGGATGATCCGCCCGCGGTAGGCGTCCATGTACATCGCGTACGACGCGCCGGTGTTCCGGCCGGCGGGGTCGGCGAAGAACCGCCACCCGGTGCGGTTCAGGGTGCGGGAGCGGCCCTGGGTGAGGAGCACCCACACCTGGCGGGCGGTCTCAAGCTCGTCGAGATCCGTGCGCAGCTGCATCGCCTGCTCGAGCTCTGCCCGAGAGTGCGGGGTCAGAGCGGCCGCTCTAGCCAGGTCGAGCGGACGGTCCCGCAGGACACGCCAGAACGTCATCAGACGCCCGTCGATGTCGTTGACGACCTCGATGCCCGCGGGCTTCGGCTTCGCCAGCAGCACAGACAGGGAGCCCGCGAACGGCTCGATGTACCCGTCGTGCTCCGGCATCAACGCGACGATGCGCTCCGCGAGCGACGTCTTCCCACCGAAGTACGCGATCGGCGGCTTAAGTACGCTCATGCGGCGTCACCGCCCTGCGGGTCGTCGAGGCGGATGATGGTGAGGGTGAAGCCGCGGTCCGAGACGAGGCCGGCGGACTGGGAAACGGGCAGGATCGCGGCGCGGTCCTTGACCATCAGCGCGGGGCGGTCGTCGGCGACGACGCCGGCGCGGACGATGGCGTCGAAGAGGCGCTTCTCGAGGCGGCCGAGGTTGTCGACGTCGCGGACGTGGTTCGTCGTCACCCACCACGTCACGAGCGCGCGGCAACGACCGAGAGCGGGGATGCGGGCGAACTGCTGGATCAGCTGCTGCGCGTGATCCCGAACGTCCCGCTCCGCCACGGCGGCACGCCGCCAGTTCGCGCCCTTCGGGCCGTTCATCGGGAGCGGGTTCGTCGGCCACGCGAAGTGCACATGCCACATGCCCGGGGCCGGGTTCGACCACCCGCGCACCTCAAGCTCCGTGCGCTCCACCGGCGTCGTGCGGGCGCTCATCGTCCATCCCCGCACACGTGGGAGTGGTGATGGATCGCCATGACCAGGAGGTGCTCGAGCAGGTCCTCCACGCGCTCCGCGTGGTGGGTGCCGTTCACCCACGGCAGCACGAGCGCCATCAGCATGTCGTGGTCACGGTTCGCGGCCGCGGTGACGATCTGCGCCGACGTGAGCTGCATCGGCGAGTACCCGGCACGCGGGTCGATCGCGAACGGCGCCATCCGCATCGGCGCAGGCAACGCAACCCGGTACTCGTGCAACGCCACAGCGGCCTCCGTCGCGACCGCGAGGATCAGGTGCATCAACTCCTCCCCATCGGTCGGCTGCAGGGCGCTCAGCGCCGCCGAACGCTCCTCGTCGGGTCCGTGGAGGACGGCGAGCCTGTGCGCCTGCCAGCGGGCGATGCCACGCTGCGCGGCCTCCGCGCGTGCGGCGGCGTCGTGATCGGTCATGCTGCTTTCTCCTGCTCTGTGACGCGCGCGGCGGCACGGGCGGCGGCGCGCAGACGGTCGACGGTCTTCTCCGCGCAGCCCACGACCTCCGCGATCTCCCGGTGGGTGAGCTCGCCACGCTCCGCGAACGCGTGCACGACACGGTGGAGCTCCTCGCCCCGCAGGCGGGCCGGGGTGCCGACACGGTGCTGCTCGAGGAGCGCGGCGAGATCCAGCTCGAGGTCGAGTTCGTCGTCGGTGACGAACGACTGCGACGGCAGCTCCGGATCGGTGTCGACGTCGTCCCACGCGAGCGGGCCATGCCAGCCCCGATCGCGGGCATGACGCTTCGTGCGCGCAATCATCGCCCGCTCCGTCGCCGTCTCCCCCACCGCCGGCGTGACCGACAGCACCTCATACAGGTCCCGCACCTCGCGAGCCGTTCCCGCGGTGACACGTCGGGCGCGGGCGAGGCGTGCGACGTTTGTGTCGATGCGGCCCAGATGACGGCCAATGACAGCGAAGGACCAGCCCATCGCGGCAAGGGCACGCAGACGGCGGCGCGTGCCGCGTCCGTCAATCACCGCGTGCGCGGCATAGTGATCCAGCGTCGGCGTGAACCCGGCCAGCGTGCGGGCGACGCGCGCCGTCACGAGCTTCTGCTCGGCGCGGGTGCCGTCACGGCGCGTATACCCGTAGATGAGGTGGTCGACGTTGGCACCCGTGGCCTCGCGCAATGTCCGCACGCCGACGCCCTGCGCGATCATGCCCTTCACGTGCTCCCGGATCGGGGCGGCTGGGACGAAGCGCCGGTCGTACGTGCCGTAGGCGAGCTGCCGGCGGCGAACCCGCTGCCTCGCCGTGTTCTCTGCCCTGCAGGCGTCGCACCGGCACTTGTGGTGGAAGTAGCACGTCGTCGTCTCCGCGTGATCGTGCTCCGGCGGGCACGCGTGCCGCGCAGGCGAACCGGCGGCGGTCACAGTGTCACCGCCAGGGCTGCGCATCCGAACGCGACGGCAAGGATCCCGACCGTCGTCGCGAAGAGAAAGCCGAGCGACTCCTCCCACGGCATCACCGCGAGGACGACGATCGCGGCCACGAGCGGCAACGCTGCGAGAGGCTCGTGCGCGATCGTGATGTTCAGCAGCAGGACGACCGTGAAGAACGCCGCGACGCACACGCTCACGAGCGCGGTGACGGCGATGCGCCGGTGTCGGGCGCGACGAATACTGGTGGCCATGACGGCACCTTCCATGGGTGGTCAGTCGAAGAGAGCGGGAGTGAGCGCCGGGGTGAACTCCGGCGCGTCGGAACGGAGCGAAGCGCGGAGCTTGTCCATGCCGGCGGGGGTGACGTAGATGCGGGGGTAGGAGGCGTGCTTCCCGCGCGACGGGTCCGGGTGCGGGATCTGCCGAACCGTGAGGAACCCCTCGGCGCGGGCGTGGTCCGTGGGCGTCCATTCGTCGCCGGCGCGGCGCACCCACCCGCACCGCTCGAGGTACGCGAACAGCTGCACCCGGTTCATACGGAGGCCAGGGTTACGGAGCAGCTGCGCGGCGGTCTGGTCGATCGTGAACGACACCAACGGGGACACGTCCCGTCGGGCCTGAGCGACGACGTCCGGGGCGAGCAGCTGCGGGAGCGTCACGTCCAGCCAGCCGAGAAACTCCCGCGCCGGTTCCTTCCCCGCATGCTCGGACACCTTCGCGACCGCAGCCTCGAGCGTGTAGAACGGGACACCGTCGAGCTCCTCCGGCCACTCGTCACCGAGGACCGTCTCACCCGCAGACCATGCCGGGACCTGCGCGAGGCGCTCGACGTCGTCCGCACGCAGGAACGTGCGATCCCCGTCGACGACGATCATCACGTCGCCACGGCGTGGCCACCGGGCGATCAGCTTCACCGGGATCACCATGGTCAGCCCCTCCCCTGCGTGCACACGCGCTCGTGCGTGAGCGCCGCGACGAGGATCGAATCGAGAGGCCCCGCAGCGTGGAAGCCGCACGGGCACCGGAACCCGGCCATCAGGCAGCCACCTCCGCGAGCGTGGGGACCGCGTCACGCACCAGCGCCGCGGTGATCGCCCACATGCGTGCATCCGCGAGCGGTTTCCCCTCGGCGATCGCGTGCCCGATCATCGCCCGGTCCTCGCCCTCGCGATCGAGGAGAACGACGACGTCACCGTCCGCCGCTTCGATCTGCAGCTCGGCGACACCGATCGCGATCCGCGTGCCGCTTTCGTCCGGGAGCATCGCCGGGGCCATCAGCTCGCCTTCCCGCGGGGCTCGACGCGAGCGCTGGTCAGCCAGGCGATGACGTCGGCACGGGTGTACCGGATCATGCGGCCATCGGGGATCGTGATGTACGCGGGACCGGTGTTCTCCGCACGCCACCGTTGCAGCGTGGCCGCGGTCGTCTCGAGGAACCCGGCGAGTGTCTTCGGGGACATCACCGCGGGCATGTCTTCGAAGCCCGGGACCTCGGGGGCCGGTGTCGCGCCGTCGGCGCGGAGGGGCGTGATGTTGCTCATGCCGCCACCGCCTTCGGTACGATTCGGCCATGAGTCTCATCGACGTTCTGCGGAGCCTTTTCGGCGCGAGGCGCGACAAGGAGGTCACGCCGGCGGCCCCGGCGCCGCGGAGTGCTGTGAAGCGCGAGTCGGTCGCTCTCACGGTGTTCGACGACAACCCGTCGAGCTGGCGCGCCATCTCGGACGCCGGCTACTACCAGGACGAGCTCCGGGGCAAGGTGCCGCGGCGAGTGGAGATCCGCCTGCAGGCGATGCTGCGGGAAGATGCGGTCCGGGCGTACCTCGGTAGTCGCCATGTCGGCGATGCTCGGCTGGCCGGTGAGGTTCGTGACGCTCTTCGTGAACGACGGAAGGCTGGGCTTCCGGACATCGTCGTCCAGGGTGAGGTTCGACCCGGCGACCACGTGCCGGTCTACCTCGCGGCCGACCTGCCCCGGAAGCAGCATGCCGTGGTCGTCGCTCCCGAGGGCTGGACGCTGCCCAAGAACTGACACGACGGCGCTCACGCTGCCACCGCCTTCGACGTTGCGCGAGCGATGAGCTCGAAGATGGGAACGCCGAGCCATACGGAGACGGATGCCAGTTCGATGACGTTGAACGGGACGGCGCCATTGAGGCGACGGCCGACGGTGTGTGCGGTGATGCCGAGGTATTCCGCGAGATCGGCGGCCGATCGGCGCTGACGCGCCATCTCCGCGCGGATCTCGTCGGCGACTCGCTGGGCGAGCGCTTCAGAGGCTGTCTGCTTCGTCATACACATCAGAATGGATGACAAAGCAGACACTGTCAAGCTCATCATTCATGTTGACGAGAAATCATCCATACGACAGGATGAGTTACATGACCCCAGATTTCCCCGCGCGCTTCTCTGACGCGCTCGTCTCCGAGATCAAGGCTGAGATGGGCCGCCAGGACTTGTCCTCACGTGCTCTCGCTCGGCTCATCGGATCCAACGCGCAATTCGTCTCATCCCGTCTCGACGGCGGCAACCCGCGAACCGGCGAGCGCGTCATCCTGACAGTGAGGGACCTCTCGGCGATCGCGCATGCCCTCGGGCTCTCGGAGCTTGAGCTCGTAAGTCGCGCGCAGAGCGTCGCTAACTCGAACGTCGTCCCCCTGCGGCGAGTGCGGACGAGCACTGAGGATCTGGCGGAGGTCGCGTCGGAGTCCATCACGATCAACCCCGACGACACCGACGACCAGTACTGAGCCGGACGACGCATGGACCGACTGCTCAGCATCGCGGAGGACCTCGGCCTCCGGCTCGTCGAAGCGCGCGGCGAGCACGCCGGCGGCTACCGCCCCGATGAGAAGATCATCCGCGTCACGCCCGGTCTCGCTCGTCGCGGCGCACGCTCCGTGCTCGCGCACGAACTCGGGCACCATGTCCTCGGACACCAGCCCTCGCACTTCGGGCCTGTACGGAGCCGCCAGGAGCGTGCCGCGAATGAGTGGGCGGCGCGCTTCCTCATCGACCGGGAGGCGTTCGCGGAGGTCGAGCGCCTGCGGGACGGGCACGTCGCGTCCATGGCGTTCGACCTCGACGTCGTCCCCGAGCTCGTTCAGGCGTTCCAGGCGATGCTGCTCCGCCTCGGCGACACCGTGTACGTGAAGCCGCGCATGGGCGAAGGCCAGTGGGATCACAAGGTCGACGTCGAGGACGCGCGCTGATGGCCCGCGCATGGATCACCGACCGGTGGGTGAAGGACGCCACCGTCACGATGCCCGACGGCAGCACGACGAAGATCAGCCCCACCAGCGCACAGCTCAAGTCCCTCAAGACGCTCCCCGAGCACTTCCGGACGGCGAAGTTCGGAGTCGGGTCACGATGGATCGCCGGCTGGTACGAGCCCACCGCGACCGGGCAGCGGCAACGGCAACGCCTCTTCGCCCGACGGAGCGACGCCGAGGCGTTCGTCGCCGCGCTCGAGGACGACATTCGCTCGCACCGGTACATCGACCCATCCGCCCGCGACCGCACCTACCGCGACGTCGCCGAGTCGTGGCTCGCGTCGAAGAACCGTCTCAAGGGATCGAGCTACTACCGGTACCATCGCGAGCTCACCATGTACGTCCTCCCTCAGTGGGGCGAACGCGCGATCGGCAGCATCACCCGCGAGGACATCGACGCGTGGATCGCGCAGTTGCGCGCCGGCACCGCCGTCTACGTGTTCGACGCGAACAAGCACCTCAAGAAGCCCCGCAAGCCGAAACCGATGAGCCCCGCCTACCTGCGACACGTCGCAGGGGCGACGTTCGGCGGGCCACTCCGGTACGCGGTCAGCGAGCAATGGATCGGCCGCAACCCCCTGCAGAACGTCGAGTTCCCCCGCGTCGGCGGCGACCTCGAGCAGGATCTCCCCTCCCTCAGCTACGCCGCCATCGAAGAGCTCGCGAGCGAGGCGTCGAAACGGACCAACAACTCCTCCGACCGGATGCTCGTGCAGACCCTCGCCTACTCCGGGCCACGCATCGGCGAGGCCACCGCGCTCAAGATCAAAGACCTCGACCTCGACGGAAAGCGGGCACGCATCCACCGCACCTGGACCACCGACCGCGACGGGCACCGCATCCTCGGACCAGTGAAGACCTGGGAGAAGCGATGGCTCCCCCTTCCCGCGTTCGTCGTCGACGGGCTGCGAGCGCTCGTCGAGGGACGCGATGGTGAGGACTTCGTGTTCCGCAGCGTGCAGGGCGCCGCGGTGAACGGGGATGCGTGGCGTAACCGTGTGTGGATGCCGACGTGCACCGCGGTCGGCCTCGCGGTGCCGATGACCGTGCACGACCTCCGGCACGTCGCAGCGACCAATGCGATCGCGGCCGGCGCGGATGTGAAGCTCGTGCAACGGATGCTCGGTCACAAGGACGCCACGGAGACGCTCAACACCTATTCGCACCTCTGGCCCGACCGGGTCGAGGAGGTCATCGCGCAGGTCGAGAAGCGCCGCGCGGAGCAGCTCGACCTCGCGGCGTAGATTCCCGTGTTAGACGAGTGTGAGACGCGGACCTCGGCGAGCGCCTCCCGGACATGGGAAAGCCCCCGGCTCCCGCGTGATTACGCGGGAGCCGGGGGCTTGTGTGTGCCGGCTGCGGGGTTCGAACCCACGACCCCCTGTTTACAAGACAGGTGCTCTACCAACTGAGCTAAGCCGGCGGCGGCCCGGAGGGGCCGGGAAAAGCATACCGTCGCGAGACGGACTCCCCGATTACTCCGCGGGGGTCAGGGTCGGAGCCGGCTCCTCCGTGGGCGCGGGCTCCTCGGTCGGCTCGGTCTCGGCGGGGACGGGCTCCTCCGTGGGCTCGGCGCTCTCCGTCGGCTCGGCCGTCGAGTAGTACGCCTCGCTCGAGACGGTCAGGACGAACTGCGCGAACTCCGCGGGATCGTCGAGCGCGCCGGTGTACGCGCGGCCGTTCACGAGGATCATGGGCGCACCGGTCAGCTCGACGCCGTCCGTGCCGGGGAGGGGCTCCTCCAGCACGCGCTGGGTCGTGTCGCTCGCCCACGTGACGAAGTCCTCGTTCTCGATGCACTCGCGCACGGCCTTCGTGTCGTCCGCCCCCACGGCGGCGGCCCGCGACGCGAGCTCGCCGTCGGTGTAGCCGTCGGTGTCGACGGACGGCTGGTCGACGAGCAGCTCGTGGTTGAAGGCGATGGCCGTCTCCGGAGCGTGCGTGCTCACGCAGGCCACCGCACCGGCGGCGCGCAGCGAGTACTTGGTCCCGTTCGACTTCGCGGTGAGGAGGGCCACGGGGTGGTAGGAGAGCTCCGCCGCTCCCTGGCCGACCCACTCCGCGATCTGGGACGCGTTGGTCTGCTCGAACTCCGCCGACCCCTCGGAGAGGTAGTCGACGTAGACCCGGATGCTGACGGCCGAGGTCGTCGCGGCGCGCGCTTCGTCCGGTTCGACGGTCGTGGCCGACAGGGAGCTCGCGACCATCGACGACAGGTCGTCGTCCTGCTCGACGGAGATGCCGTCCTGGTCGAGGTTGGCGGGCGACAGCACGGGCTTGCTGAGGGTCGGCATCACGACGCTCGTCACCGCGAACGCGATGGCGGCGACGCCGGCGACCGCGACGAGCGCGATCCCGCCGCGGCGCAGCGCCTTCGCGCGCCGCTGTCTCGCCTTCACCTGCTGGGCCTTCTCGCGCACCGCGTCGCGTCGCTCGCTGCCCGCCGGAACGATCGGGTTCTCGTTCGTCATCGCCTGCTCGCACTCCCCTTCGCCGCCGAAAGGATGACGGTCGGTCGCGTCCGATGCTAGACAGCGTCACTGTGAAATGCCCAGACGGGCCATCCGCGGCGCCTGACGGCGCCCCTCGCACGCGCGGCGTCTCCCCCCACGCCACGCGATTCGGTGACATACTGATCCCGGGTCCAAAGACGGGCCCTCGGCGGGTCGACCGCCGCTTCCATTCACAACGGATCGTCCGGCACGTACCTGCCGGTGAAGGAGAAGAACAAGATGGCCACTGTCACTTTCGACGACGCGTCGCGTCTCTACCCCGGCGGCACCCGTCCCGCGGTCGACAAGCTGAACCTGGAGATCGCGGACGGCGAGTTCCTCGTCCTCGTCGGTCCCTCCGGCTGCGGGAAGTCGACGTCGCTGCGCATGCTCGCCGGTCTCGAAGAGGTCAACGACGGCCGCATCCTCATCGGCGACCGCGACGTCACCGACGTCCCGCCCAAGGACCGCGACATCGCGATGGTGTTCCAGAACTACGCGCTCTACCCGCACATGACCGTCGCCGAGAACATGGGCTTCGCGCTCAAGATCGCCGGCGTGAACAAGGACGAGCGTGCCAAGCGCGTGCTGGAGGCGGCCAAGCTGCTCGACCTCGAGGACTACCTCGGCCGCAAGCCGAAGGCCCTCTCGGGCGGTCAGCGTCAGCGCGTCGCCATGGGCCGCGCGATCGTGCGCGAGCCGCAGGTGTTCCTCATGGACGAGCCGCTGTCGAACCTCGACGCCAAGCTCCGCGTCCAGACGCGCACCCAGATCGCCTCGCTGCAGCGCCGTCTCGGCGTCACGACGGTCTACGTCACGCACGACCAGACGGAGGCCCTCACGATGGGCGACCGCATCGCGGTGCTGAAGGACGGCGTCCTCCAGCAGGTCGGCACCCCGCGCGACCTCTACGAGAAGCCGAAGAACGTGTTCGTCGCCGGCTTCATCGGCTCGCCCGCCATGAACCTGTTCCCGGCCGACATCGCAGACGGCGGCATCGCCTTCGGCTCCAAGGTCGTCCCCGTCGAGGCCACGGCCCTGAACAAGGCGCACGGCTCGAAGGTCACCGCGGGCGTGCGCCCCGAGGACTTCGTCGTCGGCGCCGCCGGCACCGACGGGCTCCCCGTCAAGGTCGACCTCGTCGAGGAGCTCGGAGCGGACGGCTACCTCTACGGGCACGTCGAGGGCAGCGACGCGCAGATCGTCGCCCGCGTCGACGGACGCCAGCACCCGCTGGCCGGCGAGACCGTCTCGCTCCTCCCGACGCCCGGGCACATCCACGTGTTCGACGTCGAGACCGGCGAGCGCCTGCTCGACAAGGCGATCGTCTCGGCGTAACCGCCCTTCCGTGTCCGCGGCGCGGACGAACCTCCACGGTTCGTCCGCGCCGCGGCTCGTCTCTGGGGCAGGATCTTCATCATGGCCGACTCCCTCCGCATCACCGCCGCCGAGATCGATCCGCACCTGCTGACCCTCCCGTGGCGCACGAAGCTCGCCGAATGGCCGAGCAGCGCCATCGTGAAGCTGCCGAAGGGGATCTCCCGCCATATCGTGCGCTTCAGCGAGCTGTCGGGGATGGTCATCGCGGTGAAGGAGACGACGGCTCACATGGCGAGCCGCGAGTACGAGCTCCTGGGCGCGCTGCAGCGCCTCGAGGTGCCGTGCGTCCGTCGTGTCGCCGTCATCGACGGCCGCGCCGACGAGGAGGGCAGGCCGCTGCCGGCCGCGCTCGTGACGGCGCATCTGAGGTTCTCGATGCCCTATCGGGCCCTGTTCACGCAGACGCTGCGCCCCGAGACGGCAACCCGCCTGGTCGACGCGCTCGCGCTGCTCCTCGTGCGCCTGCACAAGGTGGGGTTCCGGTGGGGGGACGTCTCGCTGTCGAACACGCTCTTCCGCCGTGACGCCGGCTCCTTCGCCGCCTATCTCGTCGACGCCGAGACGGGGGACCTGTACGAGGGCGGTCTCACCGACGGCCAGCGCGAGCACGACATCGACATCGCGCGCACGAACATCGCGGGCGAGATCATGGACCTCGAAGCCGGCGGCCGCGTCGAGCACGGCCTCGACGCGGTGTCCGTCGCGGATCAGCTGGTCGCGACCTACGGCGAGCTCTGGGCGGCGCTGACGGAGTCGGAGACCTTCGCCCTCTCGGAGACGTGGCGAATCACCGAACGCGTGCAGCGGCTGAACGGGCTCGGCTTCGACATCGACGAGATGACGATCCAGACCGAGCCCGACGGCACCCGCGTGTCCATCCAGCCGAAGGTCGTCGACGCCGGGCACCACCGCCGCCGCCTCCTGCGGCTGACGGGCCTCGACGCGGAGGAGAACCAGGCGCGCCGCCTGCTGAACGATCTCGACGAGTACCGGATCCGGGTCTCGCGCTCCTCCGACGAGGAGGTCGCGGCGCATGACTGGGTCACCCGCGTCTTCGAGCCGGTCGTCCGAGCCATCCCGTACGAGATGCGCGCCAAGCTGGAGCCCGCGGAGGTGTTCCACCAGGTGCTCGAGCACCGCTGGCTGCTCTCGCAGGAACGCGGCGCCTCCGTGCCTCTCGCCGAGACCCTCACGAGCTACATCCGCGACGTGCTGAGTCACCGACGCGACGAGGCGACCATCATGGGTCCGCTCACCGAGACGCTCACGGCGCCGATCACGACCGCGACCGGAGCGATCCGCGACTGGCGCGATCTCGTCTGAGGCCCGGGGTCAGTCCCCCTGAGCGGCCCTCAGCGTCGACACCTGGTACAGGGCCACAGATGCGGCGATGCCGGCGTTGAGCGACTCCGTCACGTCGGAGATCGGGATCGAGACGATCTGGTCGCAGTTCTCGGTGACGAGACGCGACAGCCCCTTGCCCTCGCTGCCCACGACGATGACGACGGGGCGATCGGCGAGCTCGATCGACGGCAGCGAGACATCCCCGTCGCCGTCGAGCCCGAGCACGAAGACGCCCTGCTTCTTGAACTCCTTGAGCGTCGTCGTGAGGTTCGGGGCGATGACCACCGGGACCCGCGCGGCGGCGCCCGCGCTCGTCTTCCACGCCGCGGAGTTCACGCCGGCCGACCGTCGCTGGGGGACGATGACGCCGTGTCCGCCGAACGCGCCGGTCGAGCGGATGATCGCGCCGAGGTTGCGCGGATCGGTGATGCCGTCGAGGGCGATGAGGAGCGGTGTCTCCTCCCGCCCGAGGATCTCCTCGAGGAGATCCTGCGGGTGCCCGTACTCGTACGGCGGCACCTTGAGCGCGACGCCCTGGTGCACGCCGTCGAAGCCCGCCATGCGGTCGAGCTCGGGCCGGGTCACCTCGAGCACGGGGATGTCGCGGTTGCGCGCGATCGCGAGCATCTCCTTGACGCGGTCGTCCATCTCGACGCGCTGCGCGACATAGAGCGCCGTGGCCGGGATCCTCGCGCGCAGCGCCTCGAGCACGCTGTTGCGCCCGGTCACGTTCTCGGTGTCGTCCTTCGGGCGCGAGGAGCGCGGGGCGGCGGGCTTCTGCGCCCCGCCGCGCTTGCCCGCGAGCCGCTCGGCGGCCTGCTTGCGCTTGTGGGCGACGTGGTATGGCCGGTCCTCCGCCTTCGGGGTCGGCCCCTTGCCCTCGAGCGACCGGCGGTTCTTGCCGCCGGTGCCCTTGGTCGGGCCTTTCTTGCCCCTGGGGGCGCCCGGCCGTCCTGTCTTAGCCATCGATGCTCCAAACTGTTCCGTCTGCGGTGTCTTCGAGGACGATGCCGGCCGCAGCGAACGTGTCGCGGATGCGATCGGCCGTCGTCCAGTCCTTCGCCGCGCGCGCGTCGGACCGCTGGGCGAGGAGGTGATCGACCAGGGTGCCGAGCGCGGCCTCCGCTGCGCCGCCCGATGCGACGGCCTTCGCGCTCGCGAACCCCAGGACGTCCATCATCCCAAGAACGGCTGTGAGAGCGCCCCGCGCGGTCTCGTCGTCCCGCGCGTCGAGGGCGGTGTTGCCGATGCGCACGTGCTCGTGGAGCACCGCGAGCCCCTGGGGGATGCCGAGATCGTCGTCCAGCGCCGCCTCGAACGCCTCCGGAAGCACGCCGGACGCCGTCGGGCCGAGGGTGCGGAGCGCGCGATCCCGGAAGGTGCGGATGCGGTCGAGCGCGGCCTGCGCCTCCTCCCGCGCCTTCGCCGAGATGTCGAGGCTCGACCGGTAGTGCGCCGCGGCGAGCGCGTAGCGCACCACCTCGGACGGCCAGGTCTCGAGCAGGTCGGCCGCGGGGACGACGTTGCCCAGCGACTTCGACATCTTCTGCCCGTCGACGGTCACGAGGCCGTTGTGCACCCAGTAGCGCGCGAAGGCGTCGCCCGCGGCGGTCGACTGCGCGAGCTCGTTCTCGTGGTGAGGGAAGCGCAGGTCGAGGCCCCCGCCGTGGATGTCGAACTCCGGGCCGAGATACCGGCGCGACATCGCCGAGCACTCGATGTGCCAGCCCGGCCGGCCAGCTCCCCACGGAGACTCCCAGACGGCGCTCCGCGGCTCGTCCGGCTTGGCGCCCTTCCACAGCGCGAAGTCGTGCGGGTCGCGCTTGCCGCGCGGATCGGCGTCCTGCGCGTCCTCCATCGCGTCGATCGACTGCCGCGTGAGGGCGCCGTACTCCCGCCACGAGCGCACGTCAAAGTAGACGTCGCCCTGGGCGGCGTAGGCGTGGCCGCGGTCGATGAGCTCGCGGATGATCTCCTGCATCTGCGGGATGGACGCCGTCGCCCGGGGCTCGTAGGTCGGCGGAAGGATGCCGATCGCGGCATACGCCGCGTCGAACTCCTGCTCGACGCGGTAGGCGAGAGCCCACCACGGCTCATCCGGCGTCGCGTTGTCGAGGACCTTGTCGTCGATGTCGGTGACGTTGCGCACGAACGTCACGCGCCCGTGCCGATGCGCGAGCCAGCGGCGCAGCAGGTCGAACGAGAGGGCGGCGCGCAGGTGCCCGACGTGCGGGCCGGACTGCACCGTCGGGCCGCACACGTACATCGTCACGTTCTCCGGATCCAGCGGCGCGAAGTCGCGCAGCGCCTGCGCGCGGGTGTCGTACAGCCGGAGAGTCACCGTTCCAGCCTACTGGCCGAGTCGCCGCGGGCACGCGGACGGCGCCTCACGGCCCGCCGTCGTCCGCGTGCCCGGCGAACGGTGTAGAACCGTAGGGTGCTCTCCGTCCTCGCCGTGCTCGCCGCGGCGGTCCTGTTCGGCACGACGGGGACGTCGCAGGCGCTCGGCCCCGACGGCACGACGCCGCTGGCCGTCGGGGCCGTGCGGATGGTCGTGGGAGGGCTCGCGCTCGCCCTCCTGAGCGGCGTCCTCGCCCGGCGACGGAGGGGGGCCGCGTCGCCCCCGGGCCCCCGTCCGACCCTCCGCTCGGGCCTGCTCATGGGCCTCGCGGGGCTGTGCCTCTTCGCGTATCAGCCGCTCTTCTTCCTCGGGACGTCCCTCAACGGCGTCGCCGTCGGCACCGTCATCGCCCTGGGCTCGTCGCCCGTCATCGCGGGCCTGCTGGAGTGGGCGCTCACCCGCCGCTCCCCCGGCGCCCTCTGGCTCGGCGCCACGGCCCTCTCGACGGCGGGCGTCGCCCTCCTCGCGTTCGGCGGGCGGAGCGGCACGGCGGCGTCGGCGCTCGGCGTCGTGGCGTCGATCGGGGCGGGAGCCGCGTTCGCCGTCTTCGCCGTCGCGCAGCGCCGTCTGCTCGACGGGGGATGGCAGCCGCTCACCGTGATCGGCACCGCGGGCGGCGTCGCGGCTCTCCTCGCCCTGACCCTGCTCCCCGGCCAGGACCTGTCGTGGCTCGCCCGGCCGAGCGGCGTCGCGATGACGCTGTGGCTGGGTCTCGGCGCCACGACGCTCGCCTACGTGCTGTTCACAGGGGGCCTGAGCGGGCTGAGGGCCGCGACGGCGGCGACGCTCACGCTCGCCGAGCCGCTCACGGCGAGCGTGCTCGGGCTCGTCGTGCTCGGCGAGAGGCTCGCGCCGCTCGGCGTCGCGGGCGTCGTCGTGCTCGGCGCGGGTCTCGTCCTGATCGCCTGGGGCTCGCGGCGCCCCCGGGCGCCCCGGCCCTACGCCCTGGAGGGCTGAGACCATGACCATCGACATCCGCGCCGACGATCTGAGCGATCCCGCGACGCAGGCGCTCGCAGCCGTCCACCTCGCCGGCATGCACGCGGGCTCGCCCGCCGAGAGCGTGCACGCGCTCGACCTCGACGGGCTGCGCGATCCCTCCGTGACCCCGTGGTCGGCGTGGATCCGCGGGGAGATCGCGGGCATCGGCGCCCTCAAGGAGCTCGACGCCCGGCGCGGGGAGCTGAAGTCCTTCCGCACGGCGGAGACGCATCTCGGGCGCGGCGTCGCGAGAGCGCTCCTCCGACACGTCATCGCCGCGGCAGCCGATCGCGGCATGACCTCGCTCTGGCTCGAGACCGGCAGCGACGAGGCGTTCCTCCCGGCACGGCGCCTCTACGCGAGCGAGGGGTTCGTCGAGTGCGGGCCGTTCGAGGGCTACGCGGCGGACCCGCTCTCGACGTTCATGAGCCGCACCGTCTGACGCTGCGGCTATGCGCGCACGACGAGCGCGACGGCGAAGGCCTGGACGCCCTCGGCGCGGCCGGTGAAGCCGAGGCCGTCGGTCGTCGTGGCGGAGACGCTGACGGGCGCGCCCCCGAGCGCGGCCGACAGGACGGCCTCCGCCTCGGCGCGGCGGGGGGCGAGCTTCGGCCGTGCCGACTGCACCTGCACGGCGACGTTGACGACGGCCCATCCGGCGCTCGCGAGGTGGGCGCGGGTGTCCGCGAGGAAGGCGTCGGCATGCGCTCCGGCGAGCTCCGGCCTGTCGGTGCCGAAGCGCGAGCCGATGTCCCCGAGCCCCGCGGCCGACAGGAGAGCGTCGACGATCGCGTGCGCGACCGCGTCGCCGTCGGAGTGACCCGAGAGCGCGGGCTCCCCCGGCCACTCGAGCCCCGCGAGCCACAGGGATCCCTCTCCGCCGAACGCGTGCACGTCCGTGCCCACGCCGACCCGCGGAAGCGCCGGGCCGACCGCCGCACCCGGGACGGGCGCGATCGGCGCGCCGGACACGAGCGCCCGCGCCCGCGCGAGATCGGCGGGCGTGGTGATCTTGAAGGCCCGGGCATCGCCGGCGACCGAGGCGATCGGGTGGCCGGCATCGGCCACAAGCGCCGAGTCGTCGGTGTACTCGGTGCGCGCGACGCGGTACGCGGCCTCGAGCACGTCGCGGCGGAAGCCCTGCGGGGTCTGCGCCGCGGCGAGCTCCGCCCTGTCGACGACGCCCGTGATGCGGTCCTGCTCGACGCGCTTGATCGTGTCGATCACGGGCAGCACCGGAACGACGCCCCATCCCGTCCGGTCGACGGCGTCGACGACGCGGTCGACGAGATCGCCCGGGGCGAGGGCGCGTGCGGCGTCGTGCACGAGCACGGTCTCGACATCGGGCCAGACGGCCTCGAGGCCCGCAGACACCGACCGCTGCCGGGTCTCCCCCCCGGCGACGACCGAGACGAGGTCGCGGCGCTCGCCCGCCGCCTCCTGCGCGTCGGCGAGCGCCTCGCCGACGCGATCCCCCGGCGCGACGACCACCACCTGCGCGGGCCGCGCGTCGAAGACCCCGCGCAGGCAGTGCCGGAGGACGGTGTGCTCGTCCAGGCCGACGAACGCCTTGGGCGCTCCCGCGGACAGACGCGTTCCCGACCCCGCGGCCACGACGATGACGGCGACACGGGGGGATGACGACACGATGCTCACGACAACAACGTACCCGCCGCGCGCGGCACGGCCCGGCTCCCCGATGGCGAGCCGGGCCGTGCGGTGACCGTGCGGTGCGTCAGCTGCTCGCGAGGACCTCGTCGAGCATCTCCGCGGCCTTCTCCTCTTCGACCTTCTCGGCGAGCGCGAGCTCCGAGATGAGGATCTGACGGGCCTTGGCGAGCATGCGCTTCTCCCCCGCCGAGAGCCCGCGATCCTGATCGCGGCGCCACAGGTCGCGCACGACCTCGCTGACCTTGATGACGTCGCCCGACGCGAGCTTCTCGAGGTTCGCCTTGTAGCGACGCGACCAGTTGGTCGGCTCCTCGGTGAACGGCGCGCGCAGGACGTCGAAGACCTCGTCCAGCCCCTCCTGGCCGATGACGTCGCGAACGCCGACGAGGTCGACGTTCTCGGCGGGGACCTCGATGACGAGGTCTCCCTGCGTGACGTTCAGCTTGAGGTAGATCTTCTCCTCGCCCCTGATGACGCGGGTCTTGACTTCGGTGATCGTCGCCGCCCCGTGATGCGGGTATACGACGGTCTCGCCAACCTCAAAAAGCATAGAAATGTGTCCTTTCGGCGATCTCTATGATATCACAGCGAGGGATGCGCTAAAGTATGCCGGCCTTTCGCCCGGAGGGCGCCTCGACCGTCGGCAGAGGATCCGTACACGTCCCTTTAGGATGGACGGGAAGCGTCCGCTGAGGGGCGACGCCCGCAGCATCAGGAGGATCCGTGAACTCGCGCGCACTCGCGTCAGCCGCCCTTGCCGGGCTCGTCGTCCTGGGAGCCGCCGGCTGCGGGGCGATCACCCCGCAGGCGACGACCATCGACTACTCGGCGTCCGACGGCGTCAACGTGCCCGACACCGAGGGCGCCCCGCTCCAGGTCCGCAACGCCGTCGTCATCGCCGACGACGAGGGCGACCTCGGCAACCTGGCCGCCGCCATCGTCAACACCTCCGACAGCGCGGCGACGCTCGTCCTCGAATGGGGCGACGAGTCGGCGACCGTGCGCGTGCCGGCGGGCAGCGTCGTGAGCCTGGGCGCCGAGGACGAGGAGCCGCTGCTGCTGAGGGCCATCGACTCCCCGGCGGGGTCGACGCTCCCCGTCTACTTCCAGTCGGGCGACGCCGAGGGCGTGCTCGTCGAGGTCCCGGTGCTCGACGGCTGCCTGGCGCAGTTCGAGGACCTCGTGCCCGGCGGCGGCACCAGCGACTGCGAGGTCCCCGCCGTCGAGGAGGCGGAGTCGCACTGACCCGGGGCGCTCAACCCTCGAACCGGTAGCCGAGTCCTCTCACGGTCACGAGCATGACGGGCTCGCTCGGCACCCTCTCGATGCGCGAGCGGATGCGCTTGATGTGCACGTCGAGCGTCTTCGTGTCGCCGAAGTAGTCGCTCCCCCACACGCGGTCGATGAGCTGCCCGCGCGTGAGCACGCGTCCGGCGTTGCGCATCAGCAGCTCGAGCAGCTCGAACTCCTTGAGGGGCATGTTGATCTGCTGACCGTCGACCGAGACGGTGTGACGGTCGATGTCGACGGTCACCCGGCCGCCCTCCAGCACGCGCTCGTCGAGGTCGGCCTCGCTCTGCGCGGTGCGGCGCAGCACGGCGCGCATGCGGGCGAGCAGCTCGCGCGACGAGTAGGGCTTGGTGACGTAGTCGTCGGCGCCCAGCTCCAGTCCCACGACGATGTCGACCTCGGAGTCCTTCGCGGTGACCATGATGATGGGCACCGCGGAGGTCGTGCGCACCTGGCGGCACACCTCGGTCCCCGGCATCCCCGGGAGCATGAGGTCGAGCAGGATGACGTCGGGCTCCTGCTCCCGGAACGCGGCGAGCGCCGCGTCGCCGTCCTCGGCGATCTCCACCTCGTACCCCTCGCGCCGGAGCAGGTAGGCGAGCGGGTCGGCGAGGTCGGGTTCGTCCTCGACGAGCAGAACACGGGTCATTCGTTCACATTCCTTCCGTTGCGCCCGTCACGCGGCGTGAGCCGCACGAGCGCCCTTCTTCTTGTGCTTCACGGACTCGGGCTCCCCCGCCGGCGCGTCCGCGCGCGGGAGCCTGATCGTGAACGTCGACCCCCGCTCGGGCTGGGACCACAGACGCACCTCGCCGCCGTGTCGGCTGACGGCGTGCTTCACGATCGAGAGCCCCAGGCCCGTCCCGCCCGTGCGGCGGGAGCGGGCCTGATCGGCGCGATAGAACCGCTCGAACACCCGCTGCTGGTCGGCCTCGGCGATGCCGATCCCCTGGTCGGCGACGGCGATCTCGACGGCGTCCGGGGTGCCGCGCACGCCGATCCCGACGCGCGACCCGTGCGGGGAGTAGGCGATCGCGTTCGCGATGAGATTGCCGAGTGCCTCGACGAGGATGGTCGCCGATCCGCGCACGACCATCCCCCGGTCGCCGCCGCGCACGAGCGCGACCTCCGCCGAGTCCGCCTGCACCTGGTACTGCTCGAGCGCCGCGGCGACGACCTCGTCGACGGCGACGTCGCCGATCTCGGTGAGCTCGTCCGCGGCCTGGAGCTTCGAGAGGTTCATGATGCGGCCGGTGAGCTGTCCGAGCCGCCTCGCCTCCGCCGACATCCGCTTGGCGAACGTGCGCACCTGCTCCGGGTCGTCGAGGGCCGACTCCATCGCCTCCGCGAGCAGGCCGATGGCTCCGACGGGGGTCTTCAGCTCGTGGCTCGTGTTGGCGATGAAGTCCTGCCGCATCTGCTGCAGACGCTCCTGCTCCGAGATGTCCCGCACGATGAGGAGCGTCAGCCGATCGGCGATGCTCGCCGCGCGCGCGACGACGAGCCGGGTGTCGTCGGAGATGCGGCCGCGGCGGACGCGCATGGTCCGGGACTGGGCCGGCGCGCCGAAGCGGACGGCCTTGACGAGCTCGCGCAGCTCCGGCTGCTCCAGCGCCTGCCCCAGGGCGAGGCCGAGCCAGGCCCCGGAGGACGACACCGCCACGACCGCGCCCGAGGTGTCGACCACGGCGGTGGCGTCGTCGATGGCGTCCAGCGCGGCCGTCAGGACCGGGGACACCTCCCTGCTCTGCTCGCGGATCGCCCTGTCCCGTGTGCGGACCGCGAGCGCCACGATGAGGGTCACGCCTGCGCCGAGGATGATCCCCAGAGCGAGAGCGAGCAGCCCGAGCTGGGTGGAGTCCATGCGTCCAGAGTAGAGTGCAGCCGGGAGCCCCTCTCGACGAAAGGGTTCACGCGGGAACGCCCCCGACGCACTGTTCACCATTCGGGCACCTGCCGTTCACCTTCGCGATCGAGAATCGCGAGGCGCAGACGCGACGCCGAGGCCGCCGCGCGGCTCCACACCCGAAACGACGAAAGGTTCGCCCGATGCGCGAAGTCTTCCACCAGGCACTCGAGGACATCCAGGACCGCCTGGTCGAGATCGCGGAGATGGTCACCGTGGCGATCGACAAGGCGACCACGGCGTTCGAGACGAGCGACGTCGCCCTCGCCGAGGAGGTCATCGCCGACGACTCCAAGATCGACGACCTCGCCGTCTCCGTCGACGAGCTCGCGATCGACACGCTCGCCATCCAGCAGCCGGTCGCCCGCGATCTGCGCATCATCGTGAGCGCGTTGCGCACGAGCGCGTCGCTCGAGCGCATGGGCGACCTCGCGGAGCACATCGCCCAGCTGGCCCGATCCCGCTTCCCCGAGCGCGCCATCCCGAAGGGCCTCAAGGGGACCTTCGTGAAGATGGGCAAGCTCGACGTGTCGGTGGCACGCACCCTCGTCGATCTGCTGCGCACGCAGGATCTGCGGTACGCGGCGGAGATCCGCGACTCGGACGACGAGATCGACGAGCTGCACGCCACCGTGTACGAGAAGGTCCTCAGCGAGGCCTTCAGCGGCGACGCGAGCCACGTCGTCGACGCCGCCCTCGCCAGCCGCTATCACGAGCGCTTCGGCGACCACGCCGTGTCGATCGCCAAGAAGATGGTCTACCTCTCCACGGGCGACTGGACCGGTCAGTCGGACCCCGAGGCCGACGTCGAGATCGTGGACGGACCCGCGGGCGCCGACGACTGAGCCCCCGGAAAAGGAGAAGCGCCCCGCCTTCCGGCCGGGCGCTTCTCCGGTGAGAGGCCGAGAGGCTACTTCTTGCCCTGGGCGGCGACCGCGGCCGCTCCCGCCGCCGCGGCCTCCGGGTCGAGGTAGCGACCGGGCCCGGTCGGCTTCAGGTCGTCGTCGAGCTCGTACACGAGCGGGATGCCCGTGGGGATGTTGAGACCGGCGATGTCGTCGTCGCCGATGCCGTCGAGGTGCTTCACGAGCGCGCGCAGCGAGTTGCCGTGGGCGGCGACGAGCACGGTCTTGCCCGCCTTCAGGTCGGGGACGATCTCGCCCTCCCAGTACGGGAGCAGGCGGTCGATGACGATCTTCAGCGACTCGGTGCCGGGGATGTCGCCGTCGATCCCGGCATAGCGCGGATCGTGCGTCTGGGCGAACTCGTCCTCGGGGTCGATGACGGGCGGCGGGACGTCGAACGACCGGCGCCACTCCATGAACCTCTCCTCGCCGAACTCGGCGAGCGTCTGCGCCTTGTCCTTGCCCTGGAGAGCGCCGTAGTGGCGCTCGTTCAGCCGCCAGGAGCGCTTCACGGGGATCCACAGGCGGTCGGCGGAGTCGAGGGCGATGTCCGCGGTCTGGATGGCGCGGCTCAGGACGGACGAGTGGAGGATGTCGGGCAGCACGCCCTCCTCCTTCAGGAGCTCGCCGCCGCGAGCGGCCTCTGCCCTCCCCTGCTCGGTGAGCCGCACGTCGACCCATCCGGTGAAGAGGTTCTTCTCGTTCCACTCGCTCTGCCCATGGCGGAGCAGGATCAGGGTGTGCGTCATACCTTCCATGCTATCGAGGCTCTGCGCCGGCCGACGTCTCCGCAGGATCCGCACGGGAGAATGGAGCCCATGCCGACGACCGAGGGACGCGCCACCCGCGGCACGACCGGCACGAACCGCCTGCGACGCGTCGACCGCTGGATCGCTCGGCACAGTGCGCTGCGGAGCGCCTCCGACCCGCTCGTGGTCGACCTCGGGTTCGGCGCCAGCGGCGTGACGGCTCTGGAGCTCGCGGCGCGGCTCCGGCGCTCACGCCCCGACGTCGAGGTCCTCGGGCTCGAGATCGACCCCGATCGCGTCGCCGGGGCGATCGATCAGCTCGCGGACGTCCGCGCCGGTCGCACGCCGTTCCCGGCCGATGCGGCGGTGTCGTTCGCGCGCGGGGGCTTCGAGGTGCCGACGGAGCGCGGACGGCGCCCCGCCGTCATCCGCGCCTTCAACGTCCTGCGCCAGTACGACGAGCACGAGGTCGCCGGGGCCTGGAGACGGATGGCCGCGCGGCTCGCTCCCGGCGGCGTGCTCGTCGAGGGCACCTGCGACGAGCTCGGACGCGTGTGCTCGTGGGTCGACGTCGCGCCCGACGGCTCCGCGACGCACGTGACCGTGTCGCTGCGGCTGGCGGGTCTCGAGCGTCCCGGCATCGTCGCCGAACGGCTGCCGAAGGCCCTCATCCACCGCAACGTCCCCGGCGAGCGCGTGCACGGGTTCCTCCGGGCGCTCGACCGCGAGTGGGAGCGCTCCGCCGCGCTGTCGCCCTTCGGCCCCGTGCAGCGCTGGATCGGGACGGTCGAGGCGCTGCGACGCGACGGATGGCCCGTGGCCGGCACCCGCTCCCGCTGGCGGCTGGGCGAGATCACGGTGCCGTGGGCGGCCGTGATGCCCGCGCAGTGAGAGCGCGGCCCGTCAGACGCGCGGGATGGAGGCCCACGCCTCGTCACGGGGGACGCCGCTCGCGATGAGCAGGTCGACGGCGAGCGGGCGCATCGCGGCGACGAGGGCGAGCTCCCCCTGCGGAGCGCCGGGGAGCATCGCGGCGGGATCGAGCCGCCGTGCGATCGCGAGGAGCGTCTCGCGGGCGACGGGCTCCGTCGCGATGTCGTCGAGCGACTCCGCGACGAGGACGGCCGCGCGCTGCAGCCCGGCGAGGGTGTCGGCCGCGACGGGTCTCTGCTCGCCGTCCCGCGACGCGTAGGCCGCACGACGCGCGACCACGCGCAGGTTGCGGCTCGCGAGATCCATGTTCCGCTGGACGCGGGCGTGGCGCTGGAGCTCGATGCGGCGCGAGCGCAGGAAAGGCGACAGCGCCGACACCGCCTGGGCGGACTCGAGCGAGGCGCTCCAGGCGTCCACGAGGCCCTGCACGTCGCGTGCCTTCTCGAGCCCGCGGTCCGCACGGATCGCGTCCCCGCGACGCAGGCCCTGCACGACGCGCCCCGCCGCCGCGTCGAAGGCGGCGAAGAGGGCGCGGCCGTCGCGCACCTCGGCGCTCATCGGGTTGCGCGGCAGCAGCGCCGTGACCGCGACGGCCAGGACGCCGCCGATCGCGCCGTCGGCGAGCCTCATGAACGGCAGAGGCCCGACCGGCAGCACCATCGCGATGGCCGCCTGGATGGCCGCGGCCACGGCGAACTGCGGCGACGGCATGAGGAAGCGCGCCAGGAGCATCGTCACGGCGAGCGTCGCGCCCAGCTGCCACGCCCCCGAGCCGAAGGCGAGACGCAGCAGCTCCGACACGAGGATGCCGGTCAGCATGCCGAGCACCGTCTCGAGCACCCGGCGAGGGCGGGCGTCCCGCGCGAGCCCGAGGCTCGAGATCGACACCGTCGCCGCCAGCAGCGGCGTCTCGTGCCCGAGCAGGTAGTACGCGACGAGGAAGCCCCCCGTCGCCGCCACGACGATCTGCGCGACCGCGACCCAGGAGTCCCGCACGCGCGCCAGCCCGGGGCGCGGCGAGATCCGCCGCCGCCAGGGGACGGGGACGGCCGAGGTCAGCGGCGCGGAGTCGGTCACGTCACGAGGGTATCGCCGGCGTGCGCGCCGCTCGAGAGGCCGCGCGCCGCCGACGCCCCGGGAGTCACCCCCAGATCGCGTCCGCCCAGTCGGGGTTGTCGACGAAGGGGTTCCGGTTGCCCTGGTAGTCGGCGAAGACGATGTCGTTGCGCCGCTGCTCGAACGCGTCCGGCGGATCCTGCTCGTTCCACGCGAGGAGCGCCGAGACACGGCCCACGTTCGGCACGGAGCCGTTGCCGGCGACGTCGTTCACCTCCAGGTCGGCGAAGCCGTCCGTGCCCTCGTAGCGGACCGACATGTAGAAGATCATCCGGGCGACATCGCCCTTCACCTCGTCGCGCGGCTCCCAGGAGTCGGCGTCGGAGAAGTTCCCCGGCGCCTCGTCGTTCTCGGCGCCCCCCTCGTCGAAGTCGAGGTTGCCGCGATCGGCGTTGACGGTGACGTCCTCGGCACGCAGATGGTGCAGGTCGGTTCCCGGGCCGGCGGCCGTGCCGAAGCCTCCGTGCGACTGGGGCCAGACGTGCTCTCGGTTCCACTGGTCCACGCCGCCGCCGTTGTCGTCCTTCGGCAGAGACAGGCCGCTGTACAGGGTCACGACGTTCGCCGGGTCCGCAGGATCCTCGTCGGTCTCCTTCAGGGCGTCCCACACCGCGCTGTAGGAGATCGTCCGCGCGTCGGCGGAGACGATCTCGTGCAGCTCCTGCTCCAGGGCCGCGCCCGTGAGGCCTGTGGCGCTGTCGTAGTAGCCTGTCGGCGCGGCGAGCGGTCGGACGACGGCCGCGGACGTCGCCGTCCCCGCGGGGGAGGCGACGGCGGGCGCGGGGGCCGCCCCGAGAGCGACGATCGCCGCGATGCCGATGAGCGCCGCGACGCCGCGGCGGGGCATGACTCGCAGGGTGTGCCGTGTGGGGGTGCTCCGCATCGGGCCCGTCTCGCTTCCGTCGCGAGCCCGCGTCGTCACCGGCACGGGCTCCGTGTCACGAGCCGGGAGACCGCGACGGCTGTCACGGGGCTCGCGGATCCGATGCTAGGAAGCGACGATGGCCTGAGCGTGTCGGACGGATGACGGACGGATGACGACGGCGCGGTCGTCTCCCCGCCTCACCGTGCGAGGGGTCGCCGCGACAGGCGCGTGAGCCGCGGCACGTCGGCGGTCGCGCCGGCGTCGCCCGGCACGATGACCTCCTGTGCCGCGGCGATCCGGATCCCGTCGGCCTCGACCGTCAGCGTCTCGCCGGGCGGCGTGCGACGCGAGACGATCGCGAGGGCGATGGGGCCCAGTTCGTGGTGGCGTGCCGAGGAGGTGATGCGACCGGCTTCGGCGTCGCCCGCGAAGACGGCGGCGCCGCGCTCGGGCAGGACGCTGTCGCTGCCGTCGAGGTGCAGCATGACGAGACGGCGGGGCGGATGGCCGAGGTTGTGGACCTTCGCGACGGTCTCCTGACCGCGGTAGCACCCCTTGTCGAGGTGCACGGCCGTCCGCAGCCAGTCGGCCTCGTGCGGGATGGACCTCTCGTCGACCTCGCCGGTCCAGCGCGGGCGCCACGCGGCGACGCGGAGCGCCTCGGCGGCCAGCAGTCCCGCGGCGGGCCGGTCCGCCGCGACCTGCGCCACGTCCTCCTCCGCGACGAGCGCCTCCGCCCATCCGTAGTCGGCCCCCGGATGCGCCTCCGTCGCGGCGTACTGCCATCCGCCCGCCCGCACCCCGCCCCAGGGATCGGCCCACACGAGCGGCAGGCCGCCGGGCGACGAGGCGGCCGCGACGAGCGTGCGCTCGGCGGCGCCGCCGCGGACGAAGCCGATCACCGCGAGCTCGGGGCGCAGGGCGACCTCGACCCGGGAGCGGAAGCGCATCATGCCGAGCCAGGCCGCGAGGCCCGCCGCGTCGGGCGCGTCTGCGATGAGCCACGTCGTCTCGCCGTCGTCGAGCACGGCGGCCGCGTGCTCGATGCGGCCCTGCGGGTCGAGGACGAGCAGCTCGGTGCTCTCGCCCGCGGCGAGGCGCGAGACCGCCTGGGAGGTGATCGAGTCGAGCCACGTGAGACGGTCGGGCCCGCCGACGGAGACGACGAGCCGGTCGGCGCGCGGCACGACCGCATCGCCCTCGGCGAGGGCGCGCTGCTCGCGCACGGGGTCGCCGAAGTGCGAGATGCCCGCCTCGGAGCTCACGGCGCCCGGCAGCTGGGCGAAGACGTCGATCACGGGCGGCACCTCATACGGGTCGTCGGCACGGCGCGGGATGGCCGTGGTTCTATTGTGCGCGCGCCGGAGGCGGCGGGCGCCGATCAGTCGACGCGGGCGAGACGCGCGGACGCGTGCGAGGCGAGCTCCCGTCCGAGCGCCGCGATGTCCCACGCCCAGAGGAGATGCCCCTCGACGAGGCCGTAGAGACGGGTCGCCGCGGCGTAGTGCTTCGCGCCGGCGGTCCGCACGACCGCATCGGTCGCGAGATCGATGCGCGGCCCCTTCGCCTCGCCCAGATAGAGCTCGCTGACGCCGTCGGAGTGCACGATGTTCGCCTCGATCTCGAACCCGCCGTCCGCCGTCCGCAGCCTCTCGACGTCGTCGACCGTGCGGACGGCCTCCGTCTCGAGCGCGGGCAGCAGGCCGGGCCCCGGCGTCGCGGCCGTCGCCGGGCGCGCCAGGCGCCAGAAGCCCGTCTCGGCGACGAGGCGCTGCGACGGCCGGTCGTCCGTCGCGGCGAGCCAGGCGGTCGCGGCGTAGTTCAGATAGGGGCCGCCGTCCTGGCTGAAGCTCACGCGATGGGTGAACTCGCCCTCGAAGCGGACCTCTCCCACGCGGTAGTCGATCACGCCCGTGCCCTCCCACACGCCGATGAGCCACGAGAGGGGCGCGAGGTCGGCGGGGAGGTCGGTCGGCAGCTCGATCACGAGGCTCCGGCCGCGCTCAGCGCTGGCCGCGGAAGAGGTTGACGATCACCACGCCGGAGCAGAAGGCGATCGCGAGCGACGCGAGGCCCAGCAGGCCGACGAAGAACAGTTCGAGGGCGACGAGATCCATGCGGCCACTCTAGTCGGCCCGCGGGCGCGGCGCGAGCGTCCCCGCGCGGGCCCTCTCAGGCCGGAGCGATGGCGGCGAGCGCGAACGTGACGGAGATGAGGCCCATGACGGCGACCGCTCCGACGGTGGACGCCGCGACCCGGAAGATGAAGCCGTCGGGCCGCCCGAGGCGGAGGTCCAGGGCGAAGCCGACGAGGAGCGAGGCTCCGGCTCCCACTGCGAGCCACCCGAAGCGATCCCCGATGGGGACGAAGAGGCCGATGGCGATCGCGACGACGGCGCCGAACGCCCACGTCGCCACGACGCCTGCGGGCGAGTTGCGCGGAACGAGAACGGGAGCGGTCACACATCCATTGTCGTCCATCTACGCTGTGCAGGAATACCCGCGTCTCAGCGCGCTCCCAGCAGCGCCTATCATTGGTCCCACGGTGCGGACACCCCGCCGCCCGAAAGGAAGTCGATTGGCTCAGCTCCTCGTCCTCAGCTCCGCCCCGGGCGGAGGATCCGCGCTGCCCGCGCTCGAGCTGCTCAGCCATCGCGTCCGCCAGATCCCCGCGGAGCCCGCCCAGCTCGTGAACGCCCCGCAGGCGGACGCGATCTTCGTCGACGCCCGCTTCGATCTCGTCGGCGCGAAGTCGCTGTGCAAGATCCTCGCCACGACCGGGCTCGACGGCCCGCTCGTGCTCATCGTCACCGAGGGGGGCCTCACGGCGGTGTCGCCGGACTGGGGGATCGACGACGTCATCCTCGTCACCGCCGGCCCCGCCGAGGTCGACGCCCGCATCCGGCTCGTCATCGGCCGTCAGGTCGCCGAGCAGACGACGAGCCGCATCCAGACGTCCGGCATCACGATCGACGAGTCGTCGTACTCGGCGAAGGTCCACGGCAAGCCGCTCGACCTCACGTACAAGGAGTTCCAGCTCCTGCACTTCTTCGCGACGCATCCTTCGCGCGTCTTCACGCGCGAGCAGCTGCTGAGCGAGGTCTGGGGCTACGACTACTTCGGCGGCACCCGCACGGTCGACGTGCACGTCCGCCGCCTGCGGGCCAAGCTCGGAGACCTCGAGCAGCTCATCGGCACCGTGCGCAACGTCGGCTACCGGTTCAACGTGTACGAGGACGACCAGGTGCCGGCGCCGAAGGCGCGACAGAGCCAGAGCTGACGCCCGCGCACGCGACGTGTTCACATGCGCGTCACCGGCGGGTGCGAGGATAGGCACATGACGGAAGCCCCCCTCGTAGACCCCGGCTTCGACACCGAGGACGACGACTTCGACGAGATCGTCGAGGCCCCCGACGCGCAGCTCCCCGAGCACCGGTTCCTGGATCGCGAGATCAGCTGGCTCGCGTTCAACAACCGCGTCCTCGAGCTCGCCGAGGATCCCGCGGTGCCGCTGCTCGAGCGGGCGAACTTCCTCGCCATCTTCGCGAGCAACCTCGACGAGTTCTTCATGGTCCGCGTCGCAGGCCTCAAGCGCCGCATCGTCACGGGTCTCGCCGTCCCGACGAACGTGGGCACCGCCCCCGTGAAGGCGCTCGGGAACATCTCCGACAAGGCGCAGGAGCTGCAGGCGCGCCACGCGGCCGTCTGGCACGAGAACGTCAAGCCCTCGCTCAGCGAGGCCGGCGTCGACTTCGTGGGCTGGACGGATCTCACCGACACCGAGCGGGCCGGTCTCTACGACTACTTCCAGTCGCAGGTCTTCCCCGTGCTCATGCCGCTCGCCGTCGACCCGGCGCACCCCTTCCCGTACATCTCCGGGCTCTCGCTCAACCTCGCCATCCGCATCCGCAACGCCCGGACCGGGCGCGAGGAGTTCGCCCGCCTGAAGGTGCCGCCGATGCTGCCGCGCCTCGTGCCCGTGCCGGTCGGCGAGGGCGACCCGGAGAACATCCGCTTCCTGCCGCTCGAGGACCTCATCGCCGAGCACCTCTCCGACCTCTTCCCCGGGATGGAGGTCCTGGACCACCACGCGTTCCGGCTCACCCGGAACGAGGACGTGACGATCGAGGAGGACGAGTCCGAGAACCTCATCCAGGCGCTCGAGGCCGAGCTGCTGCGCCGCCGCTTCGGGCCGCCCATCCGCCTCGAGATCGCGGAGGACATGGACGACGTCACGCTCGACCTGCTCATCCGCGAGCTCGACATCTCCGAGCAGGAGGTCTACCGCCTCCCCGCGCCGCTCGACCTCCGCGCCCTCTTCAGCCTCGGCCGGATCGAGCGGCCCGACCTGAAGTACACCCCGCATCTGCCGGTCACGCCCCTCGCCTTCCAGCCCGCCGACGTCGACTCGAAGCACGCGCGCGGCGACATCTTCGGAGCCATCCGCAAGGGCGACGTCCTCGTGCACCACCCCTACGAGTCGTTCGCGACGAGCGTGCAGGCGTTCCTCGAGCAGGCCGCGAGCGATCCGCACGTGCTCGCGATCAAGCAGACGCTGTACCGCACCTCGGGCGACAGCCCCATCGTGCAGGCGCTCATCGACGCGGCGGAGGCCGGCAAGCAGGTGCTCGCGCTGGTCGAGGTCAAGGCGCGCTTCGACGAGGCCAACAACATCGAGTGGGCCCGCAAGCTCGAGAAGGCCGGCGTGCACGTCGTCTACGGCCTCGTCGGCCTGAAGACGCACTGCAAGCTCGCCCTCGTCATCCGCGAGGAGAAGGGCCTGCTGCGGCACTACACCCACGTGGGCACGGGAAACTACAACCCGAAGACGAGCCGCACCTACGAGGACCTCGGGCTCTTCACGTGCGACCCGGACGTGGGCCGCGACGTCACGCGCCTGTTCAACGAGCTCAGCGGCTACGCGATCGAGAAGAAGTTCAAGCGCCTTCTCGTCGCGCCCCTGCACCTGCGCAAGGGCCTCCTCCGGCTCATCGACCGCGAGCGGCGTCATGCCGCGGCCGGGAAGCCCGCGCACGTGCGCATCAAGGTCAACTCGATGGTCGACGAGCAGATCATCGACGCGCTCTACCGGGCGTCGCTCGCCGGAGTGCAGGTCGACGTGTGGGTCCGCGGCATCTGCAGCCTGCGCGTCGACCTGCCCGGCGTGAGCGACAACATCCGCGTGCGCAGCGTGCTCGGCCGCTATCTGGAGCACGCCCGCATCTTCGCGTTCGCGAACGACGGCGACCCCGAGGTCTACGTCGGCAGCGCCGACATGATGCACAGGAACCTGGACCGGCGCGTCGAGGCGCTCATCAAGGTCGTCAAGCCGCAGCACATCAAGGAGCTCCAGGCGTTCTTCGACCTCGGGATGGCCGACTCCAGCGCCACATGGCATCTCGGCGCCGAGGGCGTCTGGACGCGCCACCACCTCGACGACGAGGGAAGACCGCTGGCGGACGTGCAGGACAAGACCATGGCGGCGATCCAACGACGTCGACGTCCGCGCGCGACACGATGACCTCGCGCACACGACCGGTGCAGGCGGCCGGATGCGTCGTCTGGCGCGAGCGGGACGGCGAGATCCTCGTGCTGCTCGTCCACCGCCCGAAGTATCGCGACGTCTCGCTCCCCAAGGGCAAGCTCGATCCCGGCGAGATGCTCCCGCAGACCGCCGTGCGGGAGATCCACGAGGAGACGGGGATCCGCGTCGCCCTCGGCCCTCCGGTCGGGCGATCGGTCTTCCTCCAGCCCTCCGGACGCGAGAAGGTCGTGCACTACTGGGCCGCGGAGGCGACGCCCGAGGCCATCCGGGAGAGCGCCTTCGTGCCGAACAAGGAGATCGCCGGAGTCGAGTGGGTCGCGCTCCCCGACGCCCGCGAACGCCTGAGCTACCCGGTCGACGTCGAGATCCTCGAGAACTTCGACGAGCTCCGGCGCGCCTCGGCTCTGCGGACCTTCCCCATCGTGCTGCTGCGTCACGGCAAGGCCGTCGCCCGCGACCACTGGCACGGGCCGGACGCCCGGCGGCCCCTGCAGCGGCGCGGCAAGGAGCAGGCGAAGGCCGTCGTCGGCGCGCTGCGCGCCTTCGGCGTCCGCAGGATCGTGTCGAGCACCGCCGAGCGCTGCGTGAAGACCGTCGCGCCGCTGTCGAAGGCGCTCGGCAGGCGCATCGTCGAGACCGACCTCATCGGGCAGGATGCCTGGGAGGCGGGCACCGCCGACGTGCGCGAGGTCGTCGGCCGCCGGGTGCGCTCCGGCAAGCCCGCGGTGCTGTGCAGCCACCGGCCCGTGCTGCCCGCGATCGCGCGAGAGCTCGCGCTGGCGACGGGAACGGCGGACGGCTCCCCACTCGACGGGGCCTCGTCGCTCGAGCCCGGCGCGTTCATGGTCGCGCACGTCTCCGCGACGCATCCCGATGCCGGCGTCGTCGCGGTGGAGACGCACGCGCCCCGCGTCTGACACCCCGTCTCGGGCGCTCGGCCTAGGATTGTCGGGTGACTCAGAAAGCGCGCCTCTACTCGGGAATGCAGCCCTCCGCCGACTCGCTCCAGATCGGCAACTACATCGGGGCCCTCCTGCAGTGGCGCGGCATGCAGGACACCTACGACGCGTTCTTCTCCGTCGTGGACCTCCACGCCCTCACGCAGCCCAACGACCCCGCCGAGCTGCGCGAGAAGACCCGCCGCACGGCCGCGCAGTACATCGCGGCGGGCATCGAGCCGTCGAGGTCGACGCTGTACGTGCAGTCGCACGTGCGCGCACACGCCGAGCTCGCCTGGGTGCTGTCGACCATCACGGGGTTCGGCGAAGCCGGCCGTATGACGCAGTTCAAGGACAAGTCGCAGCGGTACGGCGCGGATGCGACGAACGTCGGGCTGTTCACCTACCCCGTGCTCATGGCCGCCGACATCCTGCTGTACCAGACGCACGTCGTCCCCGTCGGCGGCGACCAGAAGCAGCACGTCGAGCTCGCGCGCGACCTCGCCGAGCGCTTCAACGGCCGCTACGGGGAGACGTTCCGCCTGCCGGAGCCGGTCATCCAGAGCGAGACCGCGCGGATCTACGACCTGCAGAACCCGACCGCGAAGATGTCGAAGTCGGCCGAGTCGCACGCCGGCGTGGTGTGGCTCCTCGACGACGTCGACGTCACCGCCAAGAAGATCATGCGCGCCGTGACGGACAACGACGGCGTGGTCGCCTACGACCGCGAGGGCAAGCCGGGCGTCTCGAACCTGCTCACGATCTACGCGGCGCTCACGGGACGCCAGATCCCGTCGATCGAGGACGAGTTCGCCGGCCGCGGCTACGGCGACTTCAAGAAGGGCCTGCGGGACGTCGTCGTGGCCGAGTTCGAGCCCGTGCGCGCGCGTGCGCTCGAGCTGCTGGACGATCCCGCCGAGCTCGACCGCGTCCTCGCCGCCAACGCGGACAGGGCGACGGCCGTCGCCGACGAGACCCTCCAGAACGTGTACGACCGCGTCGGCCTGCTGCGCCGTGCGTGAGCCGCTGATCCTCCGCACCGGACGCCTGACGCTCACCCCGCCCGACGAGGACGACGTCGAGGCGATCCGCCTGGCGTGCCAGGACCCCGACGTGCAGCGGTGGACGACCGTGCCGTCGCCCTACACGCGCGAGGACGCCGAGAGGTTCGTCGAGCTGGTGGCCGGCGGGTGGCGAACCGGCGAGGAGTACAACTGGGCCGTGCGCGACGCGACGGGCCTGGTCGGCATGATCGGGCTCAGCCGCATCTCCGACGGCGCGGCGGAGCTCGGCTACTGGATGTCGGCGGACGCTCGCGGCCGCGGATACGGCACGGAGGCGGGATGCGCCGTGGTCGACTTCGCGCTCGGCCCGATGCGCCTGGAGCGACTCGAGTGGCACGCCGTGGCGGGCAACGAGCCCTCGGCGCGTCTCGCGCGGTCGCTCGGATTCCGCTACGAGGGCACGCGTCGACGCGGCATCCGCACGGCCGGCCGCCGCGAGGACGCCTGGCTGGCGGGGCTCGTCGCCTCCGACGACCGCGCCCCCGTCGGCTGGCCCGTGCTGGACGGCTGACGACGGGGCGAGCACAATGCAGGAATCCTCGGCCGGCCGATCCCCGTGAGCGCCGGAATCGTCCGGCGTGTGCGCGGCGGACACGCGGAGTTCCTGCATTGTGTCCGTCCCAGCCTCGTCGCCGGCCGCACCGACGCACGGCCTTCGCCCGTTCGGGCTGCGTCTCGGGGCGAGCACGACGCAGGAAACCCGCGGTGGGACGCACGCGATCGTCGCATCGTTGCGCTGAGAAACCTGATCGAGGTCGGTGGTCTTCCTGCGTCGTGCTGTGGATCAGAGCCGACCACGCGACGCCAGCAGACCACGCACCGCTTCGACGAGGACGTTCGGCTCGTCGAAGATCATGCGTGCGGTGACCCTCACGCTGACGTATCCGAGCGTGGCCAGCGCGAGATCGCGTCTCCGGTCCTCCGCCTGCGCATTCCACGAGGAGTGGAACTCCCTGCTGTCGCACTCCACGACGATCCAGCCGTCGACGACGAGATCGACCCGGCCGACACCGGATATCCGCACCTGCACATCGATCCGCTTGCCGAGCGACCGGAGCGCCAACCGCGCGAGCGTCTCCGGGCCCGACTCCGCGCGTCCGTCGACGAGTGGTCGAAGAACGCGATACCGGTGGGGAAGCAGAGCGAACACGTCGCCGAGCTCGATCCCATCGATGACGCCGAGATGCAGCGCGCTGTCGATCGTCGCCACGGCATCGCGAGGCGATTGGCAGCGCACGGCGCGCGCGAGAGACGCGACCCTGTCCGTCAGCAGGGCGTGGCCCGGCGCAGGGTCGTCACACCAATGCACCACCACGGCATCCTCGCGGGCACGTCGGCGACCCCGGTCCTGCGGCGAGCGGAGTCGGCTGCCGTTGCGTGGAACCTGCACGTGCAGTCGTGTGTGCTCGCGGACGAAGACGCCACGCTCCCTCATCGCCGACACGCAGTCGAGACGCCCGCCGACGCGCGCTGCGGCGAACGCGCGGGGACCCGCCTCGGCTGACACGTACACGTCGCGCCTCGCGCGGAGGAGAGCCCCGCAGTCGAGCGCACGCACGATTCGCCCACGGCTCATCCCCTCAGCGCGCAGGTCGGCGAACGAGTACGACCGCAACGTCTTCTCCGCCCTGGTTTCGAGGTTCATAGGGGCATCGTCGCCGGGGTCGGTGTCCTCCGACCCGCCCTGTGGAGAGAAGGCTCCGCGACACGCCGGAGGATGCGGTGTGTGCACGCGGTGTCTCTGCCCGCGTCCGGGCGCCGCGGTAGGTTGGCGGTCATGCACGACGATCTCGACGGCGTGCCGCTCGTCGGGGGCAACATGGATCCTGTCGTGCGGATCGGCGACACCGTCCGGCGGACGAAGGGGCCGTGGACCGAGTCTGTGCACAGCCTCCTCGGCACGTACGCCGAGGCGGGGCTCACCGAGACCCCTCGCGCGCTCGGGATCGACGCGCGGGGCCGCGAGATCCTCACGTTCCTCCCCGGCGAGCCGCTGTCGGAGTCCGCGCCGGAGGTCCTCTGGGCACCGTCGACGCTCACCGCCGCGGCCGGGCTGCTGCGACGGCTGCATGACGCGAGCGCGCCTCTCGTCGGAGAGCCCGGCATCTGGCGGATGGAGGACCACCCGCCCACCGAGGTGATCTGCCACAACGACTTCGCCCCCTACAACCTCATCGCCTCGGACGGCCGCCTCGTCGGGGTCATCGACTTCGACATGGCCTCCCCCGGATCGCGGCTGTGGGACCTGGCCTACCTCGCCTACCGCATCGTGCCTCTCGCCGAGGACGCCCGGGGGTTCGACGACGTTCGGTTCGGCGCCCGCGACGACCGGCTCCGCACGCTCGTCGACTCCTACGGTCTCGACGCCTCACCCGACGCGGTCGTCGACGCCGCTGGGCGCAGGCTCGACGCCCTCGCAGCGTTCACCGAACGGCGCGCAGAGGTGACGGGGCGCAGCGACTTCGTCGAGCACGCCGCGATGTACCGGCGCGACGCGGAACGCCTGCGTTCAGGCAACGTCACACGACCTGGTATGTGAAGCCGCGGTGCGATCCGACGGAAAGGCCCCGTGCTCGGATGGCGTGCGACGCCATCCGAGCACGGGGCGCTCAGGGGATGCGGGCTACGCTCGCAGCACGCGACGACGAGCGATCAGCAGCGCGGACCCGGCGATCAGCAGCAGGCCGACGATCCCGCCGAACACGAGCTCCGTTCCGGTCGGAGCGAGCTCCGCGGTCGACGCAGGATCGATCGTGATGCGATCCCAGCCGATGAGCGCGCCCTCGCTGTCGTAGACGGCGATCCTGTGCTCGCCCGTCACGCCCTCCGGCAGCTCGACCACGACGGTGCCGCCCACCGCGACCGTCTCGGTGCCGAGAAGCACCGGCTCGGATAACAGGTGCACGCTGACCTGCTCGCCTGCGCGGTCCGCCCCGACGGTGACCGTCACGCTGCTGCCCTCGGTCGCCGTGTCGGGCACGGTGATCAGCCCCTCGGTCTCCGCGGTGAGGTCGTCTGCGGACGGAGCGTCCGGGCTCCCGGACTCGGCAGGCTCGTCTGCGGGATCTGACGGTTCCGCGGGCTCACTCGGCTCCGCAGGCTCACTCGGCTCCGCAGGCTCACTCGGCTCACTCGGCTCACTCGGCTCACTCGGCTCACTCGGCTCCGCAGGCTCCGTCGGCTCCGCAGGCTCACTCGGCTCCGTGGGCTCCGCGGGCTCACTCGGCTCCGCAGGCTCACTCGGCTCCGCAGGCTCACTCGGCTCACTCGGCTCCGCAGGCTCCGTCGGCTCCGCAGGCTCACTCGGCTCCGTGGGCTCCGTGGGCTCCGCGGGCTCACTCGGCTCCGCAGGCTCACTCGGCTCCGCAGGCTCACTCGGCTCCGCAGGCTCACTCGGCTCCGCAGGCTCCGTCGGCTCCGCAGGCTCCGTCGGCTCCGTCGGCTCCGTGGGCTCCGTGGGCTCACTCGGCTCCGCAGGCTCACTCGGCTCCGCAGGCTCACTCGGCTCCGCAGGGACTTCCTGTCCCGCGAAGTACACGGGAGTGAACGTCTCGAGCGCCGCATCGGCCCCACCGTGCGCGCCGATCGTGAACACGCCACACTGGACGCTGCCGTCGAGGCAGTCCACCGCGTTGCCCGAGGCGCCGGTGAACGTCGACTGCGCCGTCAGGCCGTCGACGCTGAACGCTCCGGCGTCGTCGAGCAGCGCGTTCGCCGCCGCCGCCGTCGCGCTTCCCGGCCATGCCACGAAACGCTGGTTCGACGTGCCGCCGATGTAGTCGTAGTCCTTTCCGATCTGCGCGCCCTCCGAGGGGAAGGCCGTGGCGTACCCGAACAGCACGTATACGCCGTGCGGGTTGGAGTTCTTCTCGTAGCCGGCGCCGGTGACCGTCACCGTGTCGCCGATCTGGAGCTCACGGTCGGGCGCGACCGTCAGCCGCGCTCCCTCCACGGGCTCCTCGACCGCGTCGGATGTGACCGTGATCTCGACGGCCTCGGTCTCCGCGACACCGCTGGCGTTCGTGAACACCGCACGGAAGGTGTGCGTGCCCACCGCGAGCCCGGCCGCCTCGTACGACGGGGATGTGGCGCCCGCGATGTCCTCCCATCCGCTCTCGCCGAGACTCTGCCACTGCGCGCTCGGCGCGGGGGATCCGACGGCGCTCGCGGTGAGCGTCACGGAGCCGCCCTCCTGGACGGTGACCGGCGACGGCTGGACGGTGATCGTCGGCTCGCCAGGGGTGAAGTGATCCTCACCGTCGCCGAGCGGATCGAGAGGATCGATCCGCGCGCCTTCGGCGGACGCGCCCTCCGTGCTCGTGGCGAACCTCACCGTCACGGACTCCGGAGCCTTCTCCGGGTCGCGCGTGCTCCCGCTGGCGAGGAACCACGCCCGGTTCCCGTCGCTCAGGTAGTCGACGAAGGACGCCGGGAAGCTGTTCGGGTAGACCGTCGAGTCCGCCAGGCCGGGCTTCGTGTACGCACGCCCCGCCCATTCCGGCGTTCCGGTGACGGTCGTCGTGGTCTCTCCGGCCTCGACGTCGACCGACGAGAACGTCGCGATCACGACACGGGTGTAGCTCTCCGCCACGGAGCCGCTCCACGATCCGCCCCCGTCGTTCCAGGCGACCTCCGCCGTGAGCGTGGCACGTCCGTCGGCGGCGACCGCGAGATAGGGGTTCGAGAAAGCGAGGTAGAGCCCGGCGTACCCGCCGTAGGGCCGGTAGATCGCGGTGCCGTCCCAGAGGATCTGCGTCTCACCGGTCTCGGCGTTCGTCCATCCCGTTCCGGCGCCGAAGGCGAAGCCGCCGTCGTCCGCCAACGCGACGTCCGTCCCGGCGACGGCCCTCGCCCACTCGTGCGAGTAGGCCGAGAGGTCGAGTCCGTACGTGGCGTCCGAGACGACCGTCGCCCCCTCGACCGCCGCGCCGATCTGCACGTCGGACGGCGTCATGACGCTCAGCTCTGCCGCGTCGGTGGCGACCTCGGCGTCCCCGGCGCGGAAGATCGCTCGGAAGCGCGCACCCTGATCGTCCGCGGATGCCGCGAACACCAGCTCGGCGGACGTCGCCCCGGCGATGTCCGCCCAGGTGTCACCGTCCGTGGAACGCTGCCACTGCACGCTCGGCGCGGGGTCCGACTCGGCTTCCGCGCGGAAGGTGACCGTCTCGTCGACGGTGGCCCGGGCTGCGGACGGCTGCGTGACGACGGAGATCCCGACGTCGCTCTCCTGCTCGTCAGCGATCCTGATCATCGTCACGGCGCTGGCCGTGGACCCGAGAGAATTGCTCACGCGGTACCGCCACAACGCGTCGTAGCCCGCGTCCGGGATGGACACGGAGACCTCTGTCCGGGAGAACGCCGACGTCGTCAGCAGTGCGGGGTCCGCCTCCTCGCGCACCGACGGAGCGACGCCGTCGAGCGGTTCCGAAAGCTCGGGCAACGCATACGTGACGTCGCCGATGTCGTCGACGGCGGTCGACCACTCGGCGCCGCGCTCGGCCCACGAGTCGCCGTCGTCGAGGCTGTACTCCCACACCGCGGTGAGGGATCCGGTGCCTCGCGCGGCCAGGCCGAAGGTCACGCCGTCGCCGCGGCTGGCGACCTCCAGGCTCGGTGTCGTGTTGGGCTCGGCGCGCGAGAGCAGCGATGTGCGATACCGGTAGACGGTGCCGTCGATGTCCGACAGGAACGTCGTCGACGGCGACCAGGCGAGCGCCGACCGCAGCGATCCGGGCAGGACGGTGCCGGGCGGTGTCAGGGCGGGGCGCTCCGCGCCGTCCGTCGTGGCGATACGGGCGACACCGTCGCCCGTATCCGTGACGATCTGCAGTTCGTCGATCGCCTCGACGAACTGCAGGGACGCCACGCCTTCGCCGGCGGACGTCGTCGTGATGACCGACGGGTCACCGGAGGTCGAAAGGAGCGCCACGTCGCCGTCCGCATCGGCGATCGCGGTGAGTCCGTAGACGAGCGCCCAGTCGGTGGCCACGCCGAGCTCCGGCACGTCGACACTCCGCTGCTCCGTCGGGGAGTAGATGGAGACCGTGTCGAAACCGCCCTCCCGGCTGGAGAAGACGTTCCCGTACGAGTCGATGGAGAACGAGCGCTCCACGCCGGAGAACGGCAGGACGATCGGAGCCCTGCCTGTCTGCGCGACCATGTCGCCGTCGATGCGCTGTCCGATGTAGACCGGCTCGCCGTCCTGCTCCGAGCGGTACACGAGCAGGCTGCCGGGGACCAGCAGCGAGACGTCCTCGAACGCGACGCCCGTGGTGCGGGCGAAGTCCTCCGCGTCGACGACCTCGACGGTCACCTCGTCGGCAGAGCCGAGCGAAGTGGTGCTGGGCGTGACCAGGCGCACGACGACAGGCTCGCCCTCCTTCTCGCCCGTGACGTACACGACCATCGGGAAGGGCGAGGAGCCGCTGTAGTCGACGAAGTGCGATCCGTACGAGACCGAGTCGAGGTGCTCCGACAGGTCGAAGGACGACTGGAGCTCGCCGGTCGTCTCGTCGACGACCTCGAGCGAGACACGGTCCGCGCTCGGCTCGACCACAGCGCGGAGCGAGCGGCGAGCGGCGGAGAGCGGAGAGGACGTCGCGCCCGTCAGAGGCACGATCTCGGCGTCGGCGACGATGTCGCTGGCCGACACCGCTGAGGTCTCGAAGACGGCGTAGGGAAGATCGGCGGCGGGGGCCGCAGCGGCGGGGGCCGCGGCCGTGACGCCGAGGAGCGCCACGAGGGAGGTCGCCAGCACGGGTATGTGCCAACGGCGTGACAGAGATTGCAAGGTGGTCCTTCCGGGTGAAAAGGGGTCGCCGAGCACCCCCGATCGGGGGAGGCGGGTCGCACGAACGGACGCGATGGTTCCAGGGTGACGTCGACGTCGTGCTTTGGTAAGCCTAACCTAAACTATGCGTCTCCTGGGAGGGTGCTCCACGGCTCCGAGCTTGCGAGGGTCGGTGCCGACCGTGAGGATGGGCGCATGCCCGAGATGCCGGAGGTCGAAGGACTCGCGCGATTCCTGCGCGGCCGCGTCGTGGGGCTCGGCATCACGAAGGCCCGCGTCGCGGCGATCTCGGCGCTCAAGACCTATGACCCGCCGATCGACGCGCTCGTAGGCGCTCGCGTGGAGGACGCGCGACGCCACGGGAAGTTCGTCGACCTCGTGCTGGAGGGCGGCCTGAATCTCGTCTTCCACCTCGCGAAGGCCGGATGGCTGCGCTGGCACGCGGCTCTTCCCGAGACGGTCGTCAAGCCGGGGCGCTCCCCCATCGCCCTGCGCGTCGGCTTCGACGACGGCTCCGGGTTCGACCTCACGGAGGCCGGCACGAAGAAGTCGCTCGCGGTGTACGTCGTCCGCGATCCCTCCGACGTCCCCGGCATCGCCCGCCTCGGCCCCGATCCGCTCGACGAGGGCTTCGATCGCGACGCCTTCGCCGCGCTCCTCGAAGGACGCCGCACGCAGATCAAGGGCCTGCTGCGCGACCAGTCGGTCATCGCAGGCATCGGCAACGCCTATTCCGACGAGATCCTCCACGCGGCGCGGATGTCGCCGTACGCGCTCGCGGCGAACCTCGACGGCTCCGAGGTCGACGGGCTCTACGAGGCGATGCGGACGACGCTCGCGGACGCCGTCGCGACGGCAGCGGGGAAGCCGCCGGCCGAGCTCAAGGACGCGAAGCGGCGCGGGATGGCCGTGCACGCGCGTTCGGGCGAGACCTGCCCCGTGTGCGGCGACACGATCCGCACGGTGTACTTCGCCGACACCGACTTCCAGTACTGCCCGACGTGCCAGACGGACGGGAAGATCCTTGCCGATCGCAGGCTGTCGCGCCTGCTGAGATAGCACGGACCCCGCACGATCCTCGCCCCCCTCGCCGAAACGCAACGACTCATGCGCCGCCGGGAATAACGCGGGTGGACCGCGGTTGATTATGCTGAGACCAATACGTGCTCCGGGGTCGGTGAGAATCCGAACCGGCGGTGACAGTCCGCGAACCTCAGCCATCCGGCTGAGGCCGATCCGGTGGAAGTCCGGGACCGACGGTGATGCGAGGCGAGAGCCTCGCGAGTCCGGAGGAGAGGCAGCACGCAGCGGATGCCCCTGGCGGGCGCCGTTCGCGAACCCCGGCACGACGAGACGGAGGTTCGGATGGCGTTCAGCGAGGCGGAGCAGCGGGCGATGGCCCGGGCGCTCGAGCTCGCCCGCCGCGGACCCCGCAGCCGCAACCCGCAGGTCGGAGCCGTCATCCTGTCGCCGTCCGGCGACGTGATCGCGGAGGGCTGGCATCGGGGCGCGGGCACGGCGCACGCCGAGGTCGACGCCCTCTCGCATCTCGAGGGAGACGCCGCCCGCGGGGCCACGGCGGTCGTGACGCTCGAGCCGTGCAACCACACGGGCCGCACGGGCCCGTGCGCGGCGGCGCTCATCGCCGCGGGCGTCGCCCGTGTCGTCTACGCCCTCGACGATCCCGGCGACGTCGAGGGCGGAGGCGGCGAGCGCCTGCGCGCCGCGGGCGTGAGCGTCGAGAGCGGCCTGCTCGCCCCCGAGGCCGCCGGCCTGCTCGCGTCGTGGCTGACGGCCCGTGCGCTCGGCCGCCCGCACGTCACGGTGAAGTGGGCGCAGAGCCTCGACGGGCGCGCGGCGGCGGCGGACGGCACGAGCCAGTGGATCACGGGCTCCGAGGCACGGGCGGATGTCCACGCACGACGGGCGCAGGCGGACGCCATCGTCGTCGGCACGGGGACTCTGCTCGCGGACGACCCCGCGCTCACGGCGCGCGACGGCGACGCCCTCTTCGCCGCCCAGCCGGTCCCCGTCGTCATCGGATCGGCGCCGATCCCGGCGCACGCGGCCGTGCTGCGGCATCCGCGCCCGCCGCTGCACCATCCGACGCGCGACCTGACCGCTGTGCTCGACGACCTCCACGACCGAGGTCTGCACCGTGTCTTCGTCGAAGGCGGCCCGACGCTCGCGAGCGCGTTCATCGCCGCCGGCCTCGCCGACCGGCTGCTCGTCTACGTCGCGCCGACCCTCCTCGGAGGCGACCGGCTCGCCCTGTCCGATGTCGGCGTCGGCACCATCTCCGAGCAGCGGCGCCTCACGGTCGAGAGCATCGAACGTCTCGGCGACGATCTGCTGGTCGTCGTCGCACCGGATCACGCCCCTGAAGGAGGCAGCTGACATGTTCACCGGCATCATCGAGGAGATCGGCCACATCACGGCCATCGAGCCCTCGGGGGACGGGGTGCGCCTCACCCTGCAGGCGCCGACGGTAGTCGCCGACGCGCACCACGGCGACTCCATCGCCGTCAGCGGCGTCTGCCTCACCGTCGTCGACTGGACGCCCGACGGCTTCACGGCCGACGTCATGCGTCAGACGCTCGACACGTCCACGCTCGACGGGGCGTCCGTCGGGACGGCCGTCAACCTCGAGCGGGCGACCGCGTCGGGCGGACGCCTCGGCGGTCACATCGTGCAGGGGCACGTCGACGGCACGGGCGCCGTGATCGGCGTGCGCCCCGGCGCCGAGTGGCGCGTCGTGCGCGTCTCCCTGCCCGTCGCGCTCGCCCCCCTCGTCGTCGACAAGGGCTCCATCGCCGTCGACGGCGTCTCGCTCACGGTCAGCGCCGTGAGCGCCGCGGACGAGCCGAACCCCTGGTTCGAGGTGTCGCTCATCCCCGAGACGCTCGAGGCCACCACCCTCGGCGAGCGCCGCGTCGGAGACGCCGTCAACCTCGAGACCGACATCCTCGCCCGCCACGTGCAGCGTCTCCTCTCGTTCCGCGCGCAGGAGCCGATCGCGACGTCCGCCGCGGCATCGGCGACGCCGCCCCCCACGGCCGCCTCCGCGCAGCGCGCCGCGGGCACGGGGCCCGGGATGTCCTTCGCGACGTACGACGTGCCCGCCGCGGACTTCGTCGTCCTGCGCCCGACCCCCGAAGGAGGCTCGCGATGAGCCTTGCCAGCCGGCTCTCGGCCATCCCCGAAGCCCTCGACGCCCTGCGTGCCGGCCGCCCCGTCATCGTCGCGGACGACGAGGGCCGCGAGAACGAGGGCGACGTCATCCTGTCGGCACAGCTCGCGACGCCCGAGTGGATCGCCTGGGCCGTGCGCTTCTCATCGGGCTTCCTGTGCGCCCCGATGCCGCAGGAATGGGCCGACCGCCTCGACCTCGCGCCCATGGTCGCCGTGAACGAGGACGCGCGCTCGACCGCGTACACCGTGAGCGTCGACGCGGCGGACGGCGTGACGACCGGCATCAGCGCGCACGACCGCGCCCGGACCGTCAACGTGCTCGCCGACCCCGACGCGACGCCGACGAGCGTGATCCGCCCCGGCCACGTCCTCCCGCTGCGCGCCGTGCCCGGCGGGGTGCGCGAGCGCGCGGGACACACCGAGGCCGCCGTCGACCTCATGCGCCTGGCCGGGCTCGCGCCCGTCGGCGTCATCGGCGAGATCGTGGCCGAGGACGGCGACATGATGCGCCTGCCGGGCCTGCTGGACCTCGGCGAACGCGAGCGGATCCCGGTCGTCACGATCGAGCAGCTCATCGCCTACCTCGGGGAGGTCGAGCCGGCGGGCGAGGAGGTCACGCCGTTCCGCCGTCAGGTGAGCCTGCGCGCGGACTCGACCGTCCCCACCGCGCACGGCACCTTCCGCTTCCTCGCCTACAAGGACCGCGCCACGGGCACCGATCACCTCGCCGTCGTCAAGGGCGACCTCTCCGCCGACGCACCCCTCGTGCGCGTGCACTCGGAGTGCCTCACGGGCGAGGCGTTCGGCTCGCTCAAGTGCGAGTGCGGTCCCCAGCTCGACGCCGCCCTCGACACGATCGAGCAGGAGGGCGGCGTCGTCATCTACATGCGAGGACACGAGGGGCGCGGCATCGGCCTCATCAACAAGCTGCGCGCATACGCCCTGCAGGAGCGCGGATACGACACCGTCGACGCGAACACGGCGCTGGGGCTGCCTGCCGACGCGCGGGACTACGCGGCGGCGGCGGGCATCCTCGCCGACCTCGGCATCGCGAGGCTGCGCCTGCTGACGAACAACACCGACAAGGTCGCCCAGCTGCGCGGCCTCGGCATCGACGTCGTCGAGCAGGTCCCCCTCATCGTGGGCGTCGGCCCCAACAACCACCAGTACCTCGAGACGAAACGCGACCGGATGGGCCACGTCATCGGCGAGGAGGCGCTCGCTGCGGCGATCGCCCAGATGCACGAAGGAGCAGACAAGTGAGCGGCACGGGCGCACCCGCACAGGGAGACATCGACGCGACGGGCGTGAAGGTGACGGTCGTGGCCGGCACGTGGCACGAGGAGATCACCGCGGGGCTCATCGCGGGCGCGCAGCGCGTCCTCGACGCCGCCCGCGCCGATTGGGAGATCGTCCGCGTGCCGGGGTCCTTCGAGCTCCCCGTCGTGTCGAAGGCCGCACTGGACTCGGGGGCCGACGCCGTGGTCGCGCTCGGCGTGATCATCCGCGGCGGGACGCCGCACTTCGAGTTCGTCTCGTCCGCCGCGACGGACGGCCTGACGCGCGTGGCCGTCGACACGGGAAAGCCCGTGGGGTTCGGCGTGCTCACCCTCGACGACGAGCAGCAGGGCCTCGACCGCTCGGGCCGCCCCGGATCGAAGGAGGACAAGGGCGCGGAGGCGGCGGACGCCGCACTGCGCACGGCGCTCGCGCTCCGTTCGATCCGCGGCTGACTTCTACGTAGGGTAGAAGGATGGAGATCCTGGGCAGCATCGTCCTCGTCGTCCATCTCGCCGGATTCGCCGCCCTCTTCGGCGCCTGGCTCGTCGAGATCGTGAACCGCCGCACGAACGTGACACGTCTCATGCAGTGGGGTCTCGTCGTGACGCTCGTCGCCGGCCTCGCCCTCGCAGCACCCTGGGGCATCCATCACGAGCTCGACTACGCGAAGATCGGCGTCAAGCTCGTGATTCTCGTCGTCATCGGGGCGCTGCTCGGCATCATCGGGGCGCGGCAGAGGCGCGGCGCGAGGGTCGCCGCGCCGCTGTTCTGGGCGATCGGCGTCCTGACTCTCGGCAACGCCGCCCTCGCCGTGATCTGGTGACCTCGCCGGGCTGAGCATTCCGCACAGCCGCCGTCGCGAACGCGAGCCTCTCGCTGTGCAGGTCGCACGCGCGAGGAGGCCGTCGTGCCCGGATTGCTCAGAAGGGGTACGATTGCTCTTCGTGCTCCGACAGGCGCCGAAAGCGGTCGTCCCCGATCAGCGCCTCTCGACGCACGGCAATCTCCCCCGGCGGTCGCACCGCACGGGCGACACCGGCTCCCTCCCGACAGGCACTCCATGACATCCACCGCCGCATCCGCGCCCACACCCTCGAAGCCCGCCAACTCGCGCGGCCGCGTCATCACCGCGAGCCTCGTCGGCACGACGATCGAGTTCTACGACTTCTACGTGTACGCCACGGCCGCCGTCCTCGTCTTCCCCGTGCTGTTCTTCCCGACCGGCAACGACACCACCGCCCTGCTCGCCTCGTTCGCGACGTTCGGGGCGGCGATGCTCGCACGGCCCGTCGGCGCGATCGTCTTCGGGCACTTCGGCGACACCTTCGGCCGCAAGGCGACGCTCGTCGCATCGCTCCTGACGATGGGCGTCGCCACCTTCCTCATCGGGCTGCTGCCCACCTTCGACAACATCGGGCTCTGGGCGCCGTTCCTGCTGCTCCTCATGCGCCTCGCTCAGGGCTTCGCGCTCGGCGGCGAGTGGTCGGGAGCGGCGCTCGTCGCCACCGAGAACGCCCCGCAGGGCAAGCGCGCGCTCTACGGGACCTTCCCTCAGCTCGGCGCGCCCATCGGCTTCATCATCGCGAACTCGCTCTTCCTCGTCATCAACTTCGTGCTGCCGGGCGAGAACGGCGCGCCGTCGGAGGCGTTCCTCACGTGGGGCTGGCGCATCCCGTTCCTCTTCTCCGCCGTCATGGTCATCATCGGGCTGTGGGTGCGCCTCAAGCTCGTCGAGTCGAAGTCCTTCACGAAGGCCGAGAAGACCGGCACGATCACGAAGTTCCCCCTCGGGCAGACCGTCAAGAGGCACTGGTGGGCGCTCATCCTCGGCACGTTCTACATGCTGGCGACGTACGTGCTCTTCTACCTGATGACGAGCTTCACGCTGTCGTACGGGACGCGTCCGGCGGACGCCGACGTGCCGGGCCTCGGGTTCACGTACGTCGACTTCGTGCTCATGCAGATCATCGGCGTGGTGTTCTTCGGCATCTTCACGCTCGTGTCCGGACCGCTCGCCGACGCGATCGGACGTCGAAAGCTGCTCATCGGGGTGACGGCGGCGATCATCGCGTTCGGCTTCGTGTTCGTCGTGTTCCTCCTGCCGCAGGGCGATGAGGCCGTGACCCGCACGCTCGTGCAGACGTTCCTCATCCTGGGCTTCCTCCTCATGGGGATGACCTTCGGCCCGATGGGCGCGCTCCTGCCCGAGCTGTTCCCGACGAACGTCCGCTACACGGGGTCGGCGATCTCGTACAACGTCGCCTCGATCCTCGGCGCCGCGCTCGCCCCCATCGTCGCCGTGTGGCTGTGGGACATCGGGCAGGGCAACCCGTGGCTCGTGGGCGTCTACCTCTCCTTCGCGGGCGTGCTGACGCTCATCGCGCTCCTCCTCGGCAAGGAGACGAAGGACGTCGACCTCGACGACGACGCCGCCGTGGAGGCTGCCGGGCGTCGCTGAGGCCCCGCAACGGCTCAGAGCCCGTACGCCTCGAGCAGCCGCAGCCAGACCTCGCTCACCGTGGGGTACGAGGGGACGGCGTGCCACAGACGCTCGATCGGCACCTCGCCCACGATCGCGATGGTCGCGGCGTGGAGCAGCTCGCCGACGCCGGGGCCGACGAACGTGACGCCGACGAGCACGCGCCGGTCCTCGTCCACGACGATCCGCGCAGCACCGGAGTATCCGTCCGCCGTGAGGGACGCTCCGGCGACGGAGCCGAGGTCGTAGTCGACGACCCGGGCGCGGATGCCCGACTCTTCCGCCTGCGCGGCGGTGAGGCCGACCGACGCCACCTCCGGGTCGGTGAACACGACCTGCGGCACGGCGGTGTGGTCGGCCGTCGCCGCATGCGCTCCCCAGGGCGCGTCGTCGATGTCGAGACCCCTCGCCCGCGCGACGACGACGTCGCCGGCGGCGCGCGCCTGGTACTTGCCCTGGTGCGTCAGGAGGGCGCGGTGATTGACGTCGCCCGTCGCAGAGAGCCAGTCGACGCCGCGCACGCGGAGGGTGTCGTCCACGTCGAGCCACGAGCCGGGCTCGAGGCCGACCGTCTCGAGGCCGAGATCCTCTGTGCGCGGCACACGGCCGGTCGCGACGACGATCTCGTCGGCGTCGACGACCTCGCCGACCTCGATCTCGACGTGCACGCCGTCCCCGTCGCGCGTGACCCGCACGGGGGACGCCTCGCGCACCACGACCCCTCGCTCCCGCAGCGCATCTCCCACGCGCTCCCCCGCGAACGGCTCGAACGCCTTCAGCAGTCCGCTGCGGGCGAGCACCGTCACGTCCGCGCCGAGGTCGGAGAGGAACGTCGCGGCCTCGACGGCGACGACCCCGCCGCCGACGATGACGACGCGCGCGGGCACGCTCTGCAGGGACGTCGCCTCGCGGCTCGTCCACGGCTCGGCCTCCCGCAGCCCCGGGATGTCGGGCAGCAGCGCGGCCGTGCCCGTGGCCACCACGACCGCGTGGCGCGCGACGAGCTCGACGTCGCCGTCCTCCGAGGAGACCGTCACGCGCCGCTCCCCGGAGAGACGGGCGTGGCCGCGAACGAGCCCGATGCCCGCCCCGAGGACCCACTCCGCCTGGCCCGAGTCGTCCCATCCGCTCGCGAAGCCGTCCCGGCGCCGCAGGACGGCGTCGGGATCCACACGCCCGCCCGCGACCCCCACCGCCCGCGCAGCGCGCTCGGCCGCACCCGTGCGCAGCAGCGCCTTCGAGGGCATGCACGCCCAGTACGAGCATTCGCCGCCCACGAGCTCGCTCTCCACGAGGACGGCCTCCAGGCCGCCGCGCACGACGCGATCCGCGACGTTCTCTCCGACGGGCCCCGCCCCGATCACCACGACGTCCGTCTCCCGCACCTCTGCTGTCATGCGACAGACGCTACGCGTGCGGCCGCGACGAACGACACCCCCTTGACGGGTCCGGGGCATCCGGCCAGTCCCCTGGCCGAGTTGCATAGGCTGGCAGAAGCGCCGCGACATCGCGTGCGCCGAGGACGCGCAGGTGCGTCGCGCCCGGCTGCAGGGGAACTCCCGGCAGGAGATCGCGGCGGCGATCGGCGCGACGGAACAGGCGGCCCACCGCACGTACGGCCGGAAGCAGGGATCCCGTGAGCCAGACCGCATCGCGAGCACGTCGCTCGCCGTTCTCCCGCCCTCGGCCCGACGAGGGCCCGCGCGCGACCTTCCGCCAGCTGCTGCCCTTCCTCTTCGAGCACAAGGGCGTCCTCGTCGCCGTCGCGGTCCTCAGCGTCGTCGAGGCGGTCGCGACGCTCGTGCAGCCGCTCCTCATCGGACAGGTCATCGACCGCGTCCAGACGGGAACGGCGCTGGGATGGCTGCTGGGGGCGCTCGTGCTGCTCGTGCTCGTCTCGAGCGTGGTCGGCGCGTATCAGCACTATCTGCTGCAGAAGACGGGAACGGCCGTCGTCTACTCGAGCCGCCGCAAGCTCATCTCCCGCATCCTGCACCTGCCGGTGAGCGAGTTCGACGCGCGCCGCACGGGCGACCTCGTCTCGCGCGTGGGGACGGACACGACGCTGCTCTACGCCGTCCTCACACAGGGACTGGCCGACAGCGTGGGCAACGTCCTGCTGTTCGTCGGCGCCCTCATCGCGATGGTCTTCATCGATCCCGTCCTGCTGCTCACGATCGTGGGGGTGATCGGCGTCTCGGCCGCCGGCGTCGGGCTGCTCTCCGGCCGCATCCGCGTCGCCTCCGCCCAGCAGCAGGAGAGGGTCGGGGAGCTCTCGAGCGGCGTCGAGCGTGCGATCGGCTCCATCCGCACGGTTCGCGCGGCGGGAGCGACCGATCGCGAGCAGGAGGCGGTGAGCGGGATGGCGACGGCCGCGTACCATGCGGGCATCCGCGTCGCGAAGGCCTCGGCGCTCGTCGTCCCGGTCGCGGGGATCGCCATGCAGGTGTCGCTGCTCGTCGTGCTCGGCGTCGGAGGCATGCGCGTCGCATCGGGTGCGCTCTCGGTCGCAGAGCTCGTGACGTTCGTGATGTTCCTCTTCCTGCTCATCATGCCGCTGGCTTCCGCCTTCGGCGCGATCGCGAGCGTCGGCCAGGCGCTGGGCGCCCTGGGCCGCATCCAGGAGGTGCTCGACCTGCCGACCGAGGACGCCGGCGACCGCGCGCGGGAGGGGGCGGCCGCGGTGGCGGACGCCCCGTCCCGCGAGGGCGAGGCGGCCGCCATCGCGTTCCGCGAGGTCCGCTTCGCCTATCCCGCGGCGGCGGTCGCCGCGCGCGAGGAGGCGGCGAGGGAGGCGCAGCGCGCGATCGAGCGCGCCCGGCTCGAGACCGGGGACGCCGAGCCGGCGGATGCGCCCGGCCGGGAGGTTCTGCGGGGGATCTCGTTCGACGTCCCGCGCGGCGCGCGCGTCGCGCTCGTGGGCCCGTCCGGTGCGGGCAAGTCGACGGTGCTGTCGCTCATCGAGCGCTTCTACGACCCGACGAGCGGCGCCATCCTCCTCGACGGCGACGACATCCGCGACCTGCCGCGCACGGCCCTGCGGAAGAACTTCGGCTACGTCGAGCAGGACGCCCCGACCCTCGCCGGCTCGCTCGCCGACAACCTGCGCCTCGCCTCCCCCGACGCGAGCGACGCGGAGTGCGACCGTGCCCTGCGAGCCGTGAACCTCGGCGAGGTCGTGGATCGCAGCCCGCTCGGCATCGACACAGCGGTGGGAGAGGACGGCGTCATGCTGTCGGGCGGCGAGCGTCAGCGTCTGGCGATCGCGCGCGCCCTGCTGGCCGCGCCGCCGATCCTGCTGCTGGACGAGTCGACGTCGTCGCTCGACGGCGTGAACGAGCAGCGCATGCGCGAGGCGATCGACGCCGTCGCATCGGGCCGCACGCTCATCGTCATCGCGCACCGGCTGTCGACGGTCGTCGACAGCGACCGGATCGTCGTCCTGGACCACGGCCGCGTGGTCGGACAGGGAACGCATTCCGAGCTGGTGCAGGACGTGCCGCTCTACCGCGACCTCGCGAAGCACCAGCTTCTCGTGTGAGGGCGGCCCGGCTCAGTCCGTGAGCCGGTACGACGAGCCGTCGCGCGCACGCTCGAGGATCCCGTGGTCGACGAGGTGCCGGCGCAGCAGCGCGACGTCGTCGGCCAGCACGCGCAGCCGCTCGTTGGGCGCGGGCTCCGCGACGGTCTCGCCGGGAGACATCGCCCGGGCGGCGACGAGTCGGAGCAGCTCCTCACGTTCGGCGAGAGCGGACGGGTACCGGTCGACGCGGCCGGAGGAGGTGAGGAAGCGCTCGGCGCCCGTGGGACGCGGCGGAGGCGCCGCCTTCGCCAGCAGCCGGCGGAACACGTCCCCGTCTGCGGCGTGGTCGTCGCCCTCCCGCACGAGTCCGGCTGCCACGAGCTGACCGACCACGCGGGCGCGGCGCGACGGGGAGAGCGACGCGGCGGCCTCCTCGATCGTCCGTCCCATGACCAGCCCCGCCCACACCCGTCGGGCGTCGTCGTTGGCGAGCGCCGCCGCGACGGGGCGCCATCCCTCTGGTCGTGTCATCCGCATCCCCCTCGTCCTGGCAGCCTTCCAGGCTAGCAACAGCGAAGCGGCCCGCCCCCGATCGGAAGGAGGGGCGGGCCGCTGGGGTGCGAAGGCCCCGGCGTGCGGTCCGGGGCGACGCGGCGAGAGGTCCGATGTGCGGGATCAGGCCTTCGCGGTCTTCACACGGTCGCGCAGGGCGTCCAGCTGCGCGCGGAGCGCGCCGGGCACCCGCTCTCCGAACGTGTCGTAGAACTCCTCCGTCAGCTGCGCCTCGGCGAGCCACGAGTCGGGGTCGATGTCGAACAGCTCGGCGAGGTCCTCCTCGGGCACGTCGAGCCCCGAGAGGTTCAGGTCGTCCACGACGGGCAGGCGCCCGATCGGAGAGTCGACCGCTTCGGCCTCGCCCTGCAGCCGCCGGATGATCCAGTCGATGACGCGCGAGTTCTCGCCGAAGCCGGGCCAGAGGAAGCGGCCGTCGGCTCCCTTCCGGAACCAGTTGACCTGGAAGACGCGCGGCAGGCGCTCGGCCTTGCCGCCCATCTCGAGCCAGTGCCCGAAGTAGTCGGCCATGTTGTAGCCGCAGAAGGGCATCATGGCGAACGGGTCGCGGCGCAGCTCTCCGACGACGCCCTCGGCGGCCGCGGTGCGCTCGGACGAGATCGTGGAGCCGAGGAAGACGCCGTGCTCCCAGTCGAACGCCTCCACGACGAGCGGCACGTTCGTCGCGCGCCGACCGCCGAAGAGGATGGCGTCGAGCGGGACGGCCTCCTCCCAGTCGTCCGCGATGGACGGAGCCTGCGCGGCGCTCACCGTGAAGCGCGAGTTGGGATGCGCGGCGGGCCGGTCGGCGTCCGGCGTCCAGTCCTGCCCCTGCCAGTCGACGAGGTGCTCGGGCGCCTCGTCGGTCAGCCCCTCCCACCACACGTCGCCGTCGTCGGTCAGTGCCACGTTCGTGAAGAGCACGTTGCCCCACAGCGTCTCGACCGCGGTGACGTTCGTCGACTCCCCCGTGCCGGGCGCGACGCCGAAGAAGCCCGCCTCGGGGTTGATGGCGTGGAACCGCCCGTCGTCGCCGGGCCGGATCCAGGTGATGTCGTCGCCGAGCGTCTCGACCCGCCAGCCGGGGATGGTCGGGCGCAGCATCGCGAGATTCGTCTTCCCGCATGCGGACGGGAACGCCGCGGCCACCTGGTACGCCCGTCCCTCGGGGTCGATCACGCGGATGAGCAGCATGTGCTCGGCCAGCCACCCCTGGTCGCGTCCGAGGACCGAGGCGATGCGCAGGGCGTAGCACTTCTTCGCGAGGATCGCGTTGCCGCCGTAGCCCGATCCGTACGACCACACCTCGAGCGAGTCGGGGAAGTGCACGATGTACTTCTCGTCATTGCACGGCCAGGCGACGTCGGCGTCCCCGGGGGCGAGGGGCGCCCCGACGGAGTGCACCGTGCGCACCCACGGCGTGCCCTCCGCGATGAGGCGCGTGACGTCCTCGCCCACGCGCGTCATGAGCCCGATCGACGCGACGGCGTAGGGGCTGTCGGTGACCTGCACGCCCAGCTGCGAGATGGGGCCGCCCACCTTGCCCATGGAGAAGGGCACGACGAACATCGTCCGTCCGCGCATGGAACCCCGGAAGAGCGGCTGGATGGTCCGGCGCATCTCGTCGGGCGCGGCCCAGTTGTTCGTGGGACCGGCGTCCTCCTCGTCCTCGGAGCAGATGAAGGTGCGCGACTCGAGCCGGGCGACGTCCCCGGGGTGGGAGCGGGCGAGGTAGGAGTTCGGGCGCTTCTGCGGGTCGAGCGCGATGAGGGTGCCGTCGGCGACCATGCGGGCGATGAGCGCGTCGTGCTCGTCCGGCGTCCCCGAGACCCAGTGGATCCGGTCCGGCTCGGTGAGCTCGGCGATCTCCTCGACCCAGGCGAGGAGCTCGGCGGCGCCGGGCCCGTCGTAGGCGGGCTGCGCGCCGAATCCCGCGAGGGCGTCGGTCGCGAGGGGGGCGGTCGTGCGCGGGGCGAGCGGTTCGGCGATGACCATCAGAGCTCCTTGGGATGTGGGGAGGCGGCTTTGCCAGGTTCTCGCGGATGTCGAAGAGATTTCAGCCGGATGTGTGAGAAAGAATCCTTGATCTTTAGCTATCATCAAGGAATGGCTCCGACCAGCGACCAGAAGACCGGAATCGAGCTGAAGACCCTCGGCCACCGCATCCGTCACCACCGCATCCGCAACGGCCTGACGCTCGACGACCTGGGCGCGATCGTCGGCGTCGCCGGCAGTCAGCTCAGCCTCATCGAGAACGGCAAGCGGGAGCCGAAGCTGTCGCTGCTCCAGGCGATCGCCGACGCCGTCTCGACGAGCGTCACGGATCTCATCTCCGGGGAGCCCCCGAACCGGCGCGCGGCGCTCGAGATCGAGCTCGAGCGCGCCCAGTCGAGCCAGGTCTTCCGTCAGCTCGGCGTCCCGCCGGTCAAGGTCTCGAAGGGTCTTCCGGACGAGACGCTCGAGTCGATCATCGGGCTCCATCGCGAGCTGGAGCGACGCGAGCAGGAGGCGATCGCCACGCCCGAGGAGGCCCGCAGGGCCAACACCGAGCTGAGGCTCCGGCAGCGCGTCGCCGACAACTACCTGCCCGAGATCGAGGCGCTCGCGGAGAAACAGCTGCGGGCGGCCGGGCACGCATCGGGCGCGCTGACGCACCGCACCGTGAGCATCATGGCCGAGCAGCTGGGCTTCGAGCTCATCTACGCGGCCGACCTGCCGTCGTCGACGCGATCGATCACCGACCTGGAGAACGGCCGCATCTACCTGCCGCCGGCCTCCATCCCCGGCGGGCACGGGCTGAGGTCCATGGCGCTGCAGGCGATGGCGCACCGGCTCCTCGGCCATGAGCGCCCCACCGACTACGCGGACTTCCTGCAGCAGCGCCTCGAGATCAACTACTACGCGGCCTGCTGCCTCATGCCCGAGACCGCCGCCGTCGCCTTCCTCGAACAGGCGCGGCAGGAGCGGAACCTCGCGGTCGAGGACTTCCGTGACGCCTTCGGCGTGACGCACGAGGCGGCCGGCATGAGGATGACGAACCTCCTGACGACGCACCTCGGGATGCGCCTCCACTTCCTGCGCGTCGGGGGCGAGGGCCAGGTCGAGCGCGTGTACGAGAACGACGACCTCCCCCTGCCGGAGGACGTCACGGGCGCGATCGAGGGGCAGATTGTCTGCCGGCGGTTCTCGGCGCGCAGCGCGTTCGATCAGCAGAACCGCACGACCGAGCACTACCAGTACACGGACACCCCCACCGGGACGTTCTGGTGCTCGACGCAGACGGGCTCGCGCAGCACGGGCGAGTTCTCCATCACGGTGGGCGTGCCGTTCGACGACGCGAAGTGGTGGCGCGGCCGGGAGACGCAAGTGCGTGCGACGTCGACCTGCCCCGACGAGTCGTGCTGCCGCCGCCCGCCGACCGTCGCGCAGTCGCCGTGGCGGGGGAAGGCGTGGCCGAGCGCCCGCGTGCACACGCACATCTTCTCGCCGCTCCCCCGCGGCGCCTTCCCCGGCGTGGACGACCTCGAGGTCTACGAGTTCCTCGACCGCCACAGCACGAGCTGAGCCCCGGGGACGGTCCGGGGCTCAGCGAGCCGAGCGCCTACGGCCGCCGGCCGCCGATCGATGTGCCCTGCGCCGGGGTGTCGCCCGGCGGGTCCGTCAGCACACCGGACGCACGCAGCTCGCTGCGGGCCTCGGCGATGTCCTTCTGCTCGACGTCGAACGTGTTGATGCGCTTCCCGCGGAAGCCGGCCCATCCGATGACGCATCCCACCGCGACGACGAGCGCGATGAGGCCGTACATGAGCCGCGGCGTGCCGAGCAGCGAGGGCGTGAACAGCGCCAGGAGGGCGGCCGCGACCCGCGCGACGGCGATGATGGCGCCTTGCGCGGAGGCCCGCAACAGCGTGGGGAACGACTCCTGCGTCCACACCTTCATGATCCCCTCGAAGGCGAAGGCCATGCCGAACGCGCCGAGCGCCTGACCCGCGATGATCGTGATCAGGCTGAACCCGAAGACTGCGGGCACGCCGAACCCGAGGACCATGAAGACCGCCCCGACGACGAAGTACGTCATTCTGCGGGGTCCGTCGGCGACGCGCATGAACCACAGCGCGAACAGCGTCGCCACGGGCAGCGCGACGAGCGCGATGACCGAGTACGCGGAGACGCCGATGCCGGCGACGTTGACCGCGACGTAGGTCCCGAACTGCCCGCCCGTGTTCGCCCCGAGATTCGTGAGGGCGTAGAAGCCGAGGAGAGCGAGGAACGGAACGAGGTAGATCCGCTGCGTCAGGATGTCGCGCAGACCCGAACGCTGAGCGCGGACGGTGTGGGCGCCGACCCTGCGCTCGGCGCTCGCCTCCGTCCACGCGGCCGACTCCGGGATCGTGAGACGCAGCGCGAAGACGATGACGGCGACGATGCCGACATGTGCGAAGAGCGCCTGCCCGCCGAGATACCCCAGGCCGCCGACGACGATCTGAATCGCCGTCGTCGCGATGATGCCCGCGTACCACATGATCTGGGTGAAGCCGATGAGCTTGCCGCGGTTCGCATCGGTCGCCGCTTCCGAGACCGTCGCGATGGAGACCGGCAGATCGGCACCCGTGCCGACGCCGACGAGGATCGATCCGATCAGGAGGGGCGCGAAGCCGCCGCCGAACACGAGGAGGGCCGCGCCGACGATGATCGTCACCATCGTCGCGAGGAACACCGAACGCCGGCCGAGGCGATCGCCGAGGCGACCCCCCAGCAGCGCGCCGAGAGCGATCGAGAAGGTCAGCGCGGCCGAGATCGCTCCGATCTCCCGCTCCTCAAGGCCGATCGAGTGCTGGTAGAGCACGAGGGCGGTACCGCTTCCCACGATCGCCGCGGAATCGACATATGACGCCATGCCGGCGATCACTCCCACCGCCCACGGATGGGGCGCACGTCGTGTGGTCATTGAGTTCTCCTTTGAACTGCTGCGCTCGGCAGCCGGGACGACCTCGCGAACGGGAGGCCGCGTGAAAGAGCATGACACATTTATTGTCTTCAGGAAACTAGTTAGTATCGATCGGACACGACACCGCGACCCGCCCGCTGGCGCCGGCCGCGGCATCCCGCGTTCGAAGGAGAACCCATGTCCCGCTTGCACGACCACCTGCCGCACCTGCAGGAACCGCCGATCGAGTTCCGTCCGGAGCTGCGCTGGTGGCTCGCGGAGGGCCTGCACACGGATCAGACGCTCCGCCGCGAGATCGATGCCGCCCACCGGCTCGGATTCGGCGGGATGGAGTTCCTCGCCATGGACGAGGAGGCGATCGACCATGCACGCTACGGATGGGGATCCGAAGAGTGGGTCCACGATTCCGAGATCGTCGTCGAGGAGACCACCGCACGGCAGATGTCCGTGAGCTTCACCTCGGGGACGAACTGGTCCAATGCCAACCTGCCGACCATCGACCCGGATCATCCCGCCGCCTCGCAGGAGCTGGACTTCGTGTTCGAGGACGTGCGCAGAGGAGCGGGCCGTGACGGCGCTCTCCCGCGCATCGACCTCGCCGCCGAGCGAACCGCGCTCGTCGTGCCCGGCGAGCGCGTCGCCCCCACGAAGCAGACCCTCGTCGCCGTGATCGCGGTGCCGCTCGTCGCCGCGACGGACGGCGGCGGCTCCCTCGACGCATCCGCCGTCGTCGACCTGACCGCGTCCGTCCAGGACCTGGCGCTGACGTGGGAGCCGGAGGACGATCGCACATGGCGGCTGTTCGTCTTCTGGTCCCACGGCACGGGCCAGACGGCCTCGCCGTCGGCGAGCGTCAACTACACGGTCAACTATCTCGAGCGCGCCGGGGTGGACGCCGTCATCGACTACTGGGATTCCACCGTCCTCACGTCCCGGCTGCGAGAGAGGATCGCGAGGAATCCCCGCGCGCAGATGTACATGGACTCGCTCGAGCTCTCGACCTGGGGCGACGGCGGGATGTTCTGGGGCGCTTCCGTCCGCGAGGAGTTCCGCTCTCGCCGCGGGTACGACATCGTGCCATGGCTGCCGTTCCTCGTGCGCGAGGTGATGATGATGGCGGCGAGCACGACGTACCGCTATGACGCGGGCGAGGCCGAGCGCGCGACGGTGGAGAAGGTGCGCCACGATTACGTCCGCACGCTCACCGACCTCTACATCGAGAACATGCTGCGGCCCTTCGCCGGGTTCCTTCACGAGAACGGCGTCGCCCTGCGCGCGGAGATCAGCTACGGCCTGCCGTTCGAGCTCACACGCCCCGGGCCCGAGGTCGACGGGATCGAGACGGAGTCGCTCGAGTTCGGCTCTCAGATCGACGCCTACCGGCTGCTCGGCGGCCCCGCGCATCTGTTCGGCAAGCAGTACTCGTCCGAGACGGGAGCGACCACCCGAAACCACATGCTCGACCACCGCTTCTACGACCAGATCATCGCGACACAGCTCGCAGCGGGCGTCACGAAGACCGTCCTCCACGGATGGGCGAGCGTCGCCGGCGCCGAGGGCGCGACGCAGTGGCCGGGGCACGAGGGCATGTGGCCGATGTTCTCCGAACGCTTCGACACGCGACAGCCGGCGAGCGAGTTCTACCCGCTCTGGAATCGCACGATCGGCCGCTTCCAGTATCTTCTGCGGCAAGGCCGGCCTCGCATCGATGTCGGCATCCTCCGCACGGACCATTTCGTCGACAACATGTCCGGCATGACGCTCGTGGACGCCGAGGGCCGCCGGATACCCGATGAGGACGCATACGGCCGCCTGTGGATGCGAGATCGAGAGAACCACTGGTGGCAGGACCTCGGCATGCAGGACGCCGGCTGGAGCTATGAGTTCCTCGACCCCTCGCTTCTGCTCCACGAAGACGTCGTCCTCGCCGACGGAGTCGTCCAGCCCGGCGGCCCCGGCTACCAGGCTCTGATCGTGTATCAGGAGGCGCTCGACGCCGACGCCGCCGCGTTGCTGCTCGACTGGGCGCGGCGCGGGCTGCGCGTGGTCATCGTGAACGGCGCGCGCGAGCTCCGGCATCTGCTCACCGGGCGGCACACGACGCATCGCGCGGCCGCATCGCGCACGCCGGGCCTGGACGGACGCGACGACGAGCTGGCGTCGATCGTCGACGCGCTTCGCGAGCTGCCGACGGTCGCGGAGGTCCACGATCCGGCGGAGACCCTGCCCGCGCTGCGGGCCCTCGGTGTCGTCGGCCGCGCCGAGTTCACCGCCGACGAGCCGTCCGTCCTCACGTATCTGCGGGAAGACGGCGACCTCCTCCACCTCTACGCGTATCACTTCCTCTACGAGACGGGCTCGGAGACGACCGTCGAGATCGCGCTCCCGGGACACGGCGACGCGCACCGGATCGACCCGACCACCGGAACGGTCGCACGCCATCGGGGCGTGCGGATCGACGGCGACCGGACGGTCGTGTCGCTGACCCTCGCACCCGGCGAGACCGCGCTGGTCACGCTCGACCGCTCCGCCGCCGCGCGGGAGTCGGCGCCGGACGAGCTCGTCCCCCTGCTCACCCTGGAGCAGTGGGACATCGTCGTCGAGAGCTGGGACGCCGGAGAGCCGGAGCTCATCGTCGAGGATCGCGGTCTCGGCTACGAGACGCGCGAAGTGCGCCCGACGACCGCGATCACGCGGCTTCCCGCCGCGGAGACGACGCTCCGCCCGTGGACGCGGCTCGCCGGCGTCGGCCCCGACGTCTCGGGGGTCGGCGAGTACCGCACGACGTTCCGCCTCGACGCGGACGCCGTCGCCCGAGGACGCCTCGTGCTCGACCTGGGATCGACGAGCGGAGGGCTGGGCGCGATCTCGCTCAACGGCTCCGAGCCCCGTGGGTTCGACACGTCCCACCCGGTCGTCGACATCGCCGGCCTCGCCCGCGAAGGCGAGAACGAGCTCGTCGTACGGGTCGCGAGCTCGCTCAACAACCGCCTCCTCGCGCGCGGCTACTACGATTCGATCCCCGATGTCGTGCTGAGCTTCGTCGGCAGGCAGGACCAACATGTGACGCGCGTCCGCGAGCACGGGCTGGTGGGTCCCGTGCGCGTCCTGCGAGCGCAGGCGTAGGGCGAGAGGGGGCGCGGCCCTTCGCGGCCGCGCCCGTCGGCCGCTCGTCCGGGCTGCGATAGTGGACGGGGAGGATCCATGACCGCTCACCCAGATTCCACAGAGATCGACATCTCGCCCGTCGTCGAGCAGGACCCGCTCGATCTGCGCATCTCCGTCGCCGCCATCATCCACTGGGCCGACAGCCGCGAGGTCCGGCTGCAGGTCATGCGGAAGGTCGACTTCCCGGTCGACGACGTCGCGATGTTCGTCGTCGTCAATCAGCTGGCCTACCGCGGCGCCCTGAGGCCGACTGACCTGGCGTCGACGCTCGGCACGGGCAAGGCCAACGTCAGCAAGATCGTCCAACGGTCGGAGGACGTCGGCCTCGTCGTGCGCGTTCCCTCCCGGTCCGACGAGCGCAGCGTCCTCGTCGCCCTCACCCCCGCCGGTCGAGCCATCGGCGAGAGGATCATGGACGCCGCGGAGGAGCAGTACCGCGCCACGGTCGCCGGGTGGGACGACCAGGAGATCGAAACGCTCCGGAGGTACTTCTCACGGTTTGCCCGGGAGGCCATGGCCGAGATGGCCTCCCGGTCGCCCGCGATCGGGCACGACATCTAGGCCGGACGTCAGAGCCCGGCGAGAGCGTCGTCGAGGTCCTGCAGCAGGTCGTCGACGCCCTCGATGCCGACGGACAGGCGCACGACCTCTTCGGGGACGGCGAGCTCGGTGCCGCGCACCGAGGCGTGCGTCATGGCGTCGGGGTAGTTCAGCAGCGACTCCACGCCGCCGAGCGACTCCGCGAGCGTGAACAGCCTCGTCGACTCCGAGAAGCGGCGTGCGGCGGCTCCGTCCGCGAGCGCGAGCGACACGATCCCGCCGAAGCCCGACATCTGCTGCGCAGCGATGTCGTGACCGGGATGGGATGCGAGGCCCGGGTAGTAGACGCGGGCGACCGCGGCATGCGGTGCGAGGAACTCCGCGACCGCCTGCCCGTTGGCGCTGTGGCGCTCCATCCGTACAGCGAGCGTCTTGATCCCCCGCGTCGTCAGCCACGCGTCGAGCGGCCCCGACACGGCGCCCGCGGCGTTCTGCAGGAAGGCCGGCTGCTCGGCCAGATCGGCGTCGGCGAAGACCAGCGCGCCGCCCACGACGTCGGAGTGACCGCCGAGGTACTTCGTCGTGGAGTGCACGACGACGTCCGCGCCGAGCCGCAGCGGCTGCTGCAGGGCCGGCGAGGCGAACGTGTTGTCCACGACGACGAGCGCCCCGGCGTCGTGCGCGAGCCGCGACACCCGCGCGATGTCGACGATGCGCAGGAGCGGGTTGGTGGGGGTCTCGATCCAGACGATCCGGGGCGCGCGCTCGGCGATGGCGACCGCGACCGCATCCGCGTCCGAGAAGTCGACGACGCGCAGCTTCACGCCCCACGGGCCGAGGACGCGTGCGATGAGGCGGTAGGTGCCGCCGTAGACGTCGTTGCCGAGGAGCACCTCGTCGCCGGGGCGGAGGCTCGCTCGCAGCAGGGCGTCCTCCGCGGCCAGTCCCGATGCGAACGACAGCGCCCGCACGCCGTCCTCCAGCGCGGCGAGCTGGGTCTCGAGCGCCGTGCGCGTCGGGTTCCCGCTCCGGCTGTACTCATAGCCCGCGCGCAGGCCGCCGATGCCGTCCTGCGCATAGGTGGACGAGAAGTGGACGGGCGGGATGACCGCACCGGTCTCCGCGTCGGGCGCCTGGCCCGCGTGGATCGCGCGGGTGGCGAAGGATGTCGGTCGGTCGTCGGTCATGCGTGGCTCCTCGGAGTCGAAGGGGTCGTGTCGGTCGTGTCGTAGCCGCGCGCGGTCATCCACTCGTCGTCGAACACCTTCGCGAGGTATCCGCGCCCGTGATCGGGCAGGAGGACGACGAGGACGGCGTCCTCCGGGAGGTCGCGGGCGACGCGGAGGGCGGCGACGACGGCCATCCCGCTCGAGCCGCCGACGAGCAGTCCTTCCTCGCGGGCGAGCCGGCGCGTCATCGCGAAGGACTCCGTGTCGGAGATCCGCTCGTACGCGTCCACGACGGAGGAGTCGAAGGTGTCGGGGAGGAAGTCCTCGCCGACGCCCTCGACGTCGTAGCCGTGGAGGTCGCCGCCGGAGTAGATGGACCCCTCCGGATCGGCGCCGACCACGACGACCTCGCCGCCCGACGTCTCCTTGAGGAAGCGGCCGGCGCCGCTGATCGTGCCGCCCGTGCCGATCCCGGCGACGAAGTGCGTCACGCGCCCGTCGGTGTCGCGCCAGATCTCCGGCCCGGTCGTCTCGAAGTGCGCTCGCGGCCCGTTCTGGTTGGCGAACTGGTTCGGCTTGAAGGCGCCGGGGATCTCGCTCGCGAGACGGTCGGACACGCTGTAGTACGACCGCGGATCGTCGGGCGGGACGTTCGTGTCGGTCACGACGACCTCGGCGCCGTATGCACGCAGCACGTCGGCCTTCGGGCCCGCGAACTTGTCGGGCACGACGAAGACGCAGCGATAGCCGCGCTGGAGCGCGACGAGCGCGAGGCCGACACCCGTGTTGCCGCTCGTCGGCTCGACGATCGTGCCGCCCGGCCTCAGGTCCCCGGACCGCTCGGCGGCGTCGATGATGTTGGCGGCGATGCGGTCCTTCGAGGACCCGCCGGGGTTGAAGTACTCGACCTTCGCGAGGACCGTGGCGCGGATGCCGTCGGTGACGCGGGCGAGACGGACGAGGGGGGTGTTGCCGACGAGGTCGGACACGCTCTGGGCGTAGCGCACGAGGTTTCCTCAAGGGAGGCCGCGAGAGGACGCGGGATCTGGCAGGGGTCGTCGAAGGCGGCGCGGGAAGCGCTCAGTGACGACAACGACAGATCTGCACGCGGCCACGGTAGCACACGGTGGCGGCCCTCACCCCCGGGACAGCCCGGCGCGGAGTCCCTCGGCGATCGGGCGCAGGATGTCCCCGAGCTCCCCGATCTTCTCGGGGTCGACGTGATCGAGGACGGCGCGGCGGATCTGCTCCATGTGTCCGGAGGCCGCGGCGAGGAAGGCCGTGCGGCCCGTGCGGGTGGGCGACACGTATCGATTCGCACCTCGTCGCTCGCGGGTGACGAGCTCGCGTTCCTGAAGCCTCGCGACCGTGTGGGACAGGCGGGAGAACGAGCCGGCGGTCAGCGTGCTGAGCTCGTCGCGCAGCTCCGCGCCGACGTCGCCCTCGCCGCGGCCGACACCGTGCTCATCGCGATCCCGAACCAGCTCGGCGTCGCCTACAGCACCCGACAGCTCGCGGCCATCCGGGACATCGGCGATGAGATCGGCTGGAACGACCCGCCCACGGCCCGTCGCGGGGGCCTTGACGCAACAAACCGACCCGCGCCTCGCACGGGCCGCGTCTCCGCGCGAGAATGATCCGGAGCCCGCCTGCCCGGCGCGGGCCGCACCCCGGGAGGTCTCGTGAACCGTTCGCTCGCCCGCGTCGCCTCGACGGCGGCCGCCGTCGCCGCCCTCGCCCTCGCCGGATGCGCGGCCGACACGACCGCCGACGACACGACCGCCGACGAGGCCTCGTCCGGCGGCTACGTCAACGAGGGCACGCTCACGATCGGAACCGGAGAGCCCGCCTACTACCCCTGGGCGATCGACGACGACCCCTCGTCGGGCGAGGGCTTCGAGGCGGCCGTCGCGTACGCCGTCGCCGACGAGCTCGGCTTCGGCGTCGACGACGTCGAGTGGGTCCGGACGACCTTCGACGAGGCCATCGCGCCGGGACCGAAGTCGTTCGACATCAATCTGCAGCAGTTCTCCATCACGCCCGAGCGCGCGGAGAACGTCGACTTCAGCTCGCCCTATTACACGACCTCGCAGGTCGTCGTGACCACGGGCGATTCCCCCGCGGCCGACGCGACCTCGATCGCCGATCTGGAGGACCTCCTCATCGGCGCCCAGACGGGGACGACGAGCTTCGACGCCATCGAGCGGGTGATCGATCCCTCCCAGGGCGCCCAGGCGTTCAACTCGAACGACGACGCCAAGCTCGCGCTCGAGAACGGCCAGGTCGACGCGATCGTCGTCGATCTGCCGACCGCGTTCTACATCTCGGGCGCCGAGCTCACCGACGGCGTGCTCGTCGGGCAGCTCCCCGAGATCGACGGCGCCGAGGGCGACGATTTCGGCCTCGTGCTGGCCAAGGACTCGCCGCTGACGGACGACGTCACCGCCGCCGTCGACGCGCTGCGCGAGGACGGCACGCTCGACGCGCTGGCGGCGGAGTGGCTCGGCGGCGAGGACGAGGCGCCGCTCCTCGAGTGACCGCGGAGCGCTCGGGCGGGCGCCGCGGCCCGGCTATCCTGGCACGATGATCCCGCCCGGCGCGCGCCCCGTCAGCGCCGTCGAGCAGGAACGGCGCGTCCACCGTCGGAGACAGGGCATCCGCTCCGTCCTCATCAGCCTCGCCTCGACCGTGGCGCTCGCGGTCGTCGTCTGGTTCGCGCTCGTGAACACACCGGGGTGGGCACGCGTGCAGCAGTCGTTCTTCGACCCCGACGTGCTGATCGCCTCGCTCCCCCGCGTATGGGACGGCTTCCTGCTGAACCTGCGCGTCCTCGCCGCGACGGCCGTGCTCGTCCTCGTCCTCGCGCTGCTGCTCGCCGCCGTCCGCACGCTGCGCGGCCCGGTCTGGCTGCCGCTGCGGGCGCTGGCCGCGGGCTACACCGACCTCTTCCGCGGGCTGCCGCTCATCATCGTCCTGTATCTCGTCGGATTCGGGATCCCCGGTCTCGACCTCATCCCCGAGCGCCTGCCGTACGAGTTCTGGGGCACGATCGCGCTCACCCTCACCTACTCGGCCTACGTCTCGGAGGTGTTCCGCGCGGGCATCGACGCCGTGCATCCCTCGCAGCGGCAGGCGGCCCGCTCGCTCGGGCTGAGCCATGCGAAGACGATGCGCCTCGTCGTCATCCCGCAGGCCGTGCGCAAGGTCACCCCCGCGCTCATGAACGACCTCGTCGCACTGCAGAAGGACGTGGGCCTCGTCTCCGTTCTGGGAGCGGTCGACGCCGTGCGCGCCGCGCAGATCCAGACGGCGGCCTTCTTCAACTTCACCCCGTACGTGCTGGCGGGGCTGCTCTTCGTCCTCCTCGCCATCCCCACCATCCGCCTCACCGACTGGTACACGGCCCGGGTGCGCGAGCGCGAGCAGATCGGGGGCGTCGTATGAGCGCGGCCGTGCTGCGGGTGGACGACGTCTGGAAGAGCTTCGGCGACGACGTGGTCCTCCGAGGCGTCGACCTCGACGTCTCGCCCGGAGAGGTCGTGGCGCTCATCGGCGCGAGCGGGTCGGGGAAGTCGACGCTGCTGCGCACGATCAACCTGCTCGAGCCGATCGACGACGGGCAGATCTGGCTGCGCGACCTCGACGTCAGCGACCCGCGGGTCGACGCCGACGCCGTCCGCGCCCGCATCGGGGTGGTCTTCCAGCAGTACAACCTGTTCCCGCATCTGACGGCACGGCAGAACATCGCGCTCGCGCTGCGGCACGTGCACGGATGGCCGAAGGCGCGCGCGGGCGCCGAGGCGCTGTCCGCGCTGGCGCGCGTGGGACTCGAGGACAAGGCCGACGAGCATCCGGACCGCCTGTCGGGCGGTCAGCAGCAGCGCGTCGCGCTCGCGCGGGCGGTCGTGAGCGCGCCCGAGCTCCTGCTGCTCGACGAGATCACCTCGGCCCTCGACCCGGAGCTCGTCGGCGAGGTGCTCGAGCTCGTGCGCGCCCTGGCGGACGACGGCGCGACGATCGTCATGGCGACGCACGAGATGGCGTTCGCGCGCGACGTCGCCGACCGCGTCGTGTTCCTCGACGGGGGTCGCGTGGTCGAGGAGGGGCCTCCGGCCCGGTTCTTCGGCCGGCCGCGCGAGGAGCGCACGCGGGCCTTCCTCGCGCGCTTCAGCGCCTGAGCGCCCCTCGGGGACGACGTCCGGGGCACGGTCCGGGGCATCCGGGATGAGACCGTGGGGTGACCCGGGTTCATCCCTCAGCGGGATGTGCACGAGGGGCGATGTCACGGAGGCTGAACGGACAGCACCCGCCACCGACCCGACAGGAGCCGACATGCCCGCCATCGCCGTCCCCCCGCCGTCCCAGCCCGCGGATCCGCCCCGCGCCCGCGTCGCCGACCCCGCCTACACCGCGCTCAGGCTCGCCGCGGGCTCGCTCGTGTTCCTCGGGACGGAGTCGACCGCATCCGTCAGCACGCTCAGACTCGCCGGGCGGTGACCGGACGTGGCAGGCTGGGCGCATGAAGAAGTGGCTCATCCGCCTCGTCTGCCTGTACCTGTTCAACGTCGTCGTCCTGCTGCTCGTCGGATGGTTCGAGGGCTCCGTGACCGTCGGGTGGGCCGCCTGGTGGGCAGCGCTCGTCCTCACCCTCGCGACGATCTGGCTCAAGCCCCTGCTCGCGCGGATCTTCCACGGCGCGGCGTCCTCGATCGCGCAGCGGGCGAGGATCGGCGAGAAGCTGGTCCAGTACCTCGCGACGTTCGTCGTGCAGGCGGTCATCTGGCTGCTCGTCGTCTGGCTCTCCGATGTCGCCGTCCGCGGATGGTTCTGGGGATACGTGTTGCCCCCGCTGTACCTCCTTGTGGCCTGGGTCGTCTACGACCTCCTCGACGACCGCTTCGAGCGCGGCGCGACGAACCTGTACGACCGGACCCGCGCGCGGAGCCGCCGGAAGCAGCCGTAGCCGGAGGCGTCACCCCGCGTCTGCCCCGGCGCCCTCCGTCCCGTACGCCTCCCGCAGCTCACGCGCCACGAGGTCCTGCCACGACCGCGCTTCGGGCGAGATCGCCGTCGCGGCGGGCGAGCCGTGGACGTGGCCTGCTCGCACATGCACGCGGACGTGTCCGCCCTGCGCGCGCAGACGCTGCGCGAACCCGAGGGCGCCGTCGGTGAGCACGTCGAACTCGGCGAGCACGAGCAGCGTCGGAGGGAAGCCCTCGACCGTGTCCGCATCCGCGACGAACGCGAGGTCGGGGGCGCCGGGCGCATAGGCCGCGCTCAGAGCGGGGTACTCCGCGATCTGCGCGGCCATCGCGGGATGGGGAGCGTCGTCCGCCGAGCGCTCGCCGATCCCCCGGAGGGAGAGGGCGGGCGCCTCGAGCGAGGCGTGGAAGGGCACGGGTCCGCCTTCCCGGACGAGGACGAGCGCAGCGCTCGCCGCGACGGAGCCGCCGGCCGACATGCCTCCGATCCCGATGCGCTCCGCGTCGATGCGGAGCTCCTCCGCGCGATCGTGCAGCAGCCGGAAGACGCGGACGACCTCGTCGCGGGCGGCGGGGTACGGATGCTCGGGAGCGAGCGCGTACTCGTAGGAGACGATGCGCAGACCGGTCGCGACCGACCTGGCGGAGAGCAGCGCGTCGTTCACGCGCTCGCGCGCGCCGCCGAAGAGGAAGCCGCCGCCGTGCAGGAACAGCTGCGTCGGCGGTGAGGAGGGCGTGCCCGGCGGCTCGTAGACGCGGGCGAACGACTCCCCCGCGACGCCGGGCAGCGCGATCTCGTGGATGCGGGCGCGCTCGTCGACGGGCGCCGCGGCCTCCTCCGCGAGCAGGTCCGAGACGGCTCTCGCGAGGCGCCGGCGCTCGTCGAGCGCGAGCCCCGGCGCGTCCGCGCCGAGGCGCGCCCGCGCCCGCTGCTCCCTGCGGATCCAGTCGATGCCGACGCCGCCCGGCTCCGTCACGTCCTCCGCACCCATGTGGCCTCCTCCGCGCTGGTCCTCCGGACGAATCCAAGCACGTCGGCCGGACGCCCGCCAGGCACGGCCGCCGCGTCAGGAGGTCGAGCGCTCCGCCGCCTCGACGACGTTCGTCATGAGCAGCGCCACCGTGAGCGGGCCCACGCCGCCGGGGTTCGGCGAGAGGAAGCCCGCCACCTCGGCCACATCGGGATGCACGTCGCCGTAGACCCTGCGCTTCCCCGTCTCCGGGTCGATCTCGCGCGTGACGCCCACGTCGAGCACGGCCGCGCCCGGCTTGACGTCCTCGGGCCCGACGAGGTGCTTGACCCCCGCCGCCGCGACGATGACGTCGGCCTGCCGGAGGTACCGCGAGAGCCCGACGGTGCCGGTGTGGGTGAGCGTCACGGTCGCGTTGACGTCGCGCCGTGTGAGGAGCAGCCCGATCGAGCGGCCGATCGTCACGCCGCGGCCGACGACGACGACGTGCTTGCCGGTCAGGTCGTAGTCGTTCCGCGTGAGCAGCTCGATCACGCCGCGGGGCGTGCAGGGCAGCGGGGTGTGGATCGGCTGGCTGACGTTGAGCACGAGCCGCCCGAGGTTGGTCGGATGCAGGCCGTCGGCGTCCTTCGCGGGGTCGATGCGCTCGAGGATCGCGTCGGTGTCGATGTGCTTCGGCAGCGGCAGCTGCACGATGTAGCCGTGGCAGGCCGGGTCGGCGTTCAGCTCGTCGACGAGCGCCTCGACGTCCTCCTGCGTCGCGTCGGCCGGCAGCTCGCGCTGGATGGAGTTCATCCCGATCGCGAGCGACTGCTTGTGCTTCATGCCCACGTAGAGCTGCGACGCGGGGTCGGCCCCCACGAGCACGGTGGCGATCCCGGGCGTGACGCCCTTCGCCGTCAGCGCGGCGACGCGATCGGCGAGCTCCGCCTTGATCGCCGCCGCTGCGGCCTTGCCGTCCAGAATCTGTGCCGTCATGTCCTTCGTCCTCCGTCAGATCCGTTCAACCGTCCGGCCCATCCGCCGCGAGAATCCATCCGCTGCCGGCATTCTCGCGGCCGGGCTGGATCCTCGCGGCCAGGATGGCGGGAAGGGCTGAGCGCGGGTCAGGCCGCCGTGTAGCCCTGGCCGGCGCTCTCGACACCGGGGTAGAGCGGGAAGGCGTCGGCGAGCCTCGCGACGCGCTCGCGGAGCGCGGGGACGTCGGCGCCCGGGAGCAGCGCGAGGGCGATGACATCGGCCACCTCGGCGAACTCCGCGTCGCCGAAGCCGCGCGTCGCGAGCGCGGGCGTGCCGATGCGCAGGCCCGACGTGACGAGCGGCGGGCGCGGGTCGTTCGGCACCGCGTTGCGGTTGACCGTGATGCGGATGTCGTGCAGGAGGTCCTCGGCCTCCTTGCCGTTGATCGCCGCGTCGCGCAGGTCGACGAGCACGAGGTGCACGTCGGTGCCGCCCGAGCGCACGGCGATGCCGGCGTCCTCGACGTCCTGCTGCGAGAGGCGGTCGGCGAGGATCGCGGCGCCGCGCAGGGTGCGCTCCTGGCGGTCCGCGAACTCGGGGGTCGCCGCGAGCTTGAACGCGGTCGCCTTGGCGGCGATCACGTGCATGAGCGGGCCGCCCTGCTGACCCGGGAAGACCGCGGAGTTGATCTTCTTCGCGAGATCGGCGTCGTTGGTGAGGATGAAGCCCGAGCGCGGGCCGCCGATCGTCTTGTGGACGGTCGACGAGACGACGTGCGCGTGCGGCACGGGGCTCGGGTGCACGCCCGCGGCGACGAGCCCCGCGAAGTGCGCCATGTCGACCCACAGGTAGGCGCCGACCTCGTCGGCGATCGCGCGGAAGGCGGCGAAGTCGAGCTGACGGGGGTAGGCCGACCAGCCGGCGATGATGACCTTCGGCCTGTGCTCCAGGGCGAGGCGGCGGACCTCGTCCATGTCGACGAGCGACGTCTCGGGGTCCACGCCGTACGCGACGATGTCGTAGAGGCGGCCGGAGAAGTTGATCTTCATGCCGTGCGTCAGGTGGCCGCCGTGGTCGAGCGAGAGCCCGAGCAGGGTGTCGCCGGGACGCGCGATCGCGTGCAGCACCGCCGCATTCGCCGTCGCGCCCGAGTGGGGCTGGACGTTCGCGAACTCCGCGCCGAACAGGGCCTTGGCGCGCGCGATGGCGAGCTCCTCGGCGACGTCGACCTCCTCGCAGCCGCCGTAGTAGCGACGGCCCGGGTAGCCCTCGGCGTACTTGTTCGTCAGCACCGAGCCCTGCGACTGCAGCACCGAGAGGGGCACGAAGTTCTCGGAGGCGATCATCTCGAGGAACCCGCGCTGGCGATCGAGCTCGCGCTGCAGGACCTGCGCGATCTCCGGGTCGACCTCGGCGAGGGGGGCGTTGAACAGCGGATCGGTCATGGCGATCTCCTGACGACAGACGAATGGATGGTGTTCGCTCCGGCCCAGGCGTGCGGTCGGATGCCGTCTCGGTCGCTCCCCGGTGGTGTCCCACCTCAACGCCAGTCGCGACGCGAACAGCATAGCCGACGGCGTGGCCGTCCGTGGAGGACGGCTGTGCTGCGGCGGGCGGATGTGGGATGGTCGGGACATGGGCACGGTGATCCACGCGACTCTCCTCGTCTCCGACGGCCGCGCGGTCCGCGACGGGTGGGCGCGCTTCGAGGACGGACGCGTCACGGCGACGGGCGACGGAGACGGATGGCGGGCCGCGACGCAGACGGGCGACGAGGTGCTCGACGCACGCGACGCCGCAGGGGAGGGCGCCGTGCTCACCCCGGGGCTCATCGACCTGCACGGCCACGGCGGCGGCGGCGCATCCTATGACGGTGGTCTCGAGGCCGTCCGCACCGCTCGCGCGCTGCACCGCGCGCACGGCACGACGCGCGCCGTGCTCTCGCTCGTGACGGCTCCGCTCGACGAGCTCGAGGAGCACGTCACGGCGATCGGACGGCTGTCCCTGCGGGAGGACGACGTCCTCGGCAGCCATCTGGAGGGGCCCTTCCTCGATCCCGGTCACCACGGCGCGCACGATCCGCGGCTGCTGCGTCGCCCCGAGGAGTCCGACGTCGCGCGTCTGCTCGACGCCGGCATGATCGACGGGGTCCAGACCATCCGGCAGGTGACGATCGCCCCCGAGCTGCCGGGTGCCGTCGACGCCATCCGTCGTGTCGTGGCTTCCGGCGCGATCGCGGCGATCGGGCACACGGATGCCGACGCCACGGCGACGCGGCAGGCGATCGACGCCGGGGCCACGCTCCTCACGCACGCGTTCAACGCGATGCCGGGCATCCATCACCGCCGTCCGGGACCCGTTCCCGTGTCGGCGGGCGACGACAGGATGACGCTCGAGCTCATCGCCGACGGCGTGCACGTCGACGACGACGTGATGCGCATGCTCTTCCGCTCCGCGCCCGGGCGCGTGGCGCTCGTGACGGATGCCATGGCCGCGACGGGGATGCCCGACGGCGACTACGCGCTCGGCCCGCTCGACGTCGTCGTGGCGGGAGGGGCCGCGACCGTGCGCGGCACCGGCACGATCGCGGGGTCGACCCTCACGCAGGATGCGGCCCTGCGCCGCATCGTGGGGCTCGGTGTGCCTCTGCCCGAGGCCCTCGGCGCGCTCACGGCCGCACCCGCCCGCGCGATCGGCCGCGCCGACGAGCTCGGCACGCTGCGCGCCGGAGCGGTCGCCGACGCGGTGCTGTGGACCGGGGGGCTCGACGTGGCGCGGGTGTGGACGGCGGGGACGGCGCGCTGACCGTCGTTCCCGTAGGAGGAGAGGCGGGGCTCGGACCCCTCCCCCGAACAGTCCGAGCCCCCGTTTCGCTTCGGGGTCGATGCCACCGGAGCGAAACCGCCCGACCGGCACTCCCCAGCAGCCGGGCGAACGTCTCTCTCATGCCATGAGACGGGCCGCGGGTGGTTTCGTTACGCGGCTTCGCAGGATTTTTCCGGAATCCGCGAAAACCGCGCGCTTCCGCGGGGGAGCCGTCGTCGCTCCCGCCAACGGGGTGGCGTCGGAACCCGAACAGGGGGAAGATGATTCGGATGGCCTGACACCCGAGTCGGGCGAGCCCGATGAGACGTGCGCCGTGCGCGCCGTGTCGGAGGCGACGACGAGCACACGGATCAATCTGTATGACCACAGACGACGAGAACCTCCACGACGGCGACGCCGACCTCTCGGCGACGCCCGACGTCGATCTCGTCCTGCGCTCCCGCTCCGGCGACCGCGAGGCGTTCGCCGAGCTGTGGCGACGTCATTACCGATCCGGAGTCGTCGCCGCGCGGTCGATCACGTCGAGCTTCGACGCCGACGACCTCGTGCAGGAGGCCTACGCGAAGATCTTCCAGTCGATCCGACGCGGCAAAGGCCCCACCGGGTCCTTCCGCGCCTACCTCTTCACGGCCATCCGCAACATCGCCGCGTCGTGGGGCCGCTCGAGCAACGAGGTGGCGAGCGACGAGCTCGAGAACGTCGAGGACCCGGGGTCGACCGACCAGGCCACGGACGAGGCGCTCGACCGCAGCCTGACCCACACGGCGTTCCGCAGCCTGCCCACCCGCTGGCAGGAGGTGCTCTGGTACACGGAGATCGAGCAGATGAAGCCGGGCGAGGTCGCCCCGCTCCTGGGCATGAAGGCCGCCGGCGTCTCCCAGCTCGCGTTCCGCGCCCGCGAAGGCCTGCGCGAGGCCTGGATCCAGGCGCACATCGCATCCGTCGAGGACGGCTCCGATCACGCGTGGACGATCGAGCGGCTGGGCGCGTACACGCGCGAGAACCTCGGGCCGCGTGACCGGAAGAAGGTCGAGGACCACCTCGGCGACTGCGCCCGCTGCGCGATCGTCGCCTCGGAGGCCAAGGAGGTCAGCGGTCGCCTGGCGCTCGTCCTCCTGCCCCTCACGATCGGCACCGCCGGGGCCGCCGCGTATCTCGCATCGTTGCAGCGCGGGGAGGCGGCGGTCGTCGCCCTCGCCGCCATGCCCTCCTCGGTGCACGAGGGCGCGGCGGTCGTCGCGGGCGGCATGGGCACAGCCGCGGCGGCGGATGGCGCCGCCCAGGGCGGCGGGACGGCCTCCGGGACGCCCGCATGGACGATCGGCGGTCTCCTCGCCGCTGGCGTCGCCGCCGTGACCGTCGCCGGCGTCGTGCTCGCGGCGACCCTCACGGGAGGATGGTCGGGCTCGGCGAACGACGCCGCAGGGGCGTTCGACGACGCGAACCAGCCGGATGCCTCGATCGAGGCGTCGGACGAGCTGCTGACGACCGAGGATGAGAACGGCGACCCCATCGAGCCGCCGATCGGGAGCACGCCGACGCCCACCCCGACGCCGTCCGCCTCATCCACGTCGGAGCCGCGGCCGGAGAGCCCCGCTCCCCGCCCGTCGGCCTCCCCTCGGCCGAGCGCGGACCCGCTGCCGACGGCCGAGCCGGAACCGCTCCCCGAGCCTGAGCCGTCCGCGCTTCCGACCGGGGAGCCCGAGCCCTCTGTCGAGCCCGAGCCGACGGCAGAGCCCTCGCCCGAGCCGACCCTCGAGCCTTCGCCCGAGCCGACCCTCGAGCCTTCGCCCGAGCCGACCCTCGAGCCTTCGCCCGAGCCGACCCTCGAGCCCTCGCCCGAGCCTTCGCCGGAGGAGACGCCCGGCGAGCCCTTCGCTCAGATCGCCGTGGAGCAGGCGTCCGTCGTCGACGCGGACGAACGGATCATCGAGCTCGAGCTCACCGGAGAGGCGGATGAGACGGTGTCGGTGAGTGCCGGGGCCACGACGGGCGCCGCTGCGGCGGCTTTCGCGTCGCTGTCGTTCTTCTCCGCTGCGGACACGTCCGACGCCCTCGCCGAGGGCGATTTCACCGCGCACGGCACGCTCGACCTGGAATTCTCGCTGACGCCGGTGCACGTCACCGAGGACACGCGTCTCGTCATCGCATATCGCGACGGCGAGGGCGACGTCGCGGCGTTCACGGCGTCGCTCTCCGAGTTGGGAGTCCGTGCCCCGCTCCTGGAGGCGCTGGAGTCCGAGCCGACGCCGAGTCCGAGCCCGACGTCTTCCGCCACCCCGAAGCCCAGCGCTACGCCGACACCGACTGCCTCCCCGACGCCGATGCCTACCAAGACGCCGACGCCAACGCCAAGTTCGACAGCGACTCCACCTCCGACGCCGACCCCCTATAGACCTCTCCGGCTCGTCGACGAGTCGGTTCAGGGGAACAAGCAGGAAGGCACGGTCAGCTTCACGGTCACGGGCGAGACAGATGCTCGCGTAGACGTTCTGCTCAATGGCGCGCTCGTCGCCGACGACATCGTGCTGTCGGGACCTCAACGTGTTATCGATCTGCCGCTCGACTTTGCAACCGCGAGCAACAACCCGTCCGTGACGGTCTCTTACGTCGACGGGGATGCTCTCGCCGAGCCGCTCAGCTTCCGTGTGGGAGATAAGGTCCCGCTCGAAGAGCTCGTCATCAATGACGCGCTGGAATTCCGCACGGCATCACTCGATATGGAGAGACCCGTTCAAGGGGCGGTTGAGATCCCAGTAACGGGCGAGCCGAGCGTCGACGCTGTCGCCTCGATCGGCTCGCTGATCGTCGACGTCCCGCTCGACGATGCGGGAAGCGGGACCCTCGCGCTTGTCCTCACTCGCGACCAGCTGGAGTCTGCGCAACCAATCACGTTGAGTTATCCGCAGAGGAACGCCGATCCCGGCACGACATACACGAAGGACGCCGACGAACTCGGCCTCTCTGACCTGCTGGTGTACGACATCGAGGCAAGCGAGTCGCGTCTCACTCAGCCCGGCGGGCTTTCTGTCCTGACGCCCTTACAGGGGCACGCCGATGAGACCGCGCTGGTGACGGTCACGACACAAGATCGTCCAGACGAGTACCTTGAGATCCGCTTCGGTGAGAACGGAGAGCATCTCTTCGAGTACACGGGCGAGCTGGATCGGCGTTTCGACTTCACTGTCGAGTACACCTCCATACCGCCACAGGTATACGGCACGGGAACGACGTTCGGTTGGACGGTGACGCGGAGATGACCCACCTGAGATTCACCCGGTGACGTCCCCCGACCCCTACGGCCCCGAGTGGGTGCGGCACACCGCGATCGCGAGCGACGGCATCCGGCTCGCGTACTGGACGGCGGGTGAGGGCACGCCGCTCGTGCTCGTCGCGGGGCAGGCCGTCGATCACCGGTCGTGGCAGATCGCCGGTCCGGCGCTGCTGCCCGGACGGCAGGTCATCGTCTTCGACCACCGCGGCATCGGCGACAGCGAGCTGGGCGACGCCTCGCGCTTCACGATGCGGCTGTTCGCGGAGGACGTCGTGAGCATCCTCGACGCGGCCGGCGTGGAGCGGGCGGATGTCGTCGGACACTCGATGGGCGGACGCGTCGCGCAGTGGCTGGCGATCGACCATCCCGGACGGCTGCGTCGTCTCGTGCTCGTATCGACCTCGGCCGGCGACGCGTACGGCACCCTGCGATCCGACGCGACGGATCACGCCATCCGCTCCTCCGACCCGAACGAGGTGGCCACGCTCTTCTGGGCCGAGGACCGGCGCGACCTCGTGCGGCTGCTCGCCGTCGGCCGCGATCGCACGGCGCTCGCACGGCATCATCGTGCGAGCACGCGTCACGACGCGCTGGCCGACCTCGGGCGCATCACGACGCCGACGCTCGTGCTGCACGGCGAGCTCGATCCGCTGACTCCGCTCGACAACGCGCGGATCCTCGACGAGCACATCCCGACCGCGCGCCTCACGGTCGTGAAGGGGGCCAGGCACGGCATCGTGCTCGACGGGGGTCTCGGACTCCAGATCGTCGACCGCTTCCTGCGCCCGGATCGGACGCCTTCCTCCCGGGCGAACGGAGGAGGCCGGGATAGCGTCGGGGGATGAGCCCTCTTCGCATCGCCGTCACCGGGGCCGCCGGACAGATCGGCTACAGCCTGCTCTTCCGACTCGCGAGCGGAGGCCTCGGCGATCGCCCCGTCGAGCTGCGGCTGCTCGAGGTTCCGTCGACGCTCCCGAAGGCGGAGGGCGTCGCGATGGAACTGCTCGACAGCGCGTTCCCGCTCCTGAGCGGTATCGAGATCGCCGACGATCCGCGACGGGCCTTCGACGGCGCCGACCTCGCGCTGCTCGTGGGTGCCCGGCCTCGGACGGCGGACATGAACCGCGGCGACCTGCTGTCGGCCAACGGCGCCATCTTCACCGAACAGGGTCGTGCGCTGAACGAGGCCGCAGGCGCCGACATCCGCGTGCTCGTGACGGGGAACCCGGCGAACACCAACGCCCTCGTCGCCCGCGTGAACGCTCCCGACATCCCGGCGGAGCGCTTCTCGGCCCTCACCCGCCTGGATCACAACCGCGCACTCGCGCAGCTCGCGCTCAAGACCGGCGCACCCGTCACGGAGATCGACCGTCTCACCGTCTGGGGAAACCACTCCGCGACGCAGTACGCCGATCTCACGCACGCCCGCGTGCGCGGGCAGGACGCCCTCGACCTCGTCGACCGCGCGTGGGTCGTCGACGACTTCCTGCCCACGGTCGCTCACCGCGGCACGGCCGTCATCCAGGCGCGCGGCGCCTCCTCCGCCGCCTCCGCGGCGAGCGCGACCGTCGACGCGGCGCGCGACTGGCTCGGCGGCACACCGGCCGGCGACTGGACGTCCATGGCGGTCGTGTCGGACGGGTCCTACGGCGTCGCCGAAGGACTCGTCTCGTCGTTCCCCGTCACGACGTCGAACGGCCGCTGGCGCATCGTCGAAGGCCTCGACATCGACCCGTTCTCGCGCGAGCGGATCGACGCGTCCGTCGCGGAGCTCGCGGTCGAGCGAGACGCGGTCAGGCAGCTGGGGCTCATCCCCTCCTGACCGGGCGGTGAGCGCTCCCGGATCTGCCACGATCCCGGCGCAGGGCGCACCCGATCGCCCACGCCCGGCTGCCCACGCCCGGCTGCGTCGCACGGTCAGAAGGGCGGCGGATCTGCGGATGCCTCGCTGCGAGGCGGATCTCCTCCGGGAGGGTCGTCTCCGGGTGGGGCATCCGGTCGCAGGGCGACTTCGTCGAGAGCGGTGAATCTCACCCGCGGCGCCGGGGGTGTCGACGTGCGTCACGCCCGCGGGGCTCGTCCACTCCAGCACTCCGGGCGTGAGGTGCCTCACCCGCCAGGGAGTGTGGTGCTTGTCGCGGTGACATCCCTTGCAGAGGCAGGCGAGATTGCCGATCCGGGTGGTGCCGCCTTCGGAGTTCGGGCGGGTGTGGTCGATGTCGGCGTGGACGGCGGCGTTGGTGCAGGACGGGAACCGGCACGTCTCATCCCGTGCTCTGAGGAACCGTCTCTGCGCCGCGGTGGGGGTGTATCGGTCGACCGTGAGCAGCGCACCGGTGTCGGGGTGGAGGAACAACCGCTCCCACCCCATGCCATACCCCGCGAGGCGTCCTCTGCGAACCCCACCGCACGCTCCTCGAACACCGCCCGCTGCTCGTCGGCGAGCCGTTCGCCGTGCTCGCGGATCACCGCAGCGTGTCTCGCCGTGATGCGGGCATCGGCCAGCGCCTGCGTCGTGACCGGAGAGTACGACACGAGCACGGAGGCGTTCGCCATCCGGGTCTGCACGGCCCTCTTCGACTCCCCCGCGACGGCGGCGAGCTCGGACGCCATCGATCGGAACGGGAAATCATACTGCGACGACGTGTCCGCCCGCACGGTCTGCTCCCGCGCGACAGCCGCCCCGAGAGCGAGGGCGCGCGTCTCGACCGCGTCGGCCATAGCGCGCATCCTCTGCGCCGTCTGCATCGACTCCATCACCACGCGCGTGACCGTCTGCTCGGCATCCGTCGGCTCCCACGGAAGCCCCGCCACCTCGCTGACGCCTGCGGTGATCTCCATACCCCGACACTACGACGGACATCGGACATTTGTTCGAGAGATCGTCGCCGAGGCCGCCACTCGTCTCCTGCCCTCCGACGAGCCCCTCCGGCACCGGGACGCGGCCTTCTGCGCCGTCCCTCTGCTCATCTCCGAGCCATCGCCGCGCCGCTCGCGGGACGCACGGCGTTCCCCCTCGTAAGCGGATCGCCGCATTCATACGGCGCATCCTCTTGCGGAGGGGATCAGCGGCCGTTGGCTCGGAGCACCGCCACAGCGGAGACCGTCGCATAGCCACGCCATTCGAGAGACGCGGCCTCCGAATGGCTGGTGAAGTCGACGGCCCATCCTCCGTCGGCCTGCTGCCCGTTCTCCAGGCGGTCCAGGTCGGCGGCGACGTCGTCGTCGTCGACGAGGTCGCGAACCGCGCGCCCGGGTTCGGGAGCGAGGTCGAGGAGGTGGAGCATCTCGCCCTCGGCGCCTCCCGCGACCGGGACTGCGCCGTCGGCGGGCACATACTGCCGCAAGCCGCGCAGGAGATCGTGCGCCTCGGGATGGGTGTCGGCGGTCGCGTCGAGGAACCGGAGCGCGAACGACAGGACGTAGGCGAACGGGGCCTCGTCCATCCTGCCGATCGCGTCGAAGCAGAAGCGCGTCACCCGTTCCAGCCAAGGATGTCCCTTCGCCCGCTCATCGAAGCGGGCGACGCGGTGCGCCTGCGCAGCGACCCCGGCGGTGATCTGCAACGACGACTCCTCGGAGTCGGTCTCGACCCAGAACGGCGCGCAGGCCACGGGGTTCGCGATGGGCAGCGCGAACGGGAGGCCGCCGTCGGGCAGGGTCACGGAGTCGAGCCAGTCGAAGAGCCGGACGGTCGTCGGCGTCGTCTCCGGTCCGGCGTCGCCGATCGCTTCCAGCGCATGGAGAGCGCCGGCCGGCTGGCTCTCCGGCGCCCGGAGGTCGGGTTCGAGTCCCCATCCGAAGCCGCCGTCGCCGTTGCGGTAGCCCTCCACCGCGGCGAGAACGGCGCCCCGCTCCCGAGACGTCGCCTCGCCGGCGAGCAGTGCGAAGCGGCGTCGATCGAGGACGCGTCCGTGAGCCGCCAGGAACGATGCCGCGCGGCCGATGTCGATGCTCATGCATCCCACGGTGCCACCCACGGGGGTGTGATCGTCTTGGACGAATCGGCCAGTCGCGCCCTTCGCGGATGCAGCACGCGAGGAGGCGCACAGCGCGAGAGGACTCGCCTGTCTCACACGACGAGGTCGGCGGGAGTCGTCCCGGCAAGACGCCGCACATCGCGGGTCAGATGGGACTGATCGACATAGCCCGCCATCGTCGACGCCTCGCCGAGCGGTGTGCCTGAGCGGACGAGGGCGAGAACGCGCTGGAAACGGTGGATAGAGGCGAGCGTCTTCGGGCCGTAGCCGAACAGCCTGTCGGTGAGACGACGCAGGGTGCGTTCCGAGAGGCCGTGCCGATCCGCGATGTCGGTGACACGGGCGCCTCCCCGGGCGGCACGGTCCAGCGACGCGGCGAGTCGAAGCGTTGATCTGCGAGGTCCCGTGCCGGGATGCCCAGGAGGGAGTAGGCCACACCGGGTGCCAGCCTCAGCCCCCACGTCGTTCCTCCGTGCTCAGACGCCGAGATCATCGCCGTGGTGTCCGCACCGGCGAACAGGAACCGCCCCTCGGACCACATGAGGTCCATGACGCCGTCGGGCAGGATGCGCAGATCGCCGGGATCGACCTCGACCCGCCATAGCAACGCCCCCGTCCGGCGCCCACGCCGCGCCTGATAGCTGCCCATCTTCATCTCCCGGTCAGGCGAGCACGACCTCCGCCGCCGGCACGACCCGCGAGGCCGCTCCCGGCCAGCGGGCGATGGACGCGATGCGGTTGAGGTCGTCGACGAGGCCGTCCGCCGTCACGGGCTCTCCGCGGTACTCGTCGTCCTCGGTCGTGTGCGCGTCCTCGACGAGCGTCACGGGATATCCGCGGACGAGCGCGCCGTGCAGCGTAGAGCGGATGCAGTAGTCGGTCTGCGCCCCGCAGAGCACGAGCTCCGTGATCCCCTGCGCGGTGAGACGCTGCACGAGATCGGTGTCCGCGAAGGAGTCGCCCCACTGCTTGTCGACGATCGGCTCGTCCGCGGCAGGGACGAGCTCCGGCACGATCCGCCATCCGTCCGAGCCCTCGACGAGCCCGTCGTCATGATGCCGCACCCACACGACCGGCGTGCCCGCCGACCGCGCGCGGTCCACGAGCGAGACGATGCGCGCGACGACGTCCTCCGCGTGCGCGCAGACGTCCATGACGTCGTTCTGCACGTCCACGACGAGCAGTCCCTGCGCCATCCCCGCCTCCTCGCGTCTCAGCGGCGCCGCGCGCCGCCGAACAGGCCGCGGATCACGCTGTCCACCAGAGCCGCCGAGTCGAGCACGTCTCCTCGACGCGTGGCGGCCGGAGCCCGCCGCGTCGTCGAACGGCCCTTCGTCGCCTTCAGCAGCCGATCGTACTCGCGCTGCGCCTTCCTCTCCACGGCCGCGCGCTGCTTCTCGTGCTCGGCGTCGATCTTCGCCTGCGCGAGCGTCCGCTGCTCGGCCTCCTGGGCCGCCGCAGCCGCGTTCATCTTGGCGGTGAGGATCTCGTACGCCGACTCGCGATCGATCGCCTCGCCGTAGGTCGGCAGCAGCGGAGACGCCGCCACCGCCCTGGCCACGTCGTCAGCGGGCAGGGCGTCCATCCGCGCCTGCGGCGCACGCACGCGGGTCCACGCGACGGGGGTCGGCGCACCACGCTCGCTCATCACGGTGACGACGGCCTCCCCGGTGCCCAGCTCCTGGAGCACCCTCCCGAGGTCGTACCCCGAGGTCGGATACGTCCCGACGGTCGCGCGCAGGGCCTTCGCGTCGTCGGGCGTGAAGGCGCGCAGCTGATGCTGCACGCGCGACCCGAGCTGCGCGAGCACGTCGGCGTGGACGTCCTTCGGCGTCTGCGTCACGAAGAAGACGCCGACTCCCTTCGATCGGATGAGCCGCACGGTCTGCGTGATCGCCGCGAGGAAGTCCTTCGACGCGTTCTTGAAGAGCAGATGGGCCTCGTCGAAGAAGAACACGAGCCTCGGCTTGTCGACGTCGCCCACCTCGGGCAGCAGCTCGAACAGCTCGGCGAGGAGATACATGAGGAACGTCGAGAACAGCTCCGGCCGGTCGGCGACTCCGGGCACCTCGAGCAGCGACACGATGCCGCGGCCATCCGTCGTCGTCCTCAGGAAGTCGGCGACGTCGAACTCCGGCTCGCCGAAGAACACGTCGGCCCCGCCGTCGGCGAACGTGATCAGCTCGCGCAGGATGACGCCCGCCGTCGCCGAGGAGAGCCCGCCCAGCCCCTTGAGCTCGGCTTTGCCGTCATCGCTCGTGAGATACGCGAGCACGGCCCGCAGATCCGCGAGGTCGACGAGCGGGAGCCCGTTCTTGTCGGCGTAGTGGAACACGAGCCCGAGACTCGACTCCTGCGTGGCGTTGAGCCCGAGCACCTTCGACAGGAGCAGCGGGCCGAACCCCGTGACCGTGGCGCGCACCGGCACGCCCGCGCCGATGCCGCCCAGCGCGAAGTGCTCGACGGCGGATGCCCGGGGCGTCCAGTCCTGCCCGATCGCCCTCGTGCGGGCGAGGAGCCTCTCGCTCGACTCCCCCGGCGCCGCCATGCCCGTGAGGTCGCCCTTGATGTCTGCGGCGAACACCGGGACGCCCTTCTCCGCGAGCTGCTCGGCGATCCCCTGCAGCGTGCGCGTCTTGCCCGTGCCGGTCGCGCCGGCGACGAGCCCGTGGCGGTTGAGCATCGAGAGCGGGATGCGGACCTGCACGTCCGCGAGCGGCTCGCCGTTGACGAGCGCGCCGAGGTCGAGGGTCTCGCCGTCGAACACGTAGCCGTCGCGGATCCTCTGCACGCCGGACGCATCGAGCGGGCCGGCGGGAACCCCGTCGGGCTCCGACGCGACGTCGCCGGGCTCGGGCGTCGCGACCGGCTCGACCGGCGCGTCGGATGCGGATGGCGCGGACGCGATCGTCTCGGACGGCGCGGAGCCGGCGCCGTCGGCCGCGGCCCTCCTCGCCGCCTCGGCCTCCGCCGCGGCCAGCCTGGCGCGCGCCTCGGCCGCCCTCAGGGCGGCCTCGGCGAGCTCGGCCTCCGCCCGGAGCCGTGCGAGCTCAGCCGCGGTCGACGCGCTGTCGGGGCTCATGGCTCACAGCCTAGCCACGTCCCGCGCGCGATCCCGTTCCCGCAACGGCGTCATCGCCGCCGCGACGGCGAGGGCGACGCCCGTGCCCACGAGGGCGCCGCCGAGGGTGTCGCTCGCCCAGTGCGCGGAGAGGTACGTGCGGGAGAAGGCCATGGCGACGATCCACGCCGCCGCGATCACCCCCGTCCACCACCGCGGGAAGAGGATCCAGAGCGCGATCCCGACCGTCGCGGCGTTCGCCACATGCCCCGAGGGGAATGAGCCCTCGTCGACGACGACGAGGATGTCCTCGGGCCGCGCACGCGCGAACAGGTGCTTGAGCGCCTGCACGAGCAGCGCGCTGGCCGCCGACGTCGCGACGAAGTACAGCGCGCCCCATCGCCGCCCGACGAGGAAGAGGACGAGCGCGATGCCGGGCGGGACCACGAAGACGGCGATCCATCCTCCGCCGGCGCCGTCGAGCAGCAGCGAGAACGTCAGCACGCCTCCGCCGGGCGGGCTGGACAGGACGTCCGCCCACCACGCGTCGACGGCGAACGGGATCCCGCGCAGCATCGTCCCGAGCCCGAGGGCGATCGCTGCGGCGATCATCCCCGCGCCCCACCATGCCCTCGCGGATCGTGACGTCATCATCGCCCCATTGTCGTCGATGCGCCGACCGTCCGCCGGACACGACGCAGGAAGAACGGCCGCCCGAGCGGCCGCGCGCCTCGGGACTCCGGGACCGACCGGCAGACGCGGCGAGGAGTGTCCTGCGTTGTGCACGCGCCCGGGCCCGGAGCGCCCGTCCCCGCCGGCCGCAGTCCCTCAGCCCTGCAGCAGGCCCAGGGTCCTCGGCCGCACGATGGCCCAGAGCGCGATCACGGCGATCGCCGAGCATCCGATCATGACGACCGCCATCGTGGTCCCCGTGATGCCGGAAGCGGCGGAGATGACGCCGACGAGCGGCGAGACGACGCCCGCGACGCCGTTGTTCGTCGCGCCGAGGATGGATGCGGCGGTGCCCGCGGCCTCGGGATGGCGGTCGAGAGCGAGCACCTGGGCGCAGGGGAAGGTGAAGCCGCACGTCGTCATGAAGAGGAAGAGCGGCACCACGACACCCCACACCCCCAGCCCGAGCTGATCGCACACGACGATGGCGGCGGACGACAGCAGCAGCGCGCCCGTCGAGAACGCGAGCACCCACTGCGGGCCGAACCGCGCAGCGAGCCGGGCCGCGATCTGGTTGCCGACGACGAGCCCCACGGAGTTCGCCGCGAACAGCACGCCGTACTGGAGCTCGGAGAATCCGTACGACTGCTGGAAGAGGAAGGAGGAGGCCGAGAGGTACGAGAAGAGGCCCGAGAATGTCATCGCGCCGATGACGAGCACCCCGAGGAACACGCGGTCGGTGAGGACGACGCGGTACCGGTGCCACACGGAGACCGTCGCATGCGCCCGGCGATCGGCGACGGGGCGTGTCTCCGGCAGCGCGAAGAGCGCGCACAGCAGCATGACGGCGCCGTACGCCGCGAGGACGACGAACAGTCCCTGCCAGGGGATGACCGCCAGCAGCGCCGATCCGATGAGCGGGGCGGCGACGGGGGCGACGCCCGTCACCAGCGCGAGTCGCGACAGCATCACGACGAGCCGGCGTCCGCCGAAGAGATCGCGCACCATCGCCATCGCGACGACACCGCCCGCGGCCGCGCCGATCCCCATGAACACGCGTGCGGCGCCCAGCAGCCCGAGCGTCGGTGCGAATGCCGCGGCGAGGCTCGCCACGACGTGCAGGGCGGTCACGGCGAGAAGCGGCACGCGCCGGCCGACCTTGTCACTCAGCGGGCCGACGACGAGCTGCCCGAGGGCGAACCCGATCATCGTGCCCGTCAGCGTGAGCTGGATGGCCGCGCTCGTCGTGTCGAAGTCGCGTTCGAGCACGGGGAACGCCGGCAGATACAGATCGATCGTGAACGGGCCGAGCGCCGTGAGCGCCCCCAGCAGGAGCACGTACACGATGCGGCGACGGCTCGACAGCGCATCGCCCCTGTGGGTCGCGGGGACCTCTCCCGCGGCGGCACGGGCGGAGTCGGGCAGCGGGATGGTGCCGGTGGGCACCGGGATCATCCCGGTGGCGGTCGGGATGATGCCGGGGCGCGGAAGGCGGTCGCGGCGCGCGTCGCCTGCGGCATCGCCGTCCTCTTCGCGATCGTGTCGGGTGTCGTCTGGGGTCATCGTGAGCGTCGGTGCTTTCGCGAGCGAGTCGTGCGGGGCATGAAAGAAGTCCCGGACATCGGCGGTCGATCCGCACGAAGGGGACTCAGACAATCCTAAGGCCGCTCCCCGGATGCTCATAGGGTGGAACGCCAGCATCCGCTCCCCGATTTCCCAGCACGGCGCGCATTCAGGCGCATAGGATCGAGAACGTGTCGACGCAGAAGCGCCCCCAGCGGTCCAGCGGCAACCCCGCCAAGCAGGCCGAGATCAGCCAGTCCGTGAAGCAGCAACGCGATGCCAAGCGGCAGGAGAAGCTCGCGGAGTACCAGCGCCAGCTTCAGAAGCGCCGCCGCGGCAAGATCGTGTGGTGGACCGTGGGCACGGTCGCGGCCATCGCCGTCGTAGGAGCCGTCGTCGCCTCCTACGTGTTCGCGCCGGCGTCGACGTCGGCGAGCTACACGGCCGGCGGATCGGGGGCGGAGATCGACGGCGTCGAGACCTTCACGAACGAGACGACGCACGTCGAGGGGGTCGTCGACTACGAGCAGACGCCGCCGGCGGGAGGCCCGCACAACGCGTACTGGCTCAACTGCGGCGTCTACACCGAGCCGCAGACGAACGAGAACGCCGTCCACTCCCTGGAGCACGGAGCGGTGTGGATGACCTACGATCCCGAGCGCGTGAGCGACGACGACATCGCGACGCTCGAGGGCTACCTCCCGTCGAGCTACGCCATCCTCTCCCCGTACCCCGACCTGGGCTCGACCGTCGCGGTCAGCGCGTGGAACGCCCAGCTGAAGGTCGACTCGGCCGACGACGAGCGCATCCCCGAGTTCTTCGAGGAGTACTGGCGCAGCGAGAACGCCCCCGAGCCGAACGCCGCGTGCACCGGTGCGCTCGACGGTCCCGGCAAGGCCGGCTGACATCCCCGTGTCCGACACCGAGGCGGCCGGGCGGGCGCGCACGCCGTGGCCGCTCGTGGCGGTCGGCGTCGTCCTCGTCGCGGCCCTCGCCTTCGCGGGCGGGCGCTTCACGGCCTTCGGCACGCTCGCGGACGCCACGGACGCAGGCACCGGGCCGAACGCGGCGGACGCGGGCTTCGCGCGCGACATGCAGGTGCACCACGCGCAGGCGGTGGAGATGGCCATGATCGAGTACCGCGCGACGTCCGACGAGGAGCTGCGCGTGCTCTCCTACGACATCGCGACGGCGCAGTCGGGGCAGCGCGGCGAGATGTTCGGATGGCTCGTCGGATGGGGCCTGCCCCAGTCGGGCGATCCGCTCATGTCGTGGATGTCGGGCGCCGACCACGGCCACGCCGACGACGCGGCGACGACGGAGGAGCTCGAGGCGGCCATGGGCATGGCGACGGACGAGGAGCTCGCACGCCTGCAGTCGCTCTCGGGCGCCGAGCAGGACTGCCTGTTCGTGGAGCTCATGATCCGCCACCACGCCGGCGCGATCGAGATGACGGAGGCCGTGGTCGAGCTCGGGAGCGTCGAGCGCGTGATCGACACCGCCCGGCAGATGGGCGAGAACCAGACGGCCGAGATCGACGCGATGCAGGACGTCCAGGAGCGTCTCGGCTGCTCGGGCTGACGTCGTGAACGCCGGAGGGCGCCCGCCTCGCAGCGGACCCCCTCCGCCCTCTCGGTCAGCCCTTCGCCGAGCCTGCGAGCAGACCCCGCACGAAGTAGCGCTGCAGGAACAGGAACACCAGCAGCGGCACGATGATCGCGATGAACGCGCCCGCCGTGAGGAGGTGCCAGTCCTCGCCGCGCGATCCCGTCATCTGCGCGAGCAGCTTCGTGATCGGCGCGACGTTTCCGTCCGCGAAGATCAGCGCGACGAGCAGGTCGTTCCAGACCCACAGGAACTGGAAGATCGCGAACGACGCGATCGCCGGCATCGACAGCGGCAGCACGATGCGGAAGAAGATCTGCCCGTGCCCCGCGCCGTCCACGCGTGCCGCCTCGATGACCTCCCCGGGGATCTGCGCGATGAAGTTGTGCAGCAGGAAGATCGCCAGCGGCAGGCCGAAGATCGTGTGCGCCACCCACACCTGGGCGTACCCCGCCGACCCGAACGCCTCGATGACGGGGAACCCGAAGACCGTGCCCTGCGAGAACAGCTGCAGGAGCGGGATGAACGCCATCTGGATCGGCACGATCTGCAGTGCGAAGACGAGGACGAACAGCAGGTTCTTCCCGCGGAAGTCCATCCAGGCGAAGCCGTAGGCCGCGAGCGTGGCGAGGATGAGGGGCAGGATCGATCCCGGGAGCGTGATCGCGAACGAGTTGACGAACGCCCCGAGCATCGTGAGGCCGCCGGCGCCCGAGTTCAGGGCCTCGACGTAGTTGTCGCCGGTCCACCCCCAGTTCTGGAAGACGGTCCACCAGCCGGTCGTCTGGATCTCGTTCCGCGGCCGGAACGACGACACCAGCACGCCGAAGGTGGGGATCGTCCACAGCACGGCGATGACGAGTGCCGCGATCGTCGCCCGCGGCGAGGTGAGGCGGCGCTTCGTGTCGTTCAGCGCACGTCGTCCGGACGGCTTCTCCGCCGTCGTCACGAGCTCTGTCGCGGTCATCAGCGCACCTCCCTCTGGGCCTTGATCTGCCGGGCGTTGTAGATGACCAGGGGCAGCACGAGGACGAAGAGGATCACGGCGTACGCCGCGGACCTGCCCGCCTCGAAGCTCCGGAACTGCTGGTACATCTCGTTCGCGATGACGGAGGTGTTGTTCGCGCCCGCCGTCATCGTGCGGACGATGTCGAAGATCTTCATCGACGCGATCGCGATCGTCGTCAGCACCACGACGATCGACGGGCGGATGCCCGGCACGACGACGTTCATGAACCGCTCGTACGCGTTCGCCCCGTCGAGCTCCGCGGCCTCCAGCTGCTCGGTCGGCACGCCCTTGATCGCCGCGGAGAGCACCACCATGGCGAAGCCCGTGTAGATCCAGACGAACACGATGATGAGGAAGAGCGTGTTCCAGGGCTCGACCTGCAGGAAGGGCACGGGCGAGCCGCCGAGCCACACGATCACCTGGTTGACGAAGCCGATCTGCTCGGCGCCGGCAGGACGCGCGGTGTACATGAACCGCCAGATGATCGACGCGCCGACGAACGAGATCGCCATCGGCATGAACACGAGGATCTTGTAGACCTTCTCACCGCGAGACTTGTCGATGAAGTACGCGTAGACGAGCCCCACGACCGTCGACACGACGGGCGCGATGAGCACCCACACGATCGTGTTGAGGATGGTCCGGATCCCCTGCGGCCGCGTGAAGATCCACAGGAAGTTGTCGAGCCCGACGAATCGCGTGCCGCTCGAGTTCAGCATCGACTGGCCCACCGTCTGGATGACCGGGAACACGAGTCCGACGAGCAGCAGGATGAGAGCCGGGGCGAGGAAGCCGACCAGCTGGAACAGGTACCCGGCTCCCGCCTTGGCCCGGTAGTCGAGCCAGAAGAACAGCAGTCCCAGGACGCCGGCGGCGAGGATCGCCCACCACCAGGACTGCAGCGCCCACATGACGCCCAGCGGGAAGAGCACGCACGCCGCGAGCCGGATGATCGTGTACACCCGGCCCGCGCGCGGCGCGATCTCGATGAAGAAGAGCAGGATGCCCACCGCCGCGGCGAAGACCCCGATGATGAGAGGGATCTGCAGCCACGGCGAGAGCACGCTCAGCCATGCGAGGAACGAGGCCATGTCGGTCTACTCCGACGGCCAGCCCGACTCGATCTGATCGAGCACCTGCTCGGTGGAGGCCCCGTTCACCCAGTCGCGCATTCCCTGGAAGAACGTCCCGGCGCCGACGGCGGACGGCATGAGGTCGCTCGCGTCGAAGCGGAACGTCGTGTCCGGGTCCTGCAGGATCTCGATGGCCGACTGGAGGATGGGGCTCTGCGCGTTCTCGGGGTCGAGACCCGAGTTCGCGCTGATGACGCCGCCCAGGGAGACGCGCGAGTTCGCCCACTCGGGGCTGGAGAGGTACTCCTGCACCTGCACGACCGCGTCGTCGTCGCTGAAGGCGCCCACGATCTCGCCGCCGCCGACGACGGTCGATCCCGTGGCGTCGCTCGCCTCGTACGGCGGGAGGATGAACGCCCACACGTCGCCGTCCTCGCCCACCTCGGCGCCCGCCTCGACGAGGAAGCCGTCGAGGAACGACGCCTGATGCGTCAGCGCGCAGTCGCCCGACGCCATCGCGTTCGCCACGTCGCCGAAGGGCGTCGAGACGATCGAGCCGACGTCGCCGAAGCCCGCGTTCACGTAGTCGGGGTCCAGGATGACCTTGCCCACCTCGTCGAAGGCCGAGGCGATCTGCGGGTCCGTGAACGGGACCTCGTTCGCGACCCACTGGTCGTAGACCTCCGTGCCCGACTGGCGCAGGATGAGGTCCTCGATCCAGTCCGTGCCGGGCCATCCCGTCGCCGCATCGGAGCCGAAGCCGACGCACCACGGCGGCTCGCCGGTCTCGTCGCGGATCTGCTGGGTCAGGTCGAGCACCCCCTGCCAGTCGGTCGGGATCTCCCATCCGTTGTCGGCGAACTGCGCGGGCGAGTACCAGACCCAGCCCTTGACGCTGGCCATGAGGGGCGCGCCGTAGAGCGTGTCGTCGACGGTCCCGTACGCCGCCCAGTCCTCCGACCAGTAGTCGGCGACGTTCGAGGCGACGCCGTCCGGCGCCGGCACGAGGTAGCCGCGACTGGCGATGTCCGCGAGCAGGCCCGGCTGCGGGAAGATCGCGAGGTCGGGGGCGTTGCCGCCCTGCGCGCGCACCGCGATCTGCGTCTCGAACTCCTGCGACCCCTCGTACTGGATGTCGATCCCGTTCTCCTCCTCCCAGTCGGCCCACGACTCCTCGAGGAGCTCCTGCTCGGCGTCGATGATCGTGCCGTAGACGGTCACCACCGTGCTCCCGTCGCCGCCCCCGTCGCCGTCGCCGCCTGAGACACCCGGCCCGCCCGTGCATCCGGCCAGGGCGAGGCCGGCGACGCCGAGCCCGCTCGTCGCGAGGAGGATCCGTTTACGTCCTGCAGTCTTCATCGTCTGCTCCCATCTCGAGCACATCGCTGTGGAACCGATATCCCCAAGCTATGAGCCGTAGGAGCGCTTCCACAATCATTTGATGGTCACGGAGCCGTAACGCCCGCGGACGCACGAAGACCCCGGGACGGATCCCGGGGTCTTCGTGAAGAGCTTCGCGAGGAAGTCCTACTTGAGCGTCACCGTGGCGCCGGCGCCCTCGAGGGCCTCCTTGGCCTTCTCGGCGGCGTCCTTGGGCGCGCCCTCGAGGACGGCCTTGGGAGCGCCGTCGACGACGGCCTTGGCCTCGCCGAGGCCGAGCGAGGTGAGCTCGCGGACGACCTTGATGACCTGGATCTTCTTGTCGCCGGCGGCCTCGAGGACGACGTCGAACGAGTCCTTCTCCTCGGCCTCCTCGGCGGGGGCGCCACCGGCGGGCGCGCCGGCTGCCGCAACGGCGACCGGGGCGGCGGCGGTGACGTCGAAGGTCTCCTCGAAGGCCTTCACGAACTCGCTGAGCTCGATGAGGGTGAGCTCCTTGAACGCGTCGAGCAGCTCGTCGGTGCTGAGCTTCGCCATGATGTATCTCCTACTTTTCGGGGTTGGTGGGGTTGCTTGTCCGCGGCCCGATCAGGCTGCGGTCTCCTGCTTCTCGCGCAGCGCCTCGACCGTGCGGACGGTCTTCGACAGCGGCGCCTGGAAGAGGGAGGCAGCCTTGGACGTCGAGGCCTTGAGGAGTCCTGCCACCTTGGCGAGGAGGACTTCGCGGCTCTCGAGGTCGGCGAGCTTGCCGACCTCCTCAGGGCTGAGGGCGGCACCGTCGAAGTACCCGCCCTTCACCACGAGAAGAGGGTGCGCCTTGGCGAAGGCGCGCAGACCCTTGGCGACGGCGACGGGGTCGCCGTGCACGAAGGCGACGGCCGACGGGCCCTTGAGCTCGTCGTCCAGCTCCGTGATCCCCGCGTTGTTCGCGGCGATCTTGGTCAGCGTGTTCTTCACCACGGCGTATTGCGCGTCCTGACGGATGGTGTTGCGGAGCTCCTTGAGCTCGGCAACGGTCAGGCCGCGGTACTCGGTGAGCAGGACGGCGGTCGAGCTCTCGAACTGCTTCGTGAGCTCGGCGACCGATGCATCCTTCTGCGCCATGGCCACTCCTTGGTTGTACGAGGCGCTCCACGGAGGTGGGGCGCCGGCCGCGCCGCTGGACCCCGACAAAGAAAAAAGCTCCGGCGCAGGCGCACGGAGCAGGAATTCCGGAGAATCGTTCGTGACACCTGCGCGGGCCCCTGCTTCGCAGAGCTTCGATCGTCATCCGCTTGCGCACACGACGATGACCGGCGGTCTTCGGCTCCGCTCAGGCTACCCCATCCGGCCCCAGTCCCCCAAATCGGGCGCGTCCCGACGGGGAGGCCGCGGATGGCGGGCGTAGGGTCGACAGGTGACCCCCGAACTCTCCGCCCGGATCGTCGCGGACTCCCGCGACCGGGTGGCGTGGCTGAGGGCGAGGTCGCAGGGCATCACGGCGACGGACATCGCGACGATCACGAGCGAGCGGGTCATCCCGCGCGCGGCCGAGCAGAAGCTGCGCGGGTCGTCGTTCGGCGGCAACGCCTACACCGACCACGGCCGGCGCCGCGAGCCGGAGATCGCCACGTGGGTCGCGGCGACCCACGGCATCCGGCCGTCGAGCGCGCTCTTCCACGCCGCCGTCGAGAGACGCCATCTCGCCACCCCCGACGGGATATCGGTCGACGCGGACGGACGGATCCTGCTCGCCGAGATCAAGACGACGAACAAGACCTGGCGCTCCATCCCCCGCTCGTACCTGCGCCAGGTCTGGTGGCAGCAGCACGTGCTCGGCGCCGAGCGCACCCTCTTCGCCTGGGAGGAGCACCGCGACTTCCAGCCGCTGCACGACGAGCCGAAGTGCGTGTGGATCGAGCGCGACGACGCCGAGATCGCTCACCTCGTGACGCTCGCGACCGCGCTCATCGACGAGCTCTACCGGCGCACGACGGGCAACGAGCCGCCACGACGCGACGCGGAGACGCCCGCCGTCACCCCGCGCGAGCGCGCCCTGCAGCGCTCCGCATACCGCGCTCTCGCGCTGAGCGACTGACCGGGAATTGGTTGCGCTAGGTCAACGTTTCAGATATCGTTGACTTTCCTCAACTTCCGCACGCCGTCGTCGCCGTGCGCCCGAGAACCGATTCCCGAAAGGTGCGAATGAGCGCGCAATCCACCGACACCCAGGCGACAGCCGCACGGATGTCCCGACGCCAGGTGCTCGAGGCCCTCTCCGGCCTCCTCCTGGCGATGTTCTGCTCCATGGTGTCGACGACCGTCGTCGGAACGTCGCTGCCGATCATCGTCCCCGAGCTCGGCGGCACCCAGACGTCCTACACGTGGGTCGTCACCATCACGCTGCTGACCACGGCCATCTCGACCCCGATCTGGGGCAAGCTCGCCGACCTCGTCAACCGCAAGACGCTCATGCTCATCGCCCTCGCCGTCTTCGTGCTCGCGAGCGCCGGGGCCGGCATGTCGACGAGCGCCGAGATGCTCATCACGTTCCGCGCGTTCCAGGGACTCGGCGGCGGCGGTCTCGCGGCGCTCAGCCAGGTGCTCATGGCCGACATCATCAGCCCGCGCGAGCGCGGCAAGTACATGGGCCTGTTCTCGGGCGTCATGGCTGTCGCCACCGTCGGCGGCCCGCTGCTCGGCGGCATCATGACCGACACGATCGGATGGCGCTGGAACTTCTACGTCGGCGTGCCCCTCGGCATCATCGCCTTCGTCGTCCTGCTGCGCACCCTCAGGATCGATCACGTGCGCGCGGCGAAGGTGCGCATCGACTACGCCGGCATCGTCCTGCTCAGCGTCGCCGCCGGCCTGCTGCTCGTCTGGATCTCCAACGTGTCCGACTACGGCTGGATCAGCTGGGAGACGCTCTCCATGGTGGGCGGCGCGATCATCTCGGCCGTGGCGTTCGTCCTCGTCGAGCTGCGGGCGTCCGAGCCGCTCATCCCGCTCACGCTCTTCGCGAACCGCACGTTCACCCTGTCGGTCCTCGCGTCCATCTCGATCGGCGTCGCGATGTTCGGCACGGCGGTCTACCTCGGCCAGTACATGCAGATCTCGCGCGGGTACGGCCCCACGCAGGCCGGTCTCCTCACGATCCCCATGGCGGTGGGCATGTTCGTCGCGTCGACCGCGGCGGGGCAGCTCATCACGCGATTCGGCCGGTGGAAGAGCTATCTGGTCGTCGGCGCCGTCCTCATGGTCGCCGGCACCACGATGCTGTCGACGCTGCGCTTCGACACCTCGCTGTGGCTCGTCGGCACGTACATGCTGCTGCTCGGCGCCGGCACCGGCATGACGATGCAGAACCTCGTCCTCGTCGTGCAGAACACCACGAGGCCGCAGGAGATCGGCGTCGCGAGCTCGGGCGTGAACTTCTTCCGGACGGTCGGCGGAACCACCGGCGTCGCGGTCATGGGCTCGGTGCTCGCCTCGAGCATGTCTCAGCAGCTCGCGGATCGCGCCCAGGACGTCATGGCGGCCGTCGCCACGCTCGGCGACGAGGGGCAGAGGATCCTCGCGGAGCTGCAGTCGGGCGCGCTCCCGGTCACGCGCGACATGCCTGCGGCCATCGCCGTCATCATCGAGGACGTCTCGGCGCAGGCGATCTCGCACGCCTTCCTCATCGGCGTGCCGCTGGCGGTGCTCAGCCTCGTCGCGATCGTGTTCCTGCCGAACAAGCCCCTCACGAGCCAGAACAACGTCGAGCGGATGCGCGCACAGCATCTCGAGGGCGAGCTGGCCGTCGCCACGGCCGAGACGGGCTCCGTCCCGGTGCACGTCGCCGACGACGGGCCGACGTCGTCGGGGCCTTCACGCTGACGCGATCCGGGAGAATGGTCCCGTGACGAACGACACGAGTCCCCCGGGCGCCGCGCCTTCCGGGAAGGCGCGGCGCCCGGGCTCCGTCCCGCCGGAGCGGGCCGAGGCCATCAAGGCGGTGGAGTCGGAGTTCGGCGAGCTCATGATGCGCGTGCGGCGGATGATCCACCGGAACGCGGATCGCGTCTCGCCCGGCATGAACCCGGGCGCCTACAAGATCTTCACCTCGATCGTCCGGAACGGCCCCGTCAAGGCCTCCGACATCGCGGAGCGGATGATGCTCGACAAGGGCCAGATGAGCCGCACGGTGAAGGAGCTGGAGGACCTCGGCCTCGTCACGCGCACCCCCGACCCCGGCGACCGGCGGGCGAGCCTCCTCGAGGCGACGCCGCACGGAGTCGCGCGCCTCGACGAGGCCCGCTCCGGGAACGACAGCCTGCTCTACGACACGCTGGTCGACTGGGACCTGGACCGCGTCCTCGACCTCGCCGATCTGCTCCACGCGCTCACGAACGGGACGGCGCCCGAGAGGCGCTGACCCCGCCTCACGACCCGTTCGCGTACGAGCACGACTGGAGGACGAGAAGGCTCGACGACGAGACCGTGGTCGTCCCCGGAGAGACCCAGGTCGCGCCGCCGTAGTCGACGGATGTGCTCAGCGAGACCGTGTAGTTGCTGACGACCACGCCGAGCACGTCGGCGAGCAGGCCGCGGTCGAACGTCGAGGTGTACAGTCCCGCGGCATTGGGCCCGGTCGTGACGACCCCGGTGGCCGCGGAGCCGTTCACCTGCCACGCCACGTCGGATGCGTCGACGGCGTCATAGGGCGCACCGCTGGCCGGCCAGCGCCACGTGAACACGAGGACAGGGACGCCGAGGAGGGCCGAGATCGGGTTGGCGCACGTGCTGATCGCCTGGACCTGCGGAGGCTGCAGCCGCGCTGCGGCCAGCTCGACCCGCGCGTGCTCGGCATCGGTGAAGGCCGCGTCCCCGTGCTCCGCCGCCGTCGACAGCCCGGCAGCGGCGAGGAGCACCGCCGACGCCGCGGAGACGCGAAGCAGGCGCCGGCGCCGGGCGGTCATCCGCTCGTCCTCTCGCGCCCGCGGCGCAGCAGCCGCGCGATGCCCGCCACGCCCGCCCCGGCGATCAACGCCGCCGCGAACGGCCAGGGGTCGAACGACGCGCCGGTGCCGATGAGGACGTCCTGCTCCTCCTCGCCGGGGACGCTGACCTCCTCGTCGCCCTCGCCGCGGACGTGCACCCGCACCTCCGCCTGCGCCGAGGAGGCCGCCGACTCATCGACCGTCACGCGCAGGCGCAGATACGTGGTGTGGTCGTGCGCCGTGCGGTCGATCCACGTCGTCCCTCCGTCGAGCGGCACCGACCACCCGGCGTGCAGGTCGCGCCGACCGCGCGCGCAGTCGTCGCCGCTCCAGGCGACCTCGCAGCTCGACACGTCGACGACGAGGGGCAGCTCCCCCGAGCCGCTGACGCCGATGTCGAGGTACCCCGGCTCGGGCGCGTCGGCGGAGATGACGAGGTCCCACACCTCCCATCCGCCCGACGCGAGTCCGCCCATCGCGTCCCAGTCGGCGGTCGACACGATCCGGATGTGCTCGCTCTCCACCGTCTCGGTCGTGGAGCCCTCGTCCGCGGCCGCCGGAGCCGCCCCCAGCGCAGCAGCGGCGGCGGCGAGGACGACGCCCGACGCGAGGCCCCTCCCCCGTCTCATCCTCGCCGCCCTGTCCGGCCTCGCCGGGCGCCTCTCACGGACCCGCGCGGCCAGAACGCCCACATCACGAGGACCGTCGCGCCCACCGTCAGCCCGCCGAGGACGAGCGGATCGCCCAGCGACGCGATCACGGGAGCGAGGGCCGGGACGGAGAAGAGCACGATGCGCGCGGACGACACGGCGTACGGATGGGGGTCGTCCTGCTCGTTCGCGTCGCCGCGCATGGTGATGACGCGCTCGTCCGCGCTCTCCGAGCCCTCGACGGAGGTGATCCGGTGCGTGATCGGCAGGAGCCCCTCGCGGTCCACCGTCACCACGTCGCCGACGGAGAGCTCGTCCGCGGCGACACGCTGCACGACGGCGACGGAGCCGGTCGGGATGGTCGGCTCCATCGATCCGGTCCGGAACAGGATGAGGGAGACGTCCAGGAGATGCGCGAGCAGCACGAGCACGATGCAGGCCGCGCCCGCGATCGCCGCGAGCGTCAGGAGGGCGTCGCCGACGACCCCGGCTGGGCCGCGTCCGGTCCTCGTGCCGGGCACCCGTGCGTCCCGGCGGGTCCGGGGCGCCTCCGGAGCGGTCGTCTGCGTCATCGTCGGGACCTCACGACGCGGTCGCCGTGAACTGCCACGCGGGCGAGACCGCCGCTCCCTGCGCGGCGTTGGGCGCGTCGGCGCGCAGCGTCACGGCGAAGCAGTAGTGCACGGTGCTCCCGCCGCCCGCGTCCAGGCTCCGGGCTCCTGCGCCACCGGTCGTGAGGACGCTCCCCGACGCCACGACGTCCGACGACGACCCCGCGAAGGCCGCCGCGTCGCACGTCGTCGAGGAGACCGTCCGCACCCCGTATGTCAGGTACTGCCCGAGCCCGGCTCCGTTGGCCGCGTCGGCTGCCAGCTCGACGGTGCCCGCGACCGACGACGCGGTCGTGCGCACGCTGAACAGCGCGTAGGTCGTGGCCCCCGGCGTCATGGCCGTCGGCGCCACCTGGAAGTTCAGCATCGCCGGCGCGTCCGCCGTCGCGTGTTCCGCGAAGCCCTCCCCATCGGTCGAGCCGACGATGCCGAACGTCCCAGCGGTGAACGTGGCCGAGCCGTGCTCGACGTCGTTCCACGCGGCGAGCGTCGCGGAGGCGCCGACGCCCAGCACCGCTCCGCCCGCCAGCAGCGCTCGCACGCGTCGCCACCGCAGCGCGCGTCGTGTCGCGCGCCGCGCCGCTTTGCGCGCCACGTGCTACTCCGACGTCGCGACGAACGACCAGGTCGCCGTCGTCTCACCGCCCTCTTCGAGCCCCGCGCCGGCGGTCACCTCGAAGCACAGCTGAACGGGCGTCCCCGCGACGCCGTCGCCCGCGGCGAGGTCGGTCCCCGCGCCCACCGTGATCACGTCGAGCGTCGTGCCGGAGGCCACGAGAGCGCCCGTGGCGGCGGTCGCGTCGCACGTGGCGGCGGCGTCGATCGCGTAGACCTCGTAGGCGAGCTGGGCGGAGTTCGCGCCCACGGCGTCGGTCGCCTCCGCCGTCGAGGCGACGAGCGTCGCGGGCGTCGTCGTCGTCTCGTCGAGCCGGACCCAGAAGGGCGCGTACACGACGTCCTCGGGCGAGAGGTTCTCCGCGAGCGGAAGGGTGAAGGAGAGAGGGGCGCCCGGCGCGGCCTCGTGGTCCGCGTAGCCGGCCGTCGCACTCGTCGTCGACCCCTCCAGGTTGAACGCCCCCGCGGCGAACGTGCCGGTGGCGAATTCGGAGTCGTTCCACGCGGCGAGCGTCACGGCCGCGCCCACCCCGAGGACGAGTCCTCCAGCGAGGATCGCGAGCGCCTTCCGTCGTCCTGTGTCCGATGCCATGTCGATCCTCATTCTCTGCGAACGGCGGGTGCCGAATTCTGATATTTCGCCATCCTGCACGTCGTGCCCGGGCAGTGCAAGCGCAACATGCCCCGCGTCGGTGACGATCGTGCAACGACTTCTCGCGCCGGTCTCACCCTCGTAACGCGTCGGAGACAAAGCGCCTGTTGACTTCCCTGCACGGGGGTCGCGATGCCGCGTCCCCGCGGACGAATCGAAAGGGGGCCGCCGATGCGCTTCCGCGCCCAGCGCTCCACCGCCAGCGCTCCTCTGCCCGAAGACGTGGACCCGGCGCCGCGGCGCATGCGCGCGGTCGTGGTCGACGGACCCGGCCCGGCGGGCTCCCTGCGCACCGCCGACGTGGCCGTGCCGGTGCCGGTGATGGACGAGGTGCTCGTGCGCGTCGTGGCCGCCGGGGTCAATCCCGTCGACGCCCAGACGCGCGACGGCGAGGGCGTCTCCGCGCAGATCGGCTCGTATCCGTCCCCGCTCGGCGTCGACTTCTCGGGCGTCGTGGTGAGCGCGCCGTACGAGGCGCATCCGACCCCGCCGGGCACTCCCGTCTTCGGGATGACCGCGTTCCCCCGCGTGGGGGGCTCGTACGCGGACTACGTCGTCGCGTCGTCCCACGCGATCGCCGTGAAGCCCCCGCGGCTCTCCCACGTCGAGGCGGCGGCGGTGCCGCTCGCGGCGCTGACCGCCTGGCAGCTCGTCGTCGACACGGCGCGCACCCACGCCGGCCAGCGGATCCTCATCCATGCCGGAGCCGGAGGGGTCGGGCACTTCGCCGTGCAGCTCGCGGCGCACTTCGGCGCGCACGTCACGACGACGTGCTCCACCCGCAACCTGTCGTGGATGCGCGAGCTGGGCGCGGACGTCGTCATCGACCACACCACCACGCCCTTCGAGGAGGTCGTGCAGCCCGTCGACGTCGTCGTCGACCTCGTCGGCAACGCCCACGACCGCACGGGCTCCCGCTCGCTCGCGGTGCTGCGCCCCGGCGGCCTGCTCGTCACCGTGCCGACGGGGGGATGGACACGGTACTCGGAGGAGGCGGCCGAGGCCGGTGTGAGCGCGACGTCGTTCCGTGCCACGCCCGACGGCGTGACCCTCGCCACGATCGCCCGGCTCCTGGAGTCGGGCGAGCTCGCCGTGTACGTCGACAGGGTCTTCCCGCTCGACAACGCCGCCGCCGCGCACGGCGCATTGGAGGAGCATCACGCCCGGGGAAAGCTCGTCCTCCAGGTCTCGGACGGGTGAGCCCTCCGTAACGCGGAGAAGGGGCCCCGCCGCGTGGCGAGGCCCCTTCTCTGCGTCAGGTGACGTGCGTCACGCGATCGCGTTGACGTCCAGCGGGATGCCGGGGCCGAACGTGGTCGACACGGCGCCCTTCTGAACGTAGCGGCCCTTCGAGCTCGACGGCTTGAGACGCACGATCTCCTCGAGCGCGACGCCGATGTTCTCGTTCAGCTGCTCGGTCGAGAACGAGGCCTTGCCGACGACGAAGTGCACGTTGGCGTGCTTGTCGACGCGGAACTCGATCTTGCCGCCCTTGATCTCCTCCACGGCCTTGGCCGGGTTGGGGGTCACGGTGCCGGTCTTCGGGTTCGGCATGAGGCCGCGGGGGCCGAGCACCTTGCCGAGACGGCCGACCTGGCCCATGAGCTCCGGCACGGCCACGGCCGCGTCGAAGTCGGTCCAGCCGGCGGCGACCCGCTCGATGAGCTCGGCGCCGCCGACCTCGTCGGCGCCGGCCGCGATGGCGGCCTCGGCGGCGGGGCCGTTCGCGAAGACGATGACGCGCGCCGTCTTGCCCGTGCCGTGCGGGAGGATGACGGTGCCGCGCACCATCTGGTCGGCCTTGCGGGGGTCGACGGAGAGCTTCAGCGCGACCTCGACGGTCGAGTCGAACTTCTTCGAGCCGGTCTCCTTGGCCAGGGCGACGGCCTCAGCGGGAGAGTAGAACCTGCCGGCCTCGATCTTCGAGACGGCGGCGTTGTAGGCCTTGGACTTGGTAGCCATGTTCTTCGTTCCCCTCAGCCCTCGACCGTGATGCCCATGGAGCGGGCGGTGCCGGCGATGATCTTCGACGCGGCCTCGAGGTCGTTCGCGTTGAGGTCGGGCTGCTTCGTCTTGGCGATCTCGGCGACCTGCTCCTTGGTGATCTTCGCGACCTTGACCGTGTGAGGCGTCGCGGATCCCTTGCCGACGCCCGCAGCCTTCTTGATGAGCTCGGCGGCCGGCGGGGTCTTCAGGACGAACGTGAAGCTGCGGTCCTCGTAGACGGTGATCTCCACGGGGATGACGTTGCCGCGCTGCGACTCGGTCGCGGCGTTGTACGCCTTGCAGAACTCCATGATGTTGACGCCGTGCTGGCCCAGGGCAGGGCCGATCGGCGGTGCCGGGTTGGCCGCGCCGGCGTTGATCTGAAGCTTGATCAGGCCGGTCACCTTCTTCTTCGGTGCCATTTCCTCTTCCTTTCGTCGAGCGGATGCCGGATGCATCCGCTCTCCCGCGGCCCGGCTGGTCCGAGAGCGGTGGTCTTTCGATCCCCGAGGGGATCAGATCATCTTGGTGACCTGGTCGAACGACAGCTCGACCGGGGTCTCGCGCTCGAAGAGCGACACGAGCACCGTGAGCTTGCCGCTCTCGGGCTTGATCTCGCTGATCGAGCCGGGCAGGCCCGCGAACGAGCCCTCCTTGATGGTGATCGTCTCGCCGATCTCGAAGTCGACCTCGGCGGGGATGACGCGGGTGGACGACTGCTGGCCCTTCTTCGTGGGGCCCTTCGCAGCGGCGGCCTGCGCCTCCTTGATCTCGGCGAGGGGCTTCAGCATGGTGAAGGCCTCCTCGAAGCGCAGCGGCGTCGGATTGTGGGCGTTGCCCACGAAGCCCGTCACGCCGGGGGTGTGGCGCACGACCGACCAGGTGTCCTCGTTGAGCTCCATGCGCACGAGCACGTAGCCCGGGATCCGGACGCGCGTGACCATCTTGCGCTGGCCGTTCTTGATCTCGACGACGTCCTCCATGGGGACCTCGACCTGGTAGATGTCCTCTTCGACCTCGAGCGTGGACTTCCGCTGCTCGATGTTGGCCTTCACCTTGCGCTCGAAGCCCGCGTAGGAGTGGATGACGTACCACTTGCCCTCGAGCGAGCGGAGCTCACGACGGAACGCCTCGTACGGGTCCTCGTCGATGTCCTCGGGCTCCTCGTCGGCGCCGGCCTCCGGGCCGTCGTACGGGGCGACCTCGTCGTCGGCGGCGGCGGCGGCCTCCTCGGCCTCCTCCGCCGCGGAGTCGGTGAGGACCTCCGCTGCGGCCTCGACCTCGGCGGTCTCGTCGATGTTCAGGGCGTCGTTCACGATCGCGTCTGCCTCCGGGTCGTCGATGTCGATGTCCTCGTCCACGGCGCCGTCCTCGTCGCCCTCCACGTGGAGGGCCGAGTGCTCCGCGGGCGCGCTGGCGCGCTCTTCCTCGGCGAGGACGTTGCCCTCCTGGGCCTCGTCGTCCTCGCTCGACTGCTCGGCGGCCGTCGCCAGGTCGACGTCGTCGCCATACTTCTCAGACACGTGGTTTCTCTTCCATTCAGCTCGGGACCCCGAACACCACCGTCGTGACCCACACGAAGAGGTAGTCCAGACCCGAGACGAGCGCCATCATGACCACCACGAACCCCAGCACCACCGCGGTGAACTTCAGGAGCTCCTTGCGGGTGGGCGTGACGACCTTGCGGAGCTCGGCGATCACCTGGCGGATGAAGAGCGCGATCCGCTGGAAGACGTTGAGCTTCTTCTCGCCTGCCGTGCCGTTCGCCGCGACGATCTCGCCGCCCGATGGGTCGTGGGCCATTGAATACCTTTCGTGAGTCAGCTGTCGCTGACGCGCAGGGCGGACAGGAATCGAACCTGCAACCTGCGGTTTTGGAGACCGCTGCTCTGCCAATTGAGCTACCGCCCTAGAGATCTCCCGATCCCGAGAGCGCCCCCTGCCCCCTCCGCGCACAAGGCACGGCGAAAGGATGCAGACGACCACTGCTCCCTCCAGCATACGGCATGGGGTCACGCACCGCGAACCGGGGCGTGTCGATCGTCACCCCCGAGAAGCGGGAATCTCGCACGGAGCTCGCGGTGCAGCCGCGACACGCGCGGGCTCGCGGAGCAGCCGATCCAGACCACGCGCGGCGCCTGCTGGCCGCCCTCGAACATCCACTCGTCGAACCACGCGTGGACCGCCCGCACGACGCACTCGCCCCGCGGCGCCATCCGCCGCGCCGCGCCGTCCCCGACGCCGTCGCGCAGGAGCCAGGTCAGGGAGACCCCCTCCGGCACCTCGAAGCGCTGGATCTGGACCCTCGACGCGATCTCGACGAACACCTGTCCGTAGGCGGCCACGGGGAGCCGCTCGAGCATCCGCCGGATGGCGGGGAGGTCGGTGCTGTCTCCGACCAGGAGGAAATGGGGACGCACGGGATGACGTTCGGCGCTCATGCATTCACATTAGGTTAGGCTTACCTTCACCTCAAGAGGCGGAGTGGACGGCTTCCTGCCGGACGCGCGATCGGTGCGTCCCCGTCGCTCCGCGGAGCTCCTCGATGAACCCAGCAGAGACCGCCCTCCCCCTGTCCGCGCCCGCCGGAGGACCGGACGGGCCGCCCGGAGGAAGAGCGCACGCGAAGGCGATCCTGCTCGGCGAGCACGCCGTGGTCTACGGCGCCCCGGCGATCGCCGTCCCGGTCCGCTCGCTCGAGGCGACGGCGGCCCTGGTGCCGTCCACCGGCTCGAAGATCCGCTCCGCGCTGTACACGGGCCCCGCCGCCGACGCGCCGCCGAGCCTCGCTCCCGTGCTCGCCGCGTGGCACGCGGCCGCCGAACGCTGCGGGACCGCCGGATGGGCCTCGACGCTCACGGTGCGCAGCGACATCCCTGGGGGGCGCGGCCTCGGGTCCAGCGCCGCGGTCGCCGCCGCCGTGGCCTCCGCTGTGGCGGCCCAAGCGCGCATCGTCCTCTCGGACGAGGAGCGCCACGCGCTGATCCAGCGGGCCGAGACGGTCGCCCACGGCAGGCCCAGCGGCATCGACGCGCGCGCCGTCGTCGCGACGTCCCCGTTCCGGTTCCAGCGCGGAGCTGCCGACCCGATCGACGTGGGGGCTCCCCTCGCCTTCGTCATCGCCGACACGGGGACGGCCGGATCGACCGCCGACGCCGTCGCCTCGGTGCGCGCCCTGCGCGACAGCCACCCGCGCACGGTCGACACGGCCGTGGAGCGGATGGCGGAGCTCGCCGACGAGGCGGCCATCGCGATCGCCGAGGCCGATCCCGACGCGCTCGGCGCGAGGATGAGCGCGGCGCACGAGATCCTCGCCCTCCTCGGCGTCAGCAGTCCCGGTCTCGACTCCCTCACCCGGGCCGCGCACGCGGCGGGATCGCCCGGCGCGAAGCTGACAGGGGGCGGACGGGGAGGATGCGTCATCGCGCTCTCGCTCTCGCCGGACACGGCCGGGCTCGAGCGCGCGCTCCGCTCCGCCGGCGCCGTCCGCACGTGGACGACGACCCTGGCGGCGACCGCGTGAGCGCCGCCACCGCCCGCGCCCATCCGAACATCGCGCTCGTCAAGTACTGGGGCAAGCGCGACGAGGAGCTCGTGCTGCCGGCCGCGGGAAGCCTCTCGCTCACGCTCGACGCGTTCCCCACCACCACCACGGTGCGCCTCGACCCCGCGGCGCGCGAGGACTCCTTCGAGCTGAACGGCGACCCGGCCGCGCCCGCGCAGACGGCGCGCGTCGGCCGCTTCCTCGATCACGTGCGGCTCCGCGCGGGATCGGCGGTCAGCGCGCGGGTGAGCTCGGTCAACGAGGCCCCGACGGGCGCGGGGCTCGCCTCGTCCGCCGCGGGCTTCGCCGCCCTCGCGACCGCCGCCGCGTCCGCGTACGGGCTCCCCCTCGACTCCGCCGGCCTCAGCCGCCTCGCACGGCGCGGATCCGGATCCGCCGCGCGCTCGATCGTCCCGGGCCTCGCCGTCTGGCACGCGGGCGACGATGAGACCTCCTTCGCCGAGCCGATCGCCGGGCCCGCGATGCGGATGGTGATCGTCACGGTCGACCGGTCGCAGAAGCCGGTCTCGAGCCGCGAGGCGATGCGGCGGACCGCCCTCACCTCGCCCTTCCACGGGGCCTGGGCCGTCTCGGCCGAGAGCAGCCTGCGGGCGATGACGGCGGCGTGCCGCGCGGGGGACTTCACCCGCGTCGGGCGCATCGCGGAGTCGAACGCGCTGCGGATGCACGCCGTCATCCAGTCGGCCGATCCGCCCATCCGCTACCTCACGGCGCGCGGCACCGCGGTCTTCGACGAGGTCGAGGCGCTGCGCCGCGAGGGGCTCGAGGCCTACGCGACGGCGGACGCGGGTCCCAACGTCGTCGCGATCGTGCGCCCGGACGACGCCGACGACGTCGCGGCGCGCCTCGCCGGCCTCGGCGCCGTGCAGGTCGTCGGGCCGGGCCCCGGCGCGCGGCTGGTGTCGCAGGAGGAGGACGCATGATCGAGAGCCGCGCCCCGGGCAAGCTGTTCGTGGCGGGCGAGTACGCCGTCGTCGACCCCGGGCGGCCCGCCGTGCTCATCGCCGTCGACCGGTACGTCACGGTGCGGCTCGAGGAGGGCGCGGACGTCGGGCGGGTGCACTCGAAGGAGTACGGCTGGCTCCCCCTCGTGTGGACCCGCGACCGCGACGCCGTGAGCCTCGTCATCGAGCACCAGCCGTACGACTACGTGATGGCCGCCATCTCGGCCGTCGAACGGCTGCGCGACGACCTCGGCCTCGCGCCGCGCTACTTCGACCTGCACATCGAGAGCGAGCTCGACGACGCCCGCGGGCGCAAGTTCGGGCTCGGCTCGTCGGCCGCCGTGACGGTCGCCGTCATCACCGCTCTCGACGAGTTCTACCGGCTCTCGCTCACCCGCGCCGAGCGGTTCAAGCTCGCGCTCCTGGCGACGATCCAGGTGGCGCCGACCGCGTCGGGAGGGGACGTCGCGGCGTCCGTCTTCGGCGGATGGATCCGCTACACCGCACCGGACCGCACCGCGCTCGGCGCCGTGCTCGACGCGCACGGCGCCGCCGAGACCCTGCGGTCCGACGCGTGGGAGCACTGCTCGGTGACCCGCCTGCCCCCGCCGGGCTCCGTCCGGCTGCTCGTGGGATGGACCGGGTCGCCGGCGTCCACGGAGCGCCTCGTCGACGGAGTGCGCCGCCCGCGGGCGGCCGCGGACCGTCCGTACGACGCGTTCGCCGACGACAGCCGGGCGTGCGTCGACGACCTCGTGCAGGCGCTCGCCGACGACGACGCACCCCGCGCCCTCGACGTCGTGCGCCGGGCGCGCCGCGTTCTGCAGCGTCTCGGCGCATCCACGGGCATCTCGATCGAGACCGCCGAGCTGCGCACGCTGTGCGACGTGGCCGAACGTCACGGCGCCGCGGGGAAGCCGTCGGGAGCGGGCGGCGGCGACTGCGGCATCGTCCTCGCCGACGCGTCGTCCGCCGTCGGCGGGCTGCTCGCCGCGTGGGAGACGCACGACATCCGCCGGCTGAGCCTGTCGGTGCACCCTCCGGAGGGAGCGGCCGATGGCATCTGACGGGACGGCCGCCGCGAGCGCATCGCGCAAGGACGACCACGTGCGTCTCGCCGCCGCGCAGCGGCGGGAGCCCGCGACGCGGAACGACTTCGACGACGTCGAGCTCGTCCACCACGCGCTCGACGGGATCGACGCGTCGGAGGTCGATCTCCGCACCCGTGTCGCGCACTGGACCTGGCGGTCGCCGCTGTACCTCAACGGCATGACGGGCGGCACGCCGAAGACGACCGCCGTCAACCGGGAGCTCGCCGTCGCCGCGCGCGAGACCGGGATGCCCATGGGATCGGGGTCGATCGGCATCGCGCTCGACGACCCCGACGCCGCAGCGGGCTTCCGGGTCATCCGGGAGGAGAACCCCGCGGGGCTCGTGTTCGCGAACATCGGCGTCGGGCGCAGCGCCGACGAGGCCCGCCGCGCGGTGGACCTGCTCGAGGCCGACGCGCTCCAGGTACACCTCAACGCCGTGCAGGAGACGATCATGCCGGAGGGCTCGCGCGCCTTCTCGGGGTGGGCGGCGTCGCTCGAGGCGATCGTCGCGGCGTCCGAGGTCCCCGTCATCGTGAAGGAGGTCGGCTTCGGCCTCAGCAGGCGGACACTCGAGCGGCTGCGCGACATGGGCGTGCGGCTGGCGGACGTCAGCGGATCCGGCGGCACCGACTTCGCGCGGATCGAGAACGCACGCCGGTCCGCATCCGACTACGCCTTCCTCATCGGCCACGGCTCGTCCGCGGTCAGGAGCCTGCTCGACGCGCCCGAGGACGGGCCCACGCCGCTCGGATCCGGTGGCGTCCGCACCCCGCTCGACGCCGTCAGGGCGCTCGCGCTCGGAGCGCGGGCCGTGGGCGTGGCGGGAGCCTTCCTCGCGCCGGCCGTGTCGGGAGGGGCCGCAGAGGTCGTCGCCGTCGTCCGCACCTGGACGTCGCAGCTGCGGGACCTGCACGCGCTGTTCGGCGCGCCGACGCCGGAGGCGCTGCTCACGAAGGACGTGCTCGTGCACGGCGGCGTCCGCGAGTTCTGCGAGCTGCGGGGCATCGACGCCCGTGCCCTCGCGCGCCGTTCCGAGGATCAGCACCCGAGGGCCGGCGGGCAGCCGGCCGGCCCGGACGACAGGAGGACGACATGACCGATGCCGAGACCGTCACGGCGATCCCGACCCGCTGGGTGGGGCCCGTCCGGGTGAGCGGCGACGCCGTGCACGGCGAGATCGAGATTCCGCTCGCGACGTACGAGTCTCCGCTGTGGCCGTCCGTCGGGCGCGGGGCACGCGTGTCGCGCAGCGTTCCGGACGGCATCCGCATCACCGTGGCGGGCGAGAGCATGACGCGCTCCACGCTCTTCGTCGCAGCCGACGCGGCGCACGCCCACGCGGCGGTGTCCGCCATCCGGTCGCGACTTCCCGAGCTGCAGGCCGCCGTCTCTGCCCAGAGCCGCTACGCACGACTCGAGGGGATGCACGAGGAGGTCGTGGGGAACCTCCTCTTCACGCGCTTCTCGTTCGCCGTCGGCGATGCGTCCGGGCACAACATGGTGACGCAGGCCGCCGACACGATCATGGAGCTCGTGCTCTCCTGGGGCCTCGGACTGGAGTACGGCTCGATCTCGGGGAACTTCTGCTCCGACAAGAAGGCGACGGCCGTCAACGGGATCCTCGGGCGCGGCCGCAGCGTCGTCGCCGACATCCTCATCCCCCACGAGGTCGTGCGGAAGACGCTGCGCACGGACGCTGCGAGCATGGCCGACCTCGTCGTGCGGAAGAACCTCGTCGGCAGCACGATCGCCGGGGCCATCCGGTCGGCGAACGCGCACTACGCGAACATGCTCCTGGCGTTCTACCTCGCCACGGGGCAGGACGCCGCCAACATCGTCGAGGGCTCCCAGGGCATCACCTACGCCGAGGCTCGCGAGGAGGGGCTGTACTTCTCGTGCAGCATCCCGCACCTCATCGTCGGAACGGTGGGGAACGGCAAGCACCTCGCGCACGTCGACGAGGCGCTCGACCGGCTCGGATGCCGCGAGGAACGCGATCCCGGGGCGAACGCCCGCCGGCTCGCGGGGCTCATCGCCGCCGCAGTGCTCTGCGGCGAGCTGTCGCTGCTGGCCGCCCAGACGAACCCGGGCGAGCTCATGACGGCCCACCGCGCCCTCGAGCGGAAGGAGCGCGGCGCGTGACGACGATCGGCATCGACGACATGGCGCTCGCGACCGCGCATCACGTCGTCGACCTCGCCGACCTCGCGGCCGCCGCGGGCGTGGACCCCGCGAAGTACCGTGTCGGGCTCGGGCAGGACCGCTTCGCGTTCCCGGCGCCCGACGAGGACGTCGTGACGATGGGCGCGGCCGCCGCGCTGCCGATCGTCGAGCGGCACGGCGCCGCGGGCATCCGCACCCTGCTCTTCGCGACCGAGTCGGGCGTCGACCAGTCGAAGTCGGCGGGGCTCTTCGTGCACGGCCTGCTGGGGCTGCCGCCGCAGATGCGCGTGGTCGAGCTCAAGCAGGCCTGCTACGGCGGCACGGCGGCGCTGCAGGCCGCGATCGGGATCGTCTCGCGGAACCCGTCCGAGCGCGTGCTCGTCGTCGCCTCCGACGTGGCGCGGTACGAGCTCGACTCCCCCGGCGAGCCCACGCAGGGCGCCGGCGCCGTCGCGATGCTGGTGGCGGCCGATCCGCGGCTCGTCGAGATCGAGCCCGTCTCCGGCCTCAGCTCGGCGCATGTCGACGACTTCTGGCGTCCGAACGACTCGTCGACCGCCGTCGTCGACGGGGCGCTGTCGATGAGCGCGTACCTGTCGGCGCTCACCTCGGCGTGGGACGACTTCGCCGCGCACGGCGGCGCGGGCATCGACGAGATCGACCGGTTCGCGTTCCACCAGCCCTTCACGAAGATGGCGCGCAAGGCGCTGCGCCGGCTCGCGACGCACACGGGCGCCGCGCTCGACGACGTGCTGCAGGAGGCGACATTCGCCTACAACCGCGAGCTCGGGAACACCTACGCGGCCTCGCTCTACGCCGGGATCGCCGCCCTGCTCGACGGCGACGACGACCTCGCCGACCGCCGCATCGGGCTCTTCAGCTACGGCTCGGGCGCCGTCGGCGAGCTCTTCACGGGCGTCGTCCGGCCCGGATACGACCGGGTGCTCCGCCCCGGCGCGGTGCCGGACGCCCTCGCGGCACGAGTGCCCCTGGGGCTGGCGGAGTACCGCGCGCTGCACGCCGTCCAGCACCCGAGCGACGTCGATCTGACGACCCCGAGCGTGACGAAGGCCCCCTTCCGATTCGCCGGGCTCCGCGGCAGGGCGAGACAGTACGAGCGCACGGCCTGACGGCCTCGCACGATCCGTCTGTGGGCGGAAAACGCCGTTTACCCGGACGGGAAAGCGACGTTTTCCGCCCACAGACAAGCCGAAGACGAAGGAGAACGATGAGCACGCACATCCGTTGGAACGGCGGCGTCCAGGAGGAGGCCACGGACGTCCTGCGTCGCGGCGGCGAGATGGTCGTGAGCCCCACCAAGGTCGGCTACGTCGTGATGGCGTCCGACCGCGAGGGCCTCGAGCGGAAGTTCGCGGCGAAGAACAGGGCGCGCACGAAGCCCGCCGTCGTCCTGTGCGGCTCGCTCGACGAGCTGCGCGAGCTGGCCGAGCTGAACGACGAGATCGAGGCGTTCTACGAGCGTCACTGGGACGACGACATCCTGCTCGGATGCATCCTGCCGTGGTCGGAGCGCGGAAGGTCCCTGCTCTCCGCCGACGCCGCCGAGCTCGCCACGGACGGGCGCGGGACGAGCTGCTTCGTCGTGCGCTTCGGCACACCGGGCGAGCTGATCGCGCGGGACCTGTGGGAGAAGGACCGCACGATCGTCTTCGCGAGCTCCGCGAACCCCTCGGGGCGCGGGAACCGCGGCCTCGTCGAGGGCATCGGCGACGCGATCGACGACGCGGCCGACCTCGTGATCGAGGCGGACGACTACGTGCGCGGAATCCAACCGGAGGCCTCGCTCGAGACACGCTACGAGCAGGGCGTCATGGTGTCGTTCGTCGACGACGAGGGCCGCCTCGTCCCCGAGCAGCACGGCGAGAGATCCGTCTCCCCCGCGCCCACGGTCATCCGGGGCGGCCTCGACGTCGACCGGATCCTCGCGCGCCTCGCCCGGTCGTTCCCGAGCTGGGACTACCGCCACGGCGAGTACTACTGAGGCGCCCGGGCACGAACCGCGCGTTCATATCGCGATAAGTGCGCTTCGCGGGTGAGCGAAAGAGCACTTATCGCGATATGAACGAGGCTCGCGTCCTCACCAGCTCGCCACCGGCAGGGAGTCGGCGAGGTCCTCCCACGCGGCGTGCGCCTCGGCGCCCACGATCCCGAGCTGCGTGAACATCGCCACCGTCCTGCCGTGGGCGTCGTAGAGCTCGATCGCGGACGTCTGCCCGTGCGGACCGTGCGAGCGGACGAGGACGCTCTCGTGCACGAGAGCCAGATCGACATCGATCGTGCACTGGCCCAGCACGGTGCCGAGGCGGCCCTCGTCCGACGAGGAGACGAGTTGCACGACCCCGTCTGCGAGCTGGACCACGCCACCGGAGAACACCGCGGCGGACACGGGCAGCTGCGTCGCGCAGAGATGATCGAGCACGATCGGCAGCACGCCCAGCTCGACCGAGCGCACCTCGCCCTCGTAGAGGTCCACCAGGCGCTGCCGCCGCATCACCCCGCCGTCCGCGAGGATCCCGTCGAGCTGCGCGAGCTGATCCGCCTCGTGCCACGGCGTGCGGACGGGAGGGAGCGCGTCCCGCGGCGCCTCCGCACCCAGCTTTCCCTCCGGGCGCGCGAGGCCGTCGAACACGAGCGTGTCGGTCGGCGAGAGCGCCCGGACGCGATGCACGACGTCGTCGCGACGATCGACGAACTGCAGCATCCGCTCCCCGCGTCCGCGGTCGACGACGCCCGCCCGCAGGCGCTCGGGGTCGACGCGCAGGGCGATGCGGCCGTGGGGCGCGACGAGCGCCTGCCCCGGCTCGGTCGGCGTCGCGAAACGTCCCGTCTGCGCCATCACGGCGGCGTAGCCTCCCGTCACGGCGAGCGCGTACTCCAGGAGGGGCAGGGCGGGGAGCACGTCGGACGCGGCGAGGCCGTGCTCAGGGCGGCGCCCGCACGGACAGCGCCGATCCCTCGCGTCGCCGTGGTGCCCGCACCGTCCGCCGTCGACCATCAGTACACGTCCCTCACGTATCGCTTCTCGCGCTTCAGCTGCGCGAGATACTCGGCAGCGCCGTCCGCGTCGACGCCTCCCTGCTGTGCGACGACGTCGAGCAGGGCGCGCTCGACGTCCTTCGCCATCCGCGAGGCGTCACCGCAGACGTAGAAGGACGCCCCTTCCTCGAGCCAGGCGTACAGCTCTGCGGCGCGCTCGCGCATGAGGGTCTGGACGTAAACCTTCTCCGCCTGATCGCGCGAGAATGCCAGGTCGAGGCGTGTCAGGACGCCGCGGTCGGCCAGCTCCTGCAGCTCCTCCTCGTAGACGAAGTCGGTGGCGCGGTGCTGATCGCCGAAGAAGAGCCAGTTCCCGCCCGTCGCGCCGCTCTCCGCGCGTTCGTGCAGGAAGCCGCGGAACGGCGCGATGCCCGTTCCCGGGCCGACCATGACGATCGGCGTCTCGCCGTCGTCGGGGACGCTGAAGGCGGCGTTCGGCTGGGGGTAGATGCCGACGAGGTCGTCGTCGGAGAGCCGATCGGCCAGGAACGTCGAGCAGACCCCTTCGCGCACGCGGTCGTCGCCGTGCCGGACCGAGGCGACCGTCAGGTGGATGCGGTCGGGGCTCTGCAGGGGGCTCGACGAGATCGAGTACTGGCGCGCCTGCAGCGGGCGCAGGAGACCCGCGAGCTCCACGGGGTCGAACCGCACGCCGGGGCTCGCCTCGAGCAGGTCGAGCAGGTCGCGCCCCCACAGCCAGGAGTCCATCGCCTCACGGTCGTCGCGCCGCACCATCTCGGCGAGCTCGCTCTCCGGGTCGCGCTCGGCGATGGCGGCGATGAGGTCCTTCGAGGGCGTGCGGATCTCCCAGTCCTCGCGCATGCGCTGCTCGAGCGTCGCGCCGTCGGCGTCGTCGCCGGCACGCAGGCCCAGCCTGTCGAGGATCCTCCGCGCGAGCGCGGGATCGTTCAGGGGGACGACGGCGAGCGCGTCTCCCGCCGCGTACTCGATTCCGCTGTCTCCGAGCTCGAGCTCGTAGTGGCGGATCTCCTTGGCGCTCCCCAGCCTCGACAGCACGCGGTTGACGGCCAGGCGTGATCCGTAGGGGGTGCGGCGGTTCCACGGCAAGCGCGCCCGGGCCGGAGCGACAGGCGCGGGCACGGAGGCGGGGGCAGCCGCGCCCTCGGGGGCCTCCGCCGCGAGGATGGCCGCGACGTCGGCCGACCACGCGAGCGCCGTCTCCTCGAAGTCGACGTCGCAGTCCGCCCTCGGCGCGACACGGACGGCGCCGAGCTGCTCGAGACGCAGATCGATGAGCTTCCCCGCCTGGCAGAAGTCGTCGTATCCGCTGTCGCCGAGGGCCAGGACGGCGTAGCGCAGGCCCTCCAGACGGGGCGCGTCCTCCGCGCTGAGCGCCTCCCAGAAGAGCTCGGCGTCGTCCGGCATCTCGCCTTCGCCGTACGTGGACGTCACGACGACGACATGCGTCGCCTTCGCGAGCTGCTCGACCCCGACGGCGTCGAGCTCGGCGAGGTTCGCACCGAGCCCGCTCGTGCGAAGCGACGCCGAGAGCTGCTCGGCGAGGAAGGCGGCGTTGCCCGTCTGCGTCCCGTAGAGGACCTCGACGGTGAGCGTCGCGACGGGCGCCTCCGGCTCGTCGGCTCGGCGCATCTGCAGTCCGGCGAAGAAGCCGTCGAGCCACGCCTGCTGCTGCAGCGTGAACGGCGCGTCGGAGGGGATGAGGACGTTCATGCGAGCGCTCCGTGGGTGCTCGGGAGATCCTGCGCGCCCTGCCAGGAACGCGCGAGGTCGTCGAGGGAGGCCGTCGCGATGATCTCGTCGAAGCGCGACGGGTCCGTTCGCCCGGCGTTCTTGCGGTCCTGGTGCAGGATCCACCCGTACGTCGCCGGCGCGTCGCTGCCGCGCACGTTGCGCAGCGCGAGCGACCGCTTGTAGTCGTCGAGGCGCTTGGCCGCGATGAGGGCGGCGAGCTCCGCGTCGTCGAACCGCTCGAGGGCGTCGCGCAGGTAGCGGACCACCTTCTGCATGACGAAGAAGTCCTCCGTGAGGATGATCCTGCGCACCGCGTCGTCGACGCGGGGGTCGTCGGGGCCCAGGGCGCCGGGCACGCGCTCACGCGCGATCTCCTTCGCCACGCTGAGGATCGTGAACGAGCTGAGCAGCGCGAACATGTCGGACGCCCCCTGGTCGCCCGCGAGCGGAGCGCGGCCGCCGACGACCATCCGGTGGTCGCGGTAGTCGAGCTTGAACGCACGCAGGCGGTCGGTCGCGACGGACGTCGCCAGCTCGTCGAGCAGCTCCCTCCGCGATGCGGCCGCGAGGATCTGGTCCGCGTCCTGGTACAGCAGGAGGGCCCGAGGCATCCCGCAGAACATCCTCAGACGCGTCGTCTCCCAGTCGTCGAGGAGGCGGGAGGCGAGGTCTGACCCCGTCGCGTCGAGGTGCCAGCGCAGCAGCAGGAGCACGGCCTCCTCGTGGAAGGCAGCCTCCTCGCTCTCGGCGATGGGGAAGACGAGCAGCGAGTCGGCGCTGACCTTCCCCGACAGCCCGCCGTCGGGGTCGTACTGGTACAGGAACCCACCGCTCATGCCGTTGCCGAGTCCCTTGCCGAAACCGCCGAGGTTCAGCACGGCGCCGTTCGTCATGTACTCGCAGCCGAACTCGCCGATGCCCTCGACGACGGCCGTGGCGCCGGAGTTGCGGACTGCGAACCGGTCTCCCGCCTCGCCCTCGACGAACGTCCGTCCGCCCGTCGCGCCGAAGAGCGCGAAGTTCCCGATGAGGACGTTGCCGCCGCGCTCCGCCGACCCTCCGCCGGGAGTGCGGACGACGATGCGTCCTCCGGACTGGCTCTTGCCCACCCCGTCGTTCGCGGTGCCCGTGTGCACGAGGTCGATACCGTCGTTGCAGAACGCGCCCAGCGATTGTCCGGCCGACCCGCGCGTCTCGACGCGCACGGCGCCGTCGGCGAGCCGTGCGCGCCCGCGGTCGTCGCGGATCGTCGACGGGAGCGCGTCGACGGCCTCGCGCCGCAGCTCGTGGTTGAGCATCCGCTCGACGTCGATGGACAGCTGGCCGCCGACGGACTTGTTCCGGTTGCGGAGGGCGACGCCGTCGATCCGCACCGAGGGCTCGGCGCGATCGACGAGCGCCTCGCGCACGCGGGCGGCGAGCGCGTCGTCGACCGAGAAGTCCTTCTCGAGGTAGACCGGGTCCTCGACGACCTTCTCCGGCACGCGCGTGAGCATGGCGCGCACGTCGAGCCGCCCGACGCTCGCGGGGTGCTCGAGCAGCTGGAGGAGGTCGCTCCTCCCCCGCGCCTCCCGCAGAGAACGGAGGCCGAGGCGCGCGAGGATCTCGCGCACGTCGTGGGCGATGTTGAGGAGGTACTGCGCGAGCGCGCGGGGATCGCCGTCGAACACCTCGGGGTTCGTCGTCAGACCGGCCGGGCACTTGAGGTTGCAGTTCTTGGCCATGACGCACTTGAGCATCATGAGCGCCGTCGTGCCGAACTCGAAGCTGTCCCCGCCCAGCAGCGCCGACACGACGACGTCGCGGCCGGTCTGATGGGCTCCGGAGCAGCGGAGGACGACCTTCTGCCGCAGGCCGTTGGCGAGCAGCGCCTGGTGCACCTCGGCCACGCCGATCTCGGCGGAGCGGCCGGCATACTTCAGGCTCGTGACGGCCGCGGCGCCCGTTCCTCCCGTGTTGCCCGCGACGTTGATGACGTCGGCGCCGGCCTTCGCGACGCCCACGGCGATCGTGCCGATGCCCTCCGACGACACGAGCTTGACGATCACGCGCACGCGCGCCGCCTTGCAGTCATGGATGAGCTGCGCGAGGTCCTCGATCGAGTACGTGTCGTGGTGCGGCGGCGGCGAGACGAGCTCGACGCCGGGCGTCCCGCCGCGCGCGGCGGCGATGTCGACCGTGACCTTCGGCGCCGGCAGCTGACCGCCCTCGCCGGGCTTGGCGCCCTGGCCGATCTTGATCTCGATCTCCTGCAGCTGCGGATCGGCGAGGTATCCGGCCCAGATGCCGAAACGCCCCGAGGCGAACTGCTTGATGCGCGACCCGCGGATGGTGCCGTAGCGGGAGAAGTGCTCGCCGCCCTCACCGCTGTTCGACATCCCGCCGACCATGTTCGTCCCGTGCGCGACGGCCTCGTGCGCGGTCGCGACGAGCGCGCCGTGGCTCATGGCGCCGGAGGCGAGCGAGCGCGTGATCTCGTGCGCGGGCTGGACGTCGTCGAGCGGGATGGATCCGGGCGCCTCCTGGAACAGCTCCAGCAGCCGCCGCGCGCTCCCCTCCGCCGAGAGGGTCACGGCGTCCTCGTCCACGCGCACGCGGGAGACCTCTCCCGGATGCGCGTCCCGCAGCCAGACGGCGAGCTCCCCGTGCCGTGCGAGGTCGCCGCGCGCGAGCCTGAGGACGAACCCGCCGTCCTCGCCCGTCACGGCCATCCCCCGCACCTGGATGGAGAGGTTGCCGTCGATCGAGAACCGGCCGAGCTCACGCGCGAAGTCGTCCGCCGTGCGGAGCCCCGTGACGTCGGCCGGCAGCGCGAGCACGTCGCGCAGGGCGGACGGGCGCCGCGCGCGCTCGGTCTCGGTCGTGGAGACGAAGTCGCGGTAGCCCGGCGTCACGTGGAAGTCGTCGATGCGCTCGGGCGGCAGCTGCGCGTATCCGGCGTTCGCGTATGCGGCGTCGTCCAGCCCGAACGCGTCGCCGAGCTGGCCGAGCGTCAGCAGGCGCAGGCCGTCGTCGGCGTCGGACCCCGAGCCGAGCGCGACCGGCTCCTCCGTCATCCCCGCGAACCCGCGGACGGCCGTCGTGCCGAACGAGTGACCGGCTCCCTCCGACCGCTCCTTGAAGAGGCCGATGAGGGGGATCTGGCCCTCCGCGGCGACCGAGCGCGCACGCTCGTGCCACTCCGCCGCGGCCTGGGCGATGCGGCGGAAGCCGACCCCGCCCACGGGCGCCGCCATATGCGGGAAGCAGCGGGCGAGCACGGGGTCGCGCGTGTCGAGGTAGTTGGGCTCGAAGAACTCCCCTCCGATGTAGCTCTCGACGGTGCACAGGCCGACGCGGCCCATGGTCTTGCCGAGGGACTTCAGCGCCGCCTTCCGGAAGCGCGCGAACGCCTGGTCCGTGTCGGTCTCGATCCCCGCGGGGCCCGCGGGGCTCGGGTACTTCTCCTCTGCGCGCAGGCGTGCGCTCAGGCTGTAGACGGCGCTCGCGCCGAAGCCGAGCGCGGCGGCGATGTGGTGGGAGCTCGGCAGCTGCCCGCTCTCGACGACGAGCGAGGCTTTGAGGCGCAGGCCCGTCGCGATGAGGCGCTGGTTCACCGCCGCGACGGCGAGGAGGAGCGGCACCGGTGCACGGCGGGAGTCGGTCTCGCGGTCGCTGAGCAGGGCGATGCCGCCGCGCTCGCGCGCGAACCGCTCGACGCCATCGCACAGCACGTCGAGCGCCGCCACGAGGGCGTCGGCGTTACGTTCGCCGTCATGCGCGTCGGCGTCGTACAGGAGGGCGAAGCGCTCCAGTGGGGTGACGTCCTGCTCGCGGAGGCGCACCATGTCGAGGTGGCTCAGGATGGGGGACGGCACGACGATCTGCCGCGTGCGGCGCCCCTGCCCCTCGGGCTTCGCGCCGAGCGCGACGCGGAAGCTCATGCCGTCGGCCTCGCGGATGCTGTCGAGCGGCGGGTTGGTGACCTGCGCGAAGCGCTGCGAGAAGTACTTCGCCATCCCGCCCTCCTGGTCGGAGAGCGCGTTGATGGCGTTGCCGTAGCCCATCGCCGAGATGCGCTCGGCGCCCGTGGCGAGCATGGGGTCCATCATGAACCGGAAGCTCTCCTGGTTGAGCGAGTAGGCGACGTAGCGGCCCGCCTGGGAGAGGTCGCCCGTGTATCCGAGGGTGTCGTCGCCGCGTTCGATGCCCGTCACGGGGATGGCGGAGATCTCCACGCGCGCCTCCGCGAGCAGCGCGCCGTAGTCGCGACGCTCGCTCAGCATCTCGAGCGCCTCGCGCGTGCGGTGGCTGCGCCCTGTGCGGTGGTCGAGGTAGAGCATGCCGCCCGCCTCGATGCGGCCTCGCGCGATGACGGTCTCGTCAGGGACCTCGAGCTGGCCGGCCTCCGACGACACCATGAGGTAGTCGTCCGTCTCGACCGTGCGGAGGGGGCGGAGGCCCAGGCGGTCGAGACGCGCGCCCACGACGTCGCCGTCGCTGAAGACGACGGCAGCGGGCCCGTCGTTCTTCTCCTCGTAGAGCGAGAAGTACTCGAGCATGTCGCGCACGGGCTGCGACAGCGTGACATCGTTCTCCCACGCGGGAGGCATGAGCGCCACGACGGCCTCCACGAGGTCGAGCCCGTCGTCGAACACCCGGCTCTGGAGCGTCTGGTCGAGGCGGCTGGAGTCCGACTGACCCGGCGGGCGCACGATGCTGCGGGAGCGAGCCCGGGCGAGGGCCTCGTCGGAGAGGCGGTTCTTGCGGTCGGTGTTGAGCTCGCCGTTGTGCGCCATGAGGCGGAACGGCTGCGCCATGCTCGGATGCGGCTCGGTGTTCGTGGAGAAACGCGTGTGGAAGTACAGCGTGCGCACGGAGTGGCGCTCGTCGAGGAGGTCGGTGAAGAACGGGATGACCTCGCCCGAGTTGAGACGCCCCTTCAGCACCTGCGTACGCGTGCTGAGGGACAGCGGGTAGAGGCCCTTCAACTCGGGACGCCCGTACGCCTCGCGCTCGATGCGGAGGAGCGCCGCGTTCGCGGCGCGGTCGGCGTCCGCGCGGGTCGCCCCCTCCCGCGCCTGGAAGACCCACTGCAGGATGGGGAGCTGGTAGCGGCGCGCGGCCGGACGCGTCACCGAGTGGTCGACGGGCACCTCGCGCACGAGCACGATCTGGAGGCCCTCGGCGTCGAGCGCCTCCGTCACGACATCCCGAGCCGCCTGCTCCTGGGCGTCGTCGTCCGGCAGGAAGAAGTTCCCCACGCCGAAGAGCCCGGCCTCGAGCTCGCGCCCCGTGATGCCGCGGAAGAACTCCGTCGAGAGGTCGATGCTCACACCCGCGCCGTCGCCCACGCCCTCCGACGACATCCCGCCGCGGTGAGGGATGGCGCACAGCGCGGCGTCGCCGCGGAGGATGACGTCGCGCGAGGGCACGCCGTCCTTGCGGGTGATGAAGCCCACGCCGCAGTCGCTGTGCTCTGCAGAGGGGTCGTAGAGACCGAAGGGGAAGTCGTTCACGAGGAGTCCTGAGGGGTCCGCGCGAGCGCCGTTGCACGCGGTGTGGTGGCACGCCGGTCGTTGCCGCTTGTGGCGGACGACGGCACCTCGACTCGGGCATGAAGAAGTGAGGCCAGGCTAACCTAAAGCACAGGGGGCCACTTCGCCAAGACCCGGTCGGGATCTCTCCCGCACGGGCCCCGCATCCCGGATCCCGATGCGGATCGCCTGCGCGATGAGAGAATGGCGCTGAAGCCCGCGGGTCGGGCTCCCGCACCCGGCGACGGCAGGAGCGTCCCGATGACGACACCCTTCAGCCGCACGGGCGGCTCCGTCGCCGACGACGTCGCCCGGCATCTCGAGAGGCTCATCCTCGGCGGCGTCTACCCGCCCGGAGCGCGCCTCCCCGCCGAACGGCAGCTCGCCTCCGAGATGGCGGTGTCGAGGACCGCCGTCCGCGACGCTCTCGCGCGACTGGAGGAGGCGCGGATGATCGTGCGGCGCCAGGGCAGCGGAACACGCGTCGCGGAGGAGCTCTCCCTCACCGCCGCCCTCGCCTCCGCGCTCGCGGTGCACGATGACGAGGCCGACCACTCGGCGGAGCTGCGCTCCGTGACGGAACCGGGGGTCGCCCGCCTCGCCGCAGAGCGCATCACCGCGGCACAGCTCGCACGGCTCGACGACATCGTCCGATCCTCCGAGGAGGAGCCGGACGCCGACCGATCGGTCCAGCTCGACATCGCGTTCCACGTCGGGGTCGCCGAGGCCACGGGCAATCCGCTGCTCCTGACGCTCAGCGAGCTCACCGTCTCCTGGACCGTCGAGGAACGCGTCCACTCCCATCTGGAGGGCGAAGGCCGCCGGCTCTCGCGCGAGGGCCATGAGCGCATCCTCGCCGCGCTGGCGCGGGGCGATGCCGCTCGGGCGGGTGAGGAGATGGAGCTCCACCTCCGCGAGATCGGAGAGGTGATACGCCGCGTCCGCGACGCGCGCTGACGGCGACTGGCGGGCCTGCCTCGCCGAGGAGGCCTCCGCCGGGGAGATATGTGAGCGGGCGGTAAGGATGTTGTTTCCGGGACGTGAAACGTGCTGTTCCGCTGTGGAACGACCACGGCGATCCGCCTAGCCTCGCCTATTGGTATGACCAATACGCGGCCCGGAGGAACCCCATGACCCGCATGCCCTCGACCGCCCCCGCGCATCCCGCGCCGCGACGGCGTCTGCTGCCGAGACGGCGGGCCTCGCCGGGTCCGGTCGCCATCACGACGCTCTTCTCGCTCGGGTGGGTGTTCATGTACGCCGACCGGAACATCCTCTCGCCCGTCATGGGCGTGATCGGCGAGGAGTGGGGGCTCACGCAGGCCGAGCTCGGGCTCCTCTCGACGGTGTTCTTCGCGACGTACGCGTTCATGCAGATCCCCACGGGGTACCTCGCCGACCGCCTCGGACGCGTGCGCATGGTCGTCGTCGGCTACATCGCCTTCGGGATCGGGACCGTCCTGAGCGGCCTGGCACCCGGCTTCCTCGTGTTCCTCGCGATGCGCGCCTTCACGGGCCTCGGCGAGGGGACGTACTACAGCCCGGTCTACGGGATCTCCTCCAGCCGCATCTCGCCACGATGGCGCGGCGTGTCCGCGGCGATCATCAACAGCGGGATGGCCGTGGGCATCTCCCTCGGGTTCATCGGGTCGAGCTTCCTCACCTTCACGCTCGGATGGCACTGGGGCACGTTGTTCCTCGTGTTCGGCGGCGCGACGATCGTGGTGGCGGCGCTCATCCACTACTGGCTCTCGCCGATCGACGACGAGCACGCGGCGGAGCGCGACCGTCTCGCCGCGAGCGGCGTCGAGGCGCCGGCGGAGTCGAGCCGGGCGCTCTTCACGCGGAACCACGTGCTCACGTACGTGCTCATCTTCTGCTCGCTCTACGGCTTCTTCTCGATGCTCACGTGGCTGCCGTCCTACCTCCAGCAGGCTCGCGACGTCGCCGCGTCGGACACCGGCGTCATCTCCTCCCTCGTCCCCTGGGCATCGATCCCCGGCGCGATCCTCTTCAGCATGCTCGCGCGACGCCTGAAGGACACGCGCGCGCTCATCGTGACGATGGCGGTCCTCGGCGGGGCCTGCCAGATCCTCGTGCCGCTCACGGGCGACTACTCCCTCGTGCTCGTCGGCCTCGTCGTCTACGGCCTCGTGGGAAAGCTCGCGCTCGACCCCGTGCTCATCGCGTTCCTCGCCGACAACACGCCCCCGTCGATGTACTCGCGCGCCTACGGCTACTTCAACTTCGCCGGGATGGTGTCGTCGATCTTCGCGCCGTACGTCACCGGGGCGCTCGCTGATGCCACGGGCAGCCTCGAGGCGGGTTTCTACCTGTCGGCGGCGCTCCTGATCGCCGGAGCCGTGGCATTCTGCTTCACCCGGAAGGCGGGGCGCAGGGGGCACCGGAGCCGCAGAGAGGCTGACCCCATCGCGGCGCCTCGACGCGGGCGGTGAAGAAGTGAGGTCACGCCAAGAGCACGGGAGGCCACTTCGCCAAGACCCGGATCTCTCCTGCGGATCCCCGCGACGCCATGTCCGAACACCGGGGATCCCGCGAACGCCGGATGACAGATGCGGTTCCGCTCCGGCGCTCGCGGGATCCCCGGCTTTCTCCGACGTCTCGATGACGCCGCCGCTCAGCCGAGATCGCCTGCTGGAGGCCGGACGGCCTCGGCCGGAGGATCCTCGTGCCGGAACACGAAGCGGTCATAGCTCAGGTAGCGGAAGGCCGTCGCGAGCGCCTGCCCGATGAGCGTGCCCGAGACGTTGTCGGCCACGATCCCGTCGAGCCCCAGGACGTAGCGGGAGAACGCCAGGCTCCCCAGCTGCAGGCCGATCGCGATGAGGTTGCAGAGCGCGAAGGCCGCATAGCGCGAGAACCGGCGCGGCAGGTGCCGATCGGCGAAGGTCCAGTACCGGTTTCCCGCATACGTCACCAGGGAGGCGACGACGATCGCGACGATCTTCGCGAGAAGGGGAAACGCATGGAGCGGGCCGGCGCCGGCGCCCCAGAAGACGAGCAGATTGTACATGAACGCGTCCACGAGGAACGCCAGCCCGCCGATCGCGAGGAACGATCCGGCCTGTCCGGCCTTTCTCGCTGCTCGACTCGCATGCATGGGACTCCTCGGTGCGACGATGTGCGCAGCACCGTTGCCCTCGACGCTGCGTGCTAGCCTGGGTCGGCTTCGAGAGGGCCTGTACGGCGCCTCGCTCGCCAGATGAGATCTTAACGTCGCCGAAAGAGAAGCCATGACGTCGTCGCCCGTGATCGCCGCGATCGTGCCCTGCTACAACGAGGAGCTCGCCGTCGCGAAGGTGGTCGCAGATCTGCAGGCCGCCGTCCCCGGCATCCGCGTCTACGTGTACGACAACAACAGCACGGATCGAACCGCCGAACTCGCGCGGGCAGCTGGGGCTACGACACGACACGAAGCACGCAGAGGCAAGGGCAACGTCATCAGACGCGCCTTCGCCGACGTGGAGGCCGACATCTACGTGATGATCGACGGCGACGACACCTACGATGCATCCGCACTGCCGGAGATGATCCGCGTCCTGCAGGGAGGTCCGTACGATCATGTTCTCGGCGTGCGCGACCAGCGGACGCAGACGGCATATCGCCCAGGACACGAGTTGGGGAACCGCGGCTTCAACAAGCTCGTCGGCGGCGTCTTCGGCACCGAGGTGAGCGACATGCTCTCCGGTTACCGGGTCATGTCGAGGCGCTTCGTCAAGAGCTTTCCCGCGTCGTCACGCGAGTTCGAGATCGAGGCAGAGCTCACGGTGCACGTCATGAGCATCCGCGCGCCGCAGGCCGAGATGCACGTCGGCTTTCGCGACAGGCCGTCAGGCAGCGCGAGCAAGCTGCGCACCTATCACGACGGCTTCCGCATCCTCTCGCTCATCGGACAGCTCGTGCGGCACGAACGGCCGCTGCTCTTCTACGGCCTGATCGGCGCTCTTTCCGTTCTGGTGGGCGTTCTGTTCGGGTCGCCGCTCGTCGTCGAGTTCCTTCAGACGGGCCTCGTGCCACGAATACCGACCGCTGTCCTCGTCGTCGGCCTGGGCCTCATCGGCGCGCTCGCCTGGACCATCGGGCTCATCCTCGACGGCGTGCTGCGCGCACGGCGCGAACAGAGCCGTCTCAGCTACCTGCAGTACCCGGCGGTGCCCGGCCCCGACGATCGCTGAACGCCCGCCGATCTCGCTCAGATGCCGGAGCGCGCACGGTGCAGAGCCGACGTCTACGTCGGCGCGACGGCGACGGGCTCCGGCTTGCGCGACGATGGCCAGCCGCTGACGAGCAGCGTCGATGCGACGATGCCCAGCCCGAAGGGAATCGCGAGATACGTGAAGAACACGTGATGGATCGAGTGACCGGACATGACCTCGAGCCACACGGGATTGACGGCCGCAGTGGCGAGGCCGACGGCCAGGAAGGGCCACGAGACGCTGCCGCGCGAACGCACCGCTCGGACGATGAAGACGATCGCCAGCACCAGGAGCAACGCGAGCACGATACGCGCCGACGGCATGCCGTGAATCCAGTACCCCGTCGCCGTCTTGCTGGATTCGCCGAGCCACGCTCTTTCAGGCTCGCCTTCACCGGTCCACAGGAACATCTTGCCGATCAGCTCCGTCAGCGTCTCGCCACCCCAGAGCACCGCGATCATCCAGCGGCTGCCCCAGGTGAAGGCATAGCCGACGATCCAGCTCGCGACCGCCAGCAGCGCCCATCCGACCAGCCGCCAGGTCGTGACACCGCGGCGGAACGTGACGAGGACGGACGAGAAGACGAACAGCGACCAGGCGATCGACGGGTTGTGCAGGAAGTCCATGTAGTTGAACACACTGCCCGCGAGGAACCCGGTCGCGAAGAGATGAAAGGGTCTCAGCCGACGCAGGAAGAACGGCAGGGTCGCCATGAACGCAGCGACGGCGAACTCGAGGAGGTGAGTGAATCCGTAGACGGTCTGAGCGAACATGTTCGTGCTGAAGGCCAGAGGCACGAGCATCACGACACCGGGTACGAGCGCGGATCGGCGCGCAGAGCACGTGAGGAGCAGCGCGACCGAGCCGACGGCGAGCGCGAGGACGACGGTGCGGAGCAAGGAGATCCCGCCCATCGCGAGAAGCGGGCGGATGATCACGCTGTTGCCACCCCAGTACCGCGGATAGAAGCGTTGGACGAACGGGGCTCCCTGCTCGATCTGTTCCAGCGCCTGGAAGGACTCCTCGCAGTTGCCGAGGTGGGGATACCGGACAGCCCGCTGGAACGGACTCAGCTCCTGTGCATAGAGTCCGGTCGTCAGGGAGATGCAGTCCGTGTACGCGTCGAGCAGGCCGTTCCGGGACACGCCGTCGGGGACGAAATTCGCGTCGCTCCAGAGCTGCTCCTGCGCGTCTTGCTGAAGCTTCTGGAGGATCCGGTCGTTGGGGATGCTCTCCGTGACCACCAGGGCGGAGAAGAAGACGACCTGCAGCAGGACGGCGCCGACGACGATCGCCCCGATCCGCGCGGCCCATGTCTTCCACGCGCACCGTGGCGTCTGCATGGGGGGCGTCACCATATGTCCTTTCCCATTTCCTTGAAACGACGGCTGCGACTGATCCGTCAGCAGCGAGAGCCTCGGGCGGCGCGAGACGGTCTCTCGCCCCTTGCTCCGATGGTCGGGACGATCCTATGATCCGAGGACGCGAAAAACCGAGAGCCGCGCGACGTGGAAACGCCAGCCACCGATAGATCGAGTGACAAGCTGCTGTTGGCCCCGAGCACTCACGTTCTACTCCGTCAAATACGCCTGTGAGGACGGTCAGTCAAGGTAGGAGCACGTTGCCGGTGATGACATTCGTCGTGTCTCCTCCCCGAACATACGGGGCTGTGGAGATGTAGTTATGGGCGACGACCGCGTACGTACGATAGGTCGTCGTCGCACCGCCAACGCTGATGGTCGCACCGGCCGCGTCACTCGGCAGCCAGACGTAGTTCCCGGCGATGACGCAGCGCTGGGCGGTGCCATTCGAGAAACTCGTCTGAGGCATGAGGAGAATGCCGCTGTCGTAGTCAGCTTTCCGGCGGACCTGATTGCCCATGACTCGGGCCCGATCGCATGAGTACACCTCAATGGCTCCGTTATAGATCGAGTTGTTGACGACAGAGCAGTCGTCCGATCCACGCCACTCGATCTTGCCTTGGTGGATCGTGTTGCCGGAGACCACCGTCATCTTGTTGGTACGCGACTGACCGGTCGTCAGAGCCGCCTCGACGATACCCATTGCACTGTTTCCTGGGTCATTGACGATGAGGTTGTCCTTGATCTGGACGTTCTCGAGGTACGTCGTCGTCGGGCTCGTAACGCTCGGAGTCATGACGATGCCCCCGCGAATACCGGTGCTATATGCGTTGACAGTGTTCGACGAAGTCTGAACGATCGTGTTCGCGACGATCGAGCACTGGATGCTCCGGTAGAAAGTAGTGATACATCCGTAATGGGCGTCAACGACAGTGTTGCCCACCACAGCGCAGCGGAAGCATCCTTCCATGTCGATGCCGACGTCGCGTACGCTGGTGACGAAGTTGGCCTCGACGATGTAGTCTCGACAGCTCGTCAGAAAGACACCTGTGCTCTTCTTCCCCTCCGCATCCGGCGTTCCGAACCCAGCGGGCAGGAGACTGCTTCTGAACATGTTGTTGGCAACGATCCCGCGAGTGTTCGCCAAAATGCTTGTGCGAGCATCGATGAAGCTGGAAGATCCCGGGTTGCTCTCTCCACCGTGGCCAATGAACCCCGCCCGGTACATCGTGACATTGTTTCCGAGAATGGTGACGTGGTTGGAGTACCACGCATCTACGAAAACCGCACAGTTGACCGCCGTGCAATTAATGACACTGAGCCCGTCAGCACCCTTCGTGGTACCGGAGCCCAACTGCCCCCTGCCGACGATGATGACGAACTCGCCGCCGTCGAAGTGCACGTCTTGGATCGTCACGTGAGCATGATTGACCTTGATGACATTGTAAAGACCCCAGTTGGGGTAAGTGCTGGCCGCTTGAGCGATCAGTCTCCCCCCCCCCGGCACCGAGGAAGGTCTGCCGGGCTGCCGCCGTGGTGATCGCCTGCGTGACCCGATACGGCCTGTCAATAAGCACCGGCTGGCTCCCGGCGGCATTGACGGCAGCCTGGATGGCCGCAGTATCGTCTGTGGTTCCGTTTCCCGCAGCTCCGTAGTCCAACGGAGACACCCCGAAGCCCGGCGTGACATCGGCGAGTCTCAAGACCTCGCCGGTTCTCGTCTGGACCTCGGTCGAGATGAGCCCATTTGCGGCGCCCGTCCTGCCGGATACTCCCAAAATACCAAGCACTTCTTCGATCGACTCAGCTCGCCCGATCTGCTTTCCCAGATCCGTGGCGTCGGCGATGGAGTCGAAGTCCAGATCTGACACCCCTCCCACAGGGGGCCTCATCGGAGCGTCGTCTTGATGATTTTTCTCAGACATCACTTTTCTCCTTCAAGCGGAATAGAACACATTGAAAGCGCAACAGATACTCGTGCGCTTGTCAACATCAGATCTCGCCACTTCGCTGCTTCAGGAGGCGGCCTGGCTCATCACAGCATCACCCCCAAAGAACCTCCGATCCCGACCTACATCAGTAGCGTCATGGGGCAATCCTCGAACAGATCACATACCAGCAGAAGCGTGACCTCACGCACTAGGGCCATTGACCGTCGCCCTCGCGCCGCTCCTGCTGGTACCGGAGATGATCAGCAGCAGGGCCTGCCTCGCCCCTCGCATCACTCAGCCCCCACGGGCGCGTGCGCCTCCAAAAACTCGTACATCTCCGTCGTGTCGACGCCGGGGAAGGCACCCGAAGGCAGGGTCGCGAGCAGCGTCCGGGGTGTGCTGACGTTCGGCCACACCCCATCCCGCCATGTCGCTTCCAGCTCGGCCGGCGGGCGACGGCAGCACACCTCGACGGCGTGGCGCGAGACGCCGCGCTGCGTCGTGTCGCGCCCGACGAACCACTTCGTGTCATCGAACCGGACGCCGACGCTCACGGAGTGCGCGCCCTGGCTCGAGTGCTCCACGCGCGCGGTGCACCAGTAGGTGCCGTTTCCCGTGTCGGTGTACTGGTAGTACGGGTTGAACCGGTCGTCCACGTCGAAGACGGCACGGCTCGTCCAACGCCGGCAGCACATCTGCCCCTCGATGGATCCCAGGCGGTCGGTCGGGAAGTTCACGTCGTCGTTCTCGTACGCCTTCGTGATCGTGCCCGACTCGTGCACCTTGAGGAAGTGGACGGGGATGTCCAGGTGACGCGTCGCGAGGTTCGTGAAGCGGTGCGCGGCGCTCTCGTACGACACCGCATAGGCGTCACGGAGGTCCTCGATCGAGATCGCGCGGCGCTTCTTCGCATCACGGAGGGCGGCGACGGCGTGCGCCTCGGGGATGAGCAGCGCGCCGACGAGATAGTTCTGCTCGACGCGCTGGCGCAGGAAGTCGGCGTAGTCCGTCGGCTCGGAATGCCCGAGCACACGGCTCGCGAGCGCTTGGAGCACGGCCGTGCGAGGGTCGCCCGTGACGCGGTTCGAGAGATACAGCCGACCGTGCTTCAGATCGGCCACGCTCCGGGTCGTCTGCGGCAGATCGGCGACGTAGTGGAGCGTGAAGCCGAGATGCGCGGCGATGTCGCTCGCGGCGCGCTGCGTGAGAGGCCCGCCGGGATGGTCGATCGCGGCCAGCAGCTCGCGTGCGTGCCGTTCGAGCTCGGGGAAGTGGTTGTCCTGGCGCCGCATGAGGTGGCGCAGCTCGACGTTCGCGCGCCGGGCGACCTCGGGGGTCGCCGAACGCTCGTCGTGCAGCCGGTCGATCTCGCCTGTGAGGCGCAGGAGGGTCCGCAGCACCTCGTCGGGCAGGGCCTTGGGGATGCGGAACGGCTCGATCCCGAGGGACTGCAGACGCGGCGAGCGCATCGCGCGCTCGAGGGCGATCTCCATCCCGGCCCGCTCGTCCAGCTGCTCGGCTTCGAGCAGGGCGTCGAGCCCGACGCCGAGGGCCTTGGCGATCGTCCGGAGCATCGACAGCCGCGGCTCGCGCCTGCCGTTCTCGATCATGGAGAGCTGGCTCGGCGCTCGCCCCACGGATGCGGCGAGCGCGTCGAGCGTGAGGCCGCGCTCGACGCGCAGCTGCCGGATCCGCCGCCCCACGGCGAGGGCGTCCGGGCCGTCTTCCTGGAGGTCTTCCGCGAGGGTCATGGCGCGATCATGTCACAAACCCTCACGTTTGCAGAAGTATTAGAGAAATTCTTCACACGAATCCCCTTGCGAGCCGGCGAACTTCACGGATGGTGGATGGCATGACACCCGCGGCACCCGCCGCCAACGACGACGAGGAGCACGATGATGAGCACCCCCGCAGAGCACAGCGGTCGCCGCCCCGGCGACCAGACGCAGACCGCCGACGACCTCCGCCTCGAGTGGAGCGCCGACCCCCGCTGGCACGGCATCCGTCGCGACTACACCGCCGAGGACGTCCTCCGCCTGCGCGGAACCGTCCGAGAGGAGTCGACGCTCGCGCGCCGCGGTGCCGAGACCCTCTGGGAGCGCCTGACGTCGGACGAGTACATCCGCGCCCTCGGCGCTCTCACGGGCAACCAGGCCGTGCAGCAGGTGCGCGCAGGGCTGAAGGCCATCTACCTCTCCGGCTGGCAGGTCGCCGCCGACGCCAACCTCTCGGGCCAGACCTACCCCGACCAGTCGCTCTACCCCGCGAACTCCGTGCCGGCGGTCGTCCGCCGCATCAACAACGCGCTGCTGCGGCAGGACCAGCTCGAGCACGCCGAGGGCTCCGTCACGCGCGACTGGCTCGCGCCGATCGTCGCCGACGCCGAGGCGGGCTTCGGCGGCCCGCTCAACGCCTACGAGCTCGCCCACTCGATGATCCAGGCGGGCGCGGCCGGCATCCACTGGGAGGACCAGCTCGCGAGCGAGAAGAAGTGCGGCCACCTGGGCGGCAAGGTGCTCGTCCCGACCAAGCAGCACATCCGCACCCTCAACGCCGCCCGCCTCGCCGCCGACGTGGCCGGGATCCCGACCATCCAGATCGCCCGCACCGACGCCCTCGCAGCCGATCTCCTCACGAGCGACGTCGACGAGCGCGACCGCGCGTTCACGACGGGCGAGCGCACGGACGAGGGCTTCTACCGGGTGCGGAACGGCATCGAGCCCGTGATCTCCCGCGGCCTCGCCTACGCGCCCTACGCCGACCTGCTGTGGGTCGAGACGGGGACGCCCGACATCGAGCTCGCCCGCGAGTTCGCGAGCGCGATCCACGCGGAGCACCCGGGGAAGATGCTGGCCTACAACTGCTCCCCCAGCTTCAACTGGCACCGCGCCCTCTCGGACGCGCAGATCGCGTCGTTCCAGGAAGAGCTCGCGGAGCTCGGATACCGCTTCCAGTTCATCACGCTGGCCGGCTTCCACGCGCTGAACCACTCGATGTACCAGCTCGCACGCGGCTACGCCGAGCACGCCATGACCGCGTACGTCGAGCTGCAGGACGCCGAGTTCGCCGCCGAGGCCGACGGCTACACCGCCACCAAGCACCAGCGCGAGGTCGGCACGGGCTACTTCGACCACGTGTCGACCGCGCTCAACCCCTCGAGCGCCACCCTCGCGCTCGTCGGATCCACCGAGTCCGAGCAGTTCCACTGATGCCGACCCCGGCATGACCATCCACATCCTCCCTTCCTCGAAGGAGACATCATGACCATCACCGACATCGCACCGCCGACACCCGATCCGCGCGCCTCAGAGCGCACGTTCCCCGCGATCGAGGTCGCAGGTCCGCTCCACGAACGCTACGAGCAGATCCTCACGCCCGAGGCACTCGCCTTCCTCGCCCAGCTGCACGAGCTGTTCGCCGGGGCGCGGTACGACCGCCTGGCCGACAGGATGCGCCGCGGCTACGAGATCGGCATCGGCCGGGATCCGCGCTTCCGCGAGGACACGGCGCGCATCCGAGAGGACGCCTCCTGGCGCGTCGCCGGCGCGGGCCCCGGGCTCGAGGACCGCCGCGTCGAGATCACGGGCCCGACCGACCCGCGCATGACGATCAACGCCCTCAACTCGGGGGCGCGCGTCTGGCTCGCCGACCAGGAGGACGCCACGAGCCCGACCTGGCGCAACGTCATCGGCGGGCAGCTGTCGCTGCGCGACGCCATCCGCGGGGAGCTCTCGTTCACGACGCCCGAGGGCAAGCGGTACGAGGTGACGGCCGAGCGGACGCCGACGATCGTGATGCGGCCGCGCGGCTGGCATCTGGAGGAGCACCACCTGCGCTTCACCGACCGGCACGGGAGGACGATGGCGGCGTCGGGATCGCTCGTCGACTTCGGGCTGTACTTCTTCCACAACGCCGGCGAGCTCATCGCCCGCGGGGCGGGTCCGTACTTCTACCTGCCCAAGATCGAGTCGTCGGAGGAGGCGCGGCTGTGGGATCAGGTCTTCTCCTTCTCCGAGCAGTACAGCGGGATCCCGCACGGCACCATCCGCGCCACGGTCCTCATCGAGACGCTGCCCGCGGCGTTCGAGATGGAGGAGATCCTCTACGAGCTGCGCGACCACTGCGCGGGCCTCAACGCCGGGCGGTGGGACTACATCTTCTCGATCATCAAGACCTACCGCGGGCGCGGGTCGCGCTTCGTCCTGCCCGACCGCAACGAGGTGACGATGACCGTCGACTTCATGCGGGCGTACACCGAGCTGCTCGTGAAGACCTGCCACAAGCGGGGCGCGTATGCCATCGGCGGCATGAGCGCCTTCATCCCGAGCCGCAAGGAGCCGGAGGTGAACGCCCGCGCGATGGAGAAGGTCGCGGCCGACAAGAAGCGCGAGGCCGCCGACGGCTTCGACGGCACATGGGTCGCGCACCCCGACCTCATCCCCATCGCGCAGGCCGAGTTCGACGCCGTCCTGGGCGACAGGCCGAACCAGCTCGACCGGCAGCGCGACGACGTGAAGGTCTACAAGCGCCACCTGCTGAACCTCTGGATCGGACGGCCCATCACCGACGAGGGCGTGCACGGGAACGTGTCCGTCGCCATCCGGTACATCGAGGCGTGGCTGCGCGGCCAGGGCGCCGTGGCGATCGACGGCCTCATGGAGGATGCGGCGACCGCCGAGATCTCCCGCTCGCAGATCTGGCAGTGGATCCGGCAGGAGCAGGTGACCGAGCAGGGGACGGAGATCACGCGCGAGCACGTGTCGGCGCTCGTCGACCGGGTTCTCGGCGAGGTCGAGCGCTCCGAGGGCGACCGCTTCGACGAGGCCGCCGAGGTCTTCCGCGACGTGGCGCTGAGCCCCACGTTCCGGGCCTTCCTCACGACGAAGGCCTACGCCGACCACCTGGTCGAGCCGGCCTGAGCGGACTCGAGACGCGGAGGGCACCCGGCGATCCGGCCGGGTGCCCTCCGCGTCGCCCGAGCACGACGCAGGACTTCTCGCCGCTCCGGTCGGCCGGAGGCCCGGGATCCCGGGCTCTCGTCGCTGCTCCCCGCGCAGATCTCCTGCGTTGCGCACACGTCGCGTCCGCGTCGCTCCGACCGGGCCGCCGACTACGCTGGAGGCGTGACCGACCGCGCTCCCCTCTCACGCAAGCTCTCCGCCATCGCCGAGTCCGCGACCCTGAAGGTCGATGCGAAGGCCAAAGCGCTGAAGGCCGAGGGCAAACCCGTCATCTCCTATGCGGCGGGCGAGCCCGACTTCGCGACCCCGCAGTTCGTCGTCGACGCCGCCGCCGAGGCGCTGAACGACCCCGCGAACTTCCGGTACACGCCGGGAGCCGGGCTCCTGCCGCTGCGCGAGGCGATCGCCGCGAAGACGCTGCGCGACTCCGGCCTCGACGTCTCCCCGTCGCGGATCGTCGTGACCAACGGCGGCAAGCAGGCCGTCTACCAGGCGTTCCAGGCGGTCGTGAACCCCGGCGACGAGGTCCTCCTCCCCGCGCCGTACTGGACGACGTACCCCGAGGCCATCCGCCTCGCCGACGGCGTGCCCGTCGAGGTGTTCGCGGGTGCGGACCAGGACTACAAGGTCACGGTCGAGCAGTTGGAGGCCGCACGGACCGACAGGACGACCGTACTCGTCTTCGTCTCGCCGTCGAACCCGACGGGGTCGGTGTACACGCCGGAGGAGACCGAGGCCATCGGCCGCTGGGCCCTCGAGTACGGCATCTGGGTTCTCACCGACGAGATCTACCAGAACCTCGTCTACGAGGGCGCCAGGGCCGTCTCGATCGTCGAGGCCGTGCCCGAGCTCGCGGAGCAGACGCTGCTCCTCAACGGCGTCGCGAAGACCTACGCGATGACGGGATGGCGCGTGGGCTGGCTCGTCGGGCCGTCCGACGCCGTGAAGCTCGTCGCCAACCTGCAGTCGCACCTCACGAGCAACGTCAACAACGTCGCACAGCGCGCGGCCGCCGCGGCGCTCAGCGGCCCGCAGACGGAGGCCGAGGCGTTCCGCGCCGCCTTCGACCGCCGCCGCCGCCTCATCGTCGACGAGCTCGCGAAGATCGACGGCGTCACCGTGCCGAACCCGCTGGGCGCGTTCTACGCCTACCCGGACGTGCACGGTCTCCTCGGCCGCGAGTGGAAGGGCCGCCGCGTCGAGACGACGCTCGAGCTCGCCGACCTCATCCTCGACGAGGCCGAGGTCGCCGTCGTCCCCGGCGAGGCCTTCGGCCCGAGCGGCTATCTGCGCCTGTCCTACGCGCTCGCCGACGACCAGCTCGTCGAGGGCATCCACCGTCTGCAGGAGCTCTTCGCGTAGCGGACGGTGAGATCGCTCCTGGATGCGGTCACCCCGGATCGGTGCACCGGCCGAGCCCACGTTCACGCCCGACGAACAGATGAGTCTCGCTAGGAGAAATGTAGATCTTCATCGGAGGCTGCGGGCGGATCGAGATGAACGATCGACGGAAGAGTCGCACATCCTCGTCAAGGTCTCTGCCCGCCAGTCCGTGCACCACGCACAGCCGAAAAATGCTCACCATCCCCCGATGAGCACGCGAAGCGACCCTTGGCCGCGATTCGACACGGCTCACGCAGGCGCTCCTGGATTCCAGAGGGCACAGGCAGCTCAATATCGGTGAGTGCCTGATCCGAACAACGCTTGGCTCCCGATACGGTCAACGTCATGCCAACGAGCGAGCGCTGCGCGGTCACAGACCTTGCGGAGAGCACAAATCGTTACACAATCGATCCCTACTTCTATGAGACCGCTGATAGCTTACAGGTGTTCAGATAAAAGCGGGGCATCCATGCGTCGAAAAGTTTTGTGGAGCGTTGTCGGCGGCCTCATGAGCGTTACGCTCGCAGCGCCCGCGTACGCCACTATCCCAAGCGATGTCCCCGGCTGCCCTGCCGAGGGTGCGCCTTCGGGCCCGCTCACCCCGGAAGACGCCGACGGGTTGAATCTTTCCACCTGCGACGTGGAAGGCTACGCCGTCGAGGTGGATGGGCAAGGAGTGCTCATCCCCGAACCCGGTATCACCGTGACATCCGAGTCCTTCACCGCGACCGCGACGACTCTCGGAGAGACAGATGGGACCTATCTGCAAGTCGAAGTGACGGAAGATGGCACCGTAAACGTCTCCACGATAGAACCGGAGATCTTCTATGGTTCGCCCGTAAACTCGGAAGAGCCGCCGGCACTCGAACCCAACGCCGTCGCTGGATATTCAAGGTGCAGTGACTACGCATACGCGACGAAATTTCAGCCCTCTCCCCTCCACAATTCTTGGAAAGACTTGCACCTGGACTCGCACTTCCGACGGACGTCCGCTCAATAAGGATATCCGAATCGACAACTCAAGTCGCTCGTGGGTGACAACAATCTCCTCCGGGTGCTCAGGCTCGTACGATCTCCGCTCAGTGGTCACTCATGAACTCGGCCACTTCCTTTCACTCGGCCACGCGGGCGAGCGTGGTCTTAACGACCTCACCATGAGCACGGCCACTTCCCCATGCAACTCCGCTGCACGACGTTTGGGAGCGGGAGATGTCACAGCGATCTATTCACAGCACCGCGACTAGGCTTGCGGCGGCAGCGGCAGCCGCACTCGTCCTCGCCGCGGCAGGCTGCTCGGCGACGACCGAGCCGTCTCCTGACACGACCGCGTCCGACGACGTCGCCTGCGCCGCACCGTTCGTCCTCATCGACTCCGTCGAGGTGCCGGAAGCCGACAGCATCACGGTCACGATCTCCGACAACGCCGTCGAGCTCTCGGGCGAAGGATGGCTCGCGTGCAACGACACCAACGATGGACCAACAGCAGTCCCCTGGACGGACGTCGACATCGTCTGGAGGCAGGAGACACGCACCTCAGAGCCCGTTCTGGCGGAGATCGACGAGTCGGGCGCGTTCAGCCTGACGCTCGACGTCCCGCCGGAGTTCACCGCAGGACCCGCGTCGCTCGTCCTCACCGTTCCCGACTACCGGAGACGCATCGACGTCGACCTCACCGCTGGGTGACGTCCGCCCTCCCGGGAGGATCCACCCGCGCCGACGAGCCCCCGGGTCAGCCCATCGGGATCACGGCGTACAGCAGCCAGGTGAGGAGGAACCCGGCGACGCCAAGGACGGTCGTGAGCACCGTCCATGTGCGCAGGCCGTCCTTGACGGAGAGGCCGAGGTATCGCGTCACGACCCAGAAGCCCGAGTCGTTCACGTGGCTGAGGCCGAGGCTGCCGTAGCCGATCGCGACGGCGACGAGCGCCGTGTGGACGGGCCCGAGGCCGAGGACAGCCACGGACGGCAGCATGAGTCCGGCCGTCGTGGCGATCGCGACCGTCGCCGATCCCTGCGCGGCGCGCATGATGAGCGAGATGAGGAACGCCGCGAGCAGGAGCGGCATCCCGCTCGCCGCGAGCACCTCGGCGACGGCGCCGCCGATGCCGGTCTCGGTGAGCACGCGGCCGAACGCGGCGCCCGCGCCGGTGACGAGGATGATCACGGCGGTGCCCGGCAGCGACGCCTCCAGCACCTCGCCGAGCTTCGCGGCCGACCATCCGCGGCGGACGCCGAGGGCGAACATCGCCGCGAGGATCGCGACCATCAGCGCGAAGATCGGCTGGCCGATCATGGCGAGGAAGCCGTGCCAGAACGTGCCGGGTTCGAACAGGGGCGCCACGGCCGTGCCGAGCATGATGAGCGCGAGCGGCAGGAGGATGATGCCGAGCACGGTCCATCCGCTCGGGGCCCTCTCGCCGTCGCGGAGCCCGGCGTTCGCGGAGGCCTCGTCGGTCCCGAAGCTCGCGAACATCTCCCTCGTCGCGTCGAGCATCGCGAACTCCCGCTTGTTGAGCCGGGCCGACACGGCGTACGACACCGCGGCGAGGGGGATCGAGATGAGGAGCGAGAAGATCATGACCCAGCCGATGTCGGCGCCGAGGATGCCCGATCCTCCGACGATGCCGGGGTGCGGCGGCACGGCCACGTGCACGGCGAGCATGATGCCGGCCACGGGCAGGCCGAACCTCACCGGGTTCAGGCCCGCGAGCTTCGAGAAGGCGTAGATGATCGGCACGAGGATGATGAACCCCGCGTCGAAGAAGACGGGGATGGCGAGGATGCCCGCGGCGATCACGAGCGCGAGCCCGACCCGGCGCGGCCCGAGCCATCCGGTGAACTTCCCCGCGAGCGCCTCTGCGCCGCCGGAGAGCTCGATGATCTTGCCGAGCATCGACCCGAGCGCCACGAGCAGGGCCACGGAGCCGAGCGTCCCCCCGGCGCCGGCGATGATCGCCTGGACGACGCCGAGGCGTTCGGGCGTGTCCTCGGTCGCGGGAATGGTCGTCATCGGGAGACCTGCGGCGAGGCCGACGGCGACCGAGACGAGCAGGAGGGCGTAGAAGGCCTGCATCTTGAACCGGATGATGAGCAGGAGCAGCAGCCCGATGCCGGCGAGCCCGATGAGGATGAGGGCGGGAAGAGGAAGCGTCACTGGATCTCTTCTTTCAGGTCGGGGGCGCGCTAGGAGCGGCGCTCGGGGGCGACGACGCGAATGACGGCGGAGTCGTCGCGGGCTCCGAGCCCCTGCGCCTCGCCGAGGAGGAACAGCTGCTCCGCCGCGGCCGCCACGGGCGTCGAGAGGTGCGCCCGACGGGCCGCGTCGCCCACGATGCCGAGGTCCTTCACGAAGATGTCGAGGCGGCTGAGCACCTCGGCGCCCTCCTCGTCGTACGCCTGCAGGGCGCGCGGGCCGCGGTTGCCGAGCATGAACGAGCTCGCCGCTCCCGCCGTCAGCGCCTCCAGCGTCTTCTCGCGGTCGAGCCCCAGGGCGTCGGCCAGCGCGAGCGCCTCGGCGGCCGCGGCGATGTGGACGCCGCACAGCAGCTGGTTGACGGTCTTGAGCGCCTGACCGTCTCCCGGCTTCTCGCCGACGATCGAGAGCGTCGACGCGAGCTGGTCGAGGACGGGGCGGGCGGTCTCCAATGCGCTCGGCGCGGCGCCCACGACGATCAGCAGATCGCCCTCGCCCGCGCGGACGGGGCCGCCCGACAGGGGGGCGTCGACGAGGTGGGCGCCCTGCTCCGCGAGACGAGCGGCGATGTCGCCGATCCCCTCGGTCCCCACGGTGCTCGTCAGGATGACGACGGATCCGTCCGCGAGGTGCGGCGCGAGTCCGGCGTCGCCGAAGAGGAGGTCGTGGAGCTGGCCGCCCGTGCGCACGGCGACGAGCACGGCGTCGGCGCCGGAGACCGCGTCGGCGGCAGAGGGGGAAGCGGCCACGCCGTTCCCGGCCGCGAGCGCCACGCGCTCGGGGGCGATGTCGAAGCCGCGCACGTCGAAGCGCTGGGCGAGCCGGGTGGCCATCGGGAGCCCCATGGCTCCGAGACCGATGACAGCGACGGTGGATGTCATGACTTTCCTATCTGTGGGAGGGGTTCAGCGCGCGTCGGCGAGGGTCGCGACGACCTTCGCGAGCGAGTCGGTGTCGCCGACGTTGCCGGCGAAGACGACATACGGGATGCCGACGGCGGGGCCGGTCTCGGGCTGCCACAGCGACACGATGCCGGGGAGCAGGGGGCCGAGCACGGTCGCACGGCGGATCTCGAGGGCCTCGCTCGCGACGTCGCTCGACGTGATCCCGCCCTTGGCGATGACGAACCTCGGCGGGGCGATCGCGAGCACGCGGCGCACGAGCTCGACGACGCCGCCCGAGACGCGGCGCGCGATGTCGAGGCTCTCCTCGCCGTCCGCCCCCGTCACGAGCTCGCGCGTGGTGTGGACGACGACGCTGCCGTCGGCGAGCGCCCTCGCGACGGCGGAAGCCTGCGCGTCGAGATGGGCATCCCGCCGGTCGTCGATGAGGCTCCGCACGTCGAGCTCGATCGTCGCGGTCTCGGGGCGAGCGCGCCGCAGCTCGTCGAGCTGGGCGGTCGTGAGGGGGACGTGGCTGCCGACGACGATGAGCCCGCCGCGGTCGTGGGCGAAGGGGATGTCCGCGGCGCGCACGGGCTCGGCGATCGCCTGCCCGATGTGCGCGCGCACATACGGCGGGCCGACGCGGAGCAGCACGTCGCGATCGCGCAGGCGGTGGACGGCGAGGGCCACGACGCGCATGTCGGTCTCCTCGACGACGTCGACGGCGACGACCGTGCCCGGGGTGAGCGCGCGGAGGAACTCCTCGACGGCCAGGGCCCCCGAGCGGATGACGTCGATCGTGAGGGCGGCGACGTCGGCCGCGAGGATGCGCCCCGCGGTCTTCTCCTCGACCCAGTCGCGCAGGTCGGAGGAGGAGAACCCGAACGTCGCGTCCTCCGCGAAGGCGGTCTCGCCGACGGGCGTGGCCTCGCCGTCGACGACCCAGTAGTGCACCGCGTCGACCGTGATGCGCCCGGCGTCGGGGAAGGCGGGGACGAGCAGCGTCAGGGCCGGCTCACGCCCCCCGTGGGCGACGATCTCGGCGGCGAGCACATCCGTCTCGAGCGGGAAGTGCCCGCGCAGGGTCGAGTCTCCGCGCGAGACGAACGTCACGTGCCTGCCGACGGAGCGGGCCGCCGCGAGCGCCGCGGCGACGACCTCCCGGCCTCGCCGCGCGGCGGTCTCCTCGTCGAGCGATCGCGTGTTCGTGAGCACGTACACGGCCGGGGCGCCCGTGGCGATCGCGCCGTCGAGGTCCTCGCGCTCCCAGCGGGTCAGCACGGGCAGGTGCGCGACCGACTGCGTCCCCGTCGGGTCGTCGTCGAGGACGACCACGAGGCTCGCCTCGTTGACCTCCGCGCTCACGTCGGCCGCGGTGACCTCGACGGGAGCGGGAAGGGGGGCCAGCAGAGCGTCGACGTGCACGCGAACTCCTTTGTTCCTGGGGTGTGACGGGTCGGGGTGACGGGAAATCCGATATCAGATATCGAAGCTAGCGGAGGATGCCGCGCACCGCAAAATCCGTCAGCGTCCGTGCACGTAGGTGAGGAGGTCGTCGCGCGTCTGCCGCATATGGCTCGCCATCGCCTCGCGTGCCGCCTCCGCGGACCCCTCCGCCATCGCCGCGAGGATGGACGCGTGCTCGGCCAGCGCGTGCGCGCGGATCTGGGGGACGGCGCTCGTCTCGCTCCGCGTGGCCTCGAGCATCGAGGTCAGCGGCCGCATGGAGGCGACGAGGATGCGGTTGTCCGCCGCGCGGATGATGACGTCGTGGAACGCGAGGTCCGCCTCCACGAACACCGCGACGTCCCCCCGCGCGTGCGCCCCGCGCATCCGCTCCAGCGAGGCTCCGAGCTCGACGACGTCGTCGTCCTCTCGACGCGTCGCGGCGAGCTCGGCCGCGCCCGTCTCGAACATCACGCGCATCTCGAGCATCTCGAGCGAGGAGCGCTCCCGTGCGTCCGCGCTGCGGGCGTGCCGCACGACGGCGTCGAGACCCGTCCACTCCGCCGTCGGCGCGATCCGGTGCCTGCTCCCCGGCACCGGCACGATGACGCCCTGCGCCTGCAGCAGACGGACGCCCTCGCGCAGCGTCAGGCGGGACACCTCGAGCTCCGCGGCGAGATCGGCCTCAGGCGGCAGCGGCTCCCCCGCGACGAGACGCCCGGCGATGATCGCGTCGAGCAGGCCGTCGACGACCGCCTGCGTCCGCGTGACGCGCTCGGCCATCGCTACAGCTCGACGCCCACGAGCACGGGCTCGGGCTGCAGCACGATGCCGAACTCGGCGGCGACGCGGCTCTGGATGAACCGGGCGAGCTCGGCGACCTCGCCGCCGGTCGCGCCACCGCGGTTGGTGAGGGCGAGCGCGTGCTTGGTCGAGACGCCCGCGCGCGAGTGCGGCAGCCGGAAGCCCTTCGAGACGCCGGCGTGCTCGATGAGCCAGGCCGCCGGCACCTTGACGTCGACGCGCGACGAGACGACGGGCGGCAGGGCCCCGTCGTACGACTCGAGCGGGATGACGACGACGGGGTCGAGGTCGGGCTCGACGGCCCAGCGCGGGCAGTCGTCGGGGAGCGTCCGCGCGACCGACTCCGGCAGGATCGGGTTCTGGAAGAACGACCCGGCGCTGTGCGTATCGGGATCGGGGCCGTCGAGGACCATGCCCTTCGACGCGCGGATGGCGAGGACCCGGTCGCGGATCCCCGCGAGGGAGATCTCGGCGCCGTCGGGCAGGCCGATCGCGGTGCGGAGCCGCGCGTCGTGCAGGGGACGCTCCCCCGTCCCGACCCGCTCGAGCTCGAGGGTGAGCGAGAGGACGACGGCCTCCCGCTCGGGCGCGCCGCCGCCGTGGCGCTTGAGCACGGATGTGCGCGGCCCGAGCCCGAGGTCGCCGGCCGGGACGGCCGACACCTCGCCCGTGCGCTCGTCGACGAGGTCCACCTCGACGAGCGTCTGCACGATCTCCTGCCCGTAGGCGCCGACGTTCTGGATGGGCGCCGCCCCGGCCGTGCCGGGGATGCCCGACATCGCCTCGATGCCCGCGAGCCCCTGCGAGACCGACCAGGCGACGAGCTCGTCCCAGTTCTGCCCGGCCTCGACGCGCACGCGCACGAAGCCCTCGCGTGCGCCGCCGGCGATCTCGACGCCGCGGGTCAGGATGCGGACGACCGTGCCGGGGAACGGGTCGTCCCCCACGAGCAGGTTCGACCCGCCGCCGAGGACCATCCACTCGCCGCCGTCCGCCCATACATCCCAGAGGGCTGCGACGAGCTCCTCGCGGGTGTGCGCGTCGACCATCCGCTCGGGGGCGGCGCCGACGCGCAGCGTGGTGAGCTGCGACAGCGGGATGGCGGTCATGCGAGGCGGACGCGCACCTGCGCCTTGCCGAGCACGGTCGTGTCGGCGTGCTTCACGGTGAGGTCGACGCGCGCGGTGTCGTCGTCGAGCTGGCCGATCTTCGCCGACACCGACACGTCGGCGCCCGTCTCGGGATCGACGACGACCGGACGCGTGAAGCGCACGCCGTACTCGAGGATGCGGCCGGCGTCTCCGAGCCACTCGGCGATCGTGCCCACGGCGAGGCCCATCGTGAGCATGCCGTGCGCGAGGACGCCGGGGAGCCCCACGGACGTCGCGACGTCGTCGCGGTAGTGGATGGGATTGAAGTCGCCGGATGCGCCGGCGTACCGCACGAGCGACTCGCGCGTGAGGTGGACGGTGCGCTCGGCGACGACGTCTCCGACGGTCAGCTCAGGCATCCTCGTCCCCCTCTCCGCCGACGAGCAGCACGCTCGTCGCGGTGACGACGTGCTCCCCCGCGGCGTCGGCGATCTCGGCGTCGCTCGTGATCATGGCGTTCGCGCCGACCGTGCGGATGCCCGTGACCGTGAGCGTCGCGGTGAGCTCGTCGCCCGCCACGATGGGCCGGGTGTAGCGGAAGCGCTGCTCGGCGTGGATCGTCCGCTCGAGGGCGATGCCGCTGCCGGGCTCGTGGAGGAGCTGCTGCAGCGTGTGGTCCTGCACGACCATCGCGAAGGTCGGCGGCGCCACGACGTCGGCGTAGCCCAGTGCGCGGGCGGCCTCCGGGTCGCTGTGCTGCGGGGCGTCGGCGAAGACGGCGCGCGCGAACTCGCGCACCTTCTCGCGACCGACCAGGTACGCGGGCGTCGGAGGGAACTGCCGTCCGACGAGTTCGGGGTTCACGGGCACCCGGCCATCCTAACGAGCGGGGCTGCGGACGTGCTCGTCCCCGACGGCGTCGACATGCGTAGACTCGGGGGCGTGTCCATCGCGATGAGCGTGCCCCGCACGCGTGAGGAGGTCGCCGGCGCTTCCTGCGCCGGCGTCAGAGGCTGAACGCGCTCGCCGCCGCGAGCCGCTCGATCCCGCGCGCCGTCCGCGCGCCGCTTCCCTCATCCGTATCGCTCCTTCCGCGACGATCCGTCATGCCCGCGAGGATGCACGTGCCGCACGCGTTCTCACGGCGGGTCCGGATGCTCGCGAGTCGTGAGCACGCCCACGAAAGACCGACATGACACCGTTCGCCGAGCGCGACATCCGCGCATCGTTCCTCAACGCCTCCCGCAAGGAGGCCTCCGACCTCTCCCTTCCCGCCGACGTCGCCGACCGCGACTTCACGCGCCTCGACTTCCTCGGCTGGGCCGACCCGAAGCTGCCGCGACGCGCGTACGTCGTCGCCGAGATCGCCGGCGGACCCGTCGGCGTGCTGCTGCGTCAGGCGGAGCAGCGCACGCTCACGCGCGCTCAGTGCTCGTGGTGCGAAGACGTGACGCTCGCCAACGACGTGCAGTTCTTCTCCGCACGCAAGGCGGGGGCCGCCGGGCGCAAGGGCGACACGATCGGCACGCTCGTCTGCGCGAACTTCGGCTGCAACGCGAATGTGCGGAGGCTCCCGCCGCTCGCCTACGAGGGATACGACCGCGAGGCCGCGCGCGAGGAGCGCATCCAGCGTCTGCGCGCGCACGTGCGGTCGTTCGTCCACGGGCTCGGCGCCTGACGCCCCCGGCGGCGCCATCCGCACTGCCATCCGGCCCGCGCCCGCTGGCGAACTGGAGTGTCGGCAGGCGGGCGGATGCTCAGGCCGACGTGCGGGCGGCCGTGATCGCCTTCTGCGCCATCTGCGCCGCGATGATCAGCAGGAACACGGCGAAGAGGACGTTGCCGAGCTGGGGGTCGACGAGGTGCGCGACCCACGCTCCGAGCGGCGTCATCGCGCAGGCGGCGAGACCGACGCAGCCGGCCGCGACGAAGTCGACGTTGCGCTTGCGGAAGTTCGCGACGGTGCCCGAGATCGAGGTCGGGATCATCATGAGCAGCGACGTCCCCTTCGCCACGAGATCGCTCACCCCGAACAGCAGCATGAGCACGGGGACGACGACGATGCCGCCGCCGACGCCGATGAGCCCCGAGAGGATGCCCGTGAGGAGGCCGAGCAGCACGAGCGCGGTGCCGTTGAGCCCGTCGATCACGAGCATGGCGTCGCGCGAGGGGACGATGAGGAACAGGCTCACGATGACGACGACGAGGAAGCCCACGAAGATCCAGCGCAGCACGGTCTCCGAGAGGATGTGCAGCAGCCGCACGCCGATCTGCGCGCCCACCACCGCCCCCGCCGCGATGAGGAGCCCGGCGATCCAGTCGACCTGCCCCTGCGTCGCGTAGGAGACGACGCCGACCGCGGCGGTCGGCAGGATGGCCGCCGACGACGTCCCCGCCCCGAAGCGCTGCGAGAACCCGACGAGCAGCACGAGCAGCGGGACGATGACCGTGCCGCCTCCGACGCCGAACAGACCCGAGAGGAACCCGGCGAGCGCTCCGATGAGCACGAAGGAGACGATCGCCCTCGGGCCGCGCCGCCGCACCTCGGTCACGACGCCGCGCCGTTCGCGAGGTCTCCGCACATCGACGCCATCGATCGCCTCCAAGTCAGCCGTGGTCAACCCGTCAACGCTACCAACGCCGTACGTCGCGCGATGACCGCCCTACCGCAGCGAGCGCACGAAGACGGCCGAGCCCTCGCCGGGCAGCCGCGTGAAGCCGAGCCGCTCGTAGAAGACGAGCGCCCCGGCGTTCGCCGGATCGGCGCCGAGGTGCACTCCGGGCACGCCGCGCTCGCGCAGCGCGTCCTGCAGCAGGCCGATGAGGCGGCGCCCGACGCCCTGGCCCTGCGCTCCGGGCAGCAGGTCGATGTGGAGATGCGCCGGATGGCCGGCCACGTACGGCGGCGTCTCGCGCCCGCGCCCGGATGCGTAGCGCAGCAGATCCGCCTCGCGCCCCGTCGCATCGCCGGGGTGCGGGAACCGCTCCGCGTGCGCCGGCCACCACTCGTCGAGGAACCACGTCTCGAACGCGACGGTGTCGGGCGCGCACACGAGGTAGCCCGCGGCGCGGCCGTCCGTCTCGACCGTGAAGGCAAGGTCGGGATGGCGATCGGCGTACGGGAAGAAGAACAGCGCGGGCCAGAGCCCGTCGTCGCTCAGCAGCCCCGTCGCGTCGCCGCCGGCGTCGGCCGTCCGCACGCAGACGTCGCCGAGCGCGGCGCGGTCGGCCGGGCGGTACGGACGGATGACCGACGTCACGACGAGCCTCGTGGCGGCCGCGCGACGAGCTCCCTGTGCAGCATCGCGAACCAGGCGTCCGGCTCGCTCCCCCAGCGCCGCCACCCGTCGGCGATCCACGCGACGCGGTCACGGTCGGCTCCCTGGCCCGCGGCCTGCTCGGCGAAGACCTCGCCGGAGATCCGGTCGGCCTGGCTCTCGCCCCACCAGCGCGTCGACTCTGCGTCGGCGTAGGTCCAGACGGACGCCGTGAGGCGGATGTCGGAGAGTCCCGCGGCGAGCGCCCACTCACGCAGGCGCCGCCCCGCATCCGGCTCGCCGCCGTTCGCTCGCGCGGCGGCGCGGTACGTGTCCCGCCACAGGTCGAGCTCGGGCGAGGCCGGATGCCAGGTCATGGCCGCGTAGTCCGCGTCGCGTGCCGCGACGACGCCGCCGGGGCGGCACACCCGCGCCATCTCGCGCAGCGCCGCGACGGGGTCGCCCAGGTGCTGCAGCACCTGATGGGCGTGCACGACGTCGAAGGAGTCGTCGCCGAACGGCAGGCTCATCGCGTCGCCGACGACGAAGCGCGTCGTCGTGTCGCCGCGCCCGGCCGCCGCGGCACGCGCCGTCTCGAGGGGGCCTCGACCCGTTCGAGCCCCGTGACGGCACCCGGGGCGACGGCTTCGGCGAGATCGAGCGTGATCGATCCCGGGCCGCAGCCGACGTCGAGCACCGTCATCCCCGGCTCGAGCAGCGGCAGCAGATAGGCAGCCGAGCTCGCCGCCGTGCGTGTGCCGTGCGACGCCAGCGTGCTCTGCTCGTGTCCGTGCGTGTATCGCGTCATCGCGCCGCGTCCTCTCCCGCGAGATCCCGGATGAGCGCACGGTGGAGGACCTCGCCGCACCGGGGTGCCGTCCGTCTCCGTGTGGCCGCCGAAGGGCGAGACGGACGTCGCGACTCCGCGGCGCCGGGTCGCACGGTCGCATCGATCATGCGTCAACGCTATCGGCGCCTCGCACCGGGGGCACGTCGCCCGTCGGGCGAGGCGGTCCCTCCCGGGGGAGGAGCCGCTCATCCGGCTCAGCCGACGCGGATGAGCTTCTTGTTCACGAACTCGTCCGCGGCGAGCAGGCCCAGCTCGCGCGACGTGCCGCTGCGCTTGACGCCGCCGAAGGGCAGCTCGGGACTGTCGGCGAGCACGACGTTGACGTAGACCATCCCCGCCTCGAGGCGATCGGCCACGCGCTGGGCCTGCTCGGCATCGGTCGTGAAGACGTACGAGCCCAGACCGAACGGCGTGTCGTTCGCGAGGCGGACGGCCTCCTCCTCGTCGGCGACGCGGTGGACGACGCCCGCGGGGCCGAAGAGCTCCTCGCGGTAGACGTCCATCTCGGGTGTGACGTCCGTCAGCACGGTGCCGGGGAAGTACGCCCCGGACCGCTGTCCGCCCACGACGAGGGTCGCTCCCTGCTCGACGGCGCGGTCGATCTGCGCCTGGAGCCGCTCGGCGGCCGCGAGCGAGGACAGCGGTCCGAGCACGGTGTCCTCGTCCAGCGGATGGCCGACCTTCGCCGCGCCCATCGCGCTCGCGAACCTCGCCAGGAACTCCTCGTACAGACCGTCCACGACGATGAACCGCTTGGCGCCGTTGCACGCCTGGCCGTTGTTGTCGAGCCGGGCGTCGACGGCCGCCCGCACGACCGCGTCGAGGTCGTCGGCGGACAGCACGATGAACGGGTCGGAGCCGCCGAGCTCGAGCGCCACCTTCTTCAGGTGCTGGCCCGCGAGCGCCGCGACGGCCGACCCCGCGCGTTCGGAGCCCGTCACCGACACGCCCTGCACGCGCGGGTCGGCGATGATCGCCGCCGACTGCTCGTTCGTCGCGTAGACGTTGACGTAGGCGCCGTCGGGCAGCCCCGCGTCGCGGAAGATCTCTTCGAGCGCCGCGGCCGACTCGGGGCACTGCGGTGCGTGCTTGAGGACGATCGCGTTGCCGTTCGCGAGGTTGGGGGCGGCGAACCGCGCGACCTGGTAGGCCGGGAAGTTCCACGGCATGATGCCGAGCAGGACGCCCAGGGGCGACCGGCGGATGACGGCCGTGCCCTCTCCGAGGATGTCGAGCGGCTGGTCGGCCGTGACGACGCCGGCGTTGTCGGCGTAGTACTCGATGATGTCGGCCGAGAAGTCGACCTCCCCGAGCGCCGCCGCGAACGGCTTCCCCATCTCGCGGACGATCGTCGACGCGAGCGACTCGCGCCGTTCGCGGTGCAGCGCGGCGACGCGCCGGAGGCCCGCGGCCCGCTCGTCGGCGGGCAGCGCCGACCAGGCCGCGAAGCCGGAGGCGGCGCGGGCGACCGCCTCGTCGATCTGCGCGTCGGTGAACGTGTCGTACTCGGCGACGGTCTCCCCCGTGGCGGGATCGACGACGGCGTAGTCGCTCATGGCTTCCTCCTGCGATCAGTCGTTCGGGATGAGCGTGTACTTCGTGGAGAGGTACTCGTGGATGCCCTCCACGCCCCCTTCGCGCCCCACGCCCGACTGCTTCACGCCGCCGAACGGCGCCGCCGCGTTGGAGACGACGCCCGCGTTGAGGCCCATCATGCCCGTCTCCAGCCGGTCGATCATGCGGTGGCCGCGCGCGAGATCCTGCGTGTAGACGTACGACACGAGCCCGTACTCCGTGTCGTTCGCGAGGCGGACGGCCTCGTCCTCGTCCTCGAACGTCGCGATCGCGAGCACGGGCCCGAAGATCTCCTCGCGGAGGATGGCGCTGCCCGCGGCGACGCCCGTCAGCACCGTGGGTGCGTAGAACGTCCCGGGTCCGTCGAGCTTCTCACCGCCCGTGAGCAGCGTCGCGCCGCGGCCGGTCGCGTCGACGACGAGCTCGTCGGCCTTCGCCACGGCGTCCTCGTCGATGAGCGGGCCGATCGCGACGCCGTCCTCCGTGCCGCGGCCGATGCGCATGGCCTCGACGCGCTCGGTGATCCGCGCGGCGAACGCCTCCGCGACCGACGCGTGCACGATGAAGCGGTTCGCCGCCGTGCACGCCTGGCCGATGTTGCGGAACTTCGCCGCCAGCGCGCCCTCCACGGCCTTGTCGAGGTCGGCGTCCTCGAACACGACGAACGGCGCGTTGCCGCCGAGCTCCATCGACACGCGCAGCACGCCCTCGGCGGCCTGCGCGATGAGCTGACGCCCGACCTCGGTCGAGCCCGTGAACGACAGCTTGCGCAGGCGCGGGTCGGAGATGATGGGCGCCGACACGCGCCGCGACGACGCCGAGGGGACGACGTTGACGACCCCGGCCGGGACGCCCGCCTCGGCCAGCAGCTGCGTGAAGAACAGCGTCGTGAGCGGGGTCAGCTGCGGGGGCTTGACGACGACCGTGCAGCCGGCCGCGAGCGCGGGGGCGATCTTGCGCGTCGCCATCGCGAAGGGGAAGTTCCACGGCGTGATGAAGAACGACGGTCCCACGGGGCGCTGCGACACGACCATCCGCCCCGTTCCCTCGGGGTTCAGGCCGTAGCGGCCCGTGATGCGCACGGCCTCCTCGCTGAACCAGCGCAGGAACTCGCCGCCGTACACGACCTCGCCTCGGGACTCCGCGAGCGGCTTGCCCATCTCGAGCGTCATGAGCAGGGCGATGTCCTCCTTGCGCTCCTGCACGAGCTCCCATGCCCGCCGCAGGATGTCGCTGCGCGTGCGCGGCGCCGTGGCCGCCCACTCCTCCTGCGCCGCCACGGCGGCGTCCAGCGCGCGTGTGCCGTCCTCGGCCGACGCGTCGGCGACGCGGGCGATCACCTCGTTCGTCGAGGGGTCGCGCACGTCGAAGGCCGCGCCGGCGGACGCGTCCGCCCACTCGCCTCCGATGAAGAGACGGGTCGGCACGGCGGCCAGCAGCGCGCTCTCGCGGTCGTTCGTCATATCGGTTCCTTTCGGTCGGTCTCAGGAAGGTCGCCGCGGCTCAGCGGCGAGCGCGGCGACTCGGCGGGGCGTCTCGGGAGAGTGTCTCGCCTCGGAAGAACGCCGGGCGGCGCACGGCCTGCCACACCATCACGACGATGCCGACGACGATGATCGCCATGCCGAGGAGGAAGACGAGACCGACGCCGCCGATGTTCGACCCGCTCTCAGAGTAGGCCGGGTCGGCGCTGTCCACGAGGGTCGTCGCGAAGAGGATCGCGAGGATGACGCCGCCGAGGAGCGGGAAGAGGAAGGTGAAGAAGAAGGCCCGGACCGAGTCCAGCCACTGCCTGCGGAAGTACCACACGCACGCGAAGGCGGTGATGCTGTAGTAGAGGCAGATCATCATGCCGAGGGTCAGGATCGTGTCCCAGAGCACGTCCTCGCTGACGACGCGCATCACCGCGTAGAACGCCGACGCCACCACGGAGGCGACGATCGTCGCGTAGCCGGGGGTGAAGAACCGCGGGCCGACCTTCCCGAAGGACGGCGGCAGGGCTCCGTAGTGGCCCATCGCGAGCAGCGTGCGCGCGGGCGAGACGAACGTCGACTGCAGCGAGGACGCGGAGCTGGTGAGAACCGCGAGCGACACGAGGAACGCCAGCGGCCCCATGATCTGCCCGGAGAGGGCGACGAAGACGTTCGACTGGATCTCGGGGTTCCCCAGCCCGTACGCCCCGTCCCCCGTGCCCGCGAACATCGTCAGCCCGACGGAGAGCAGCAGGTAGATCGTGACGATGGCGAGGACGGTGAGGGTCGCCGCGCGGCCAGGGGTCTTGCCGGGGTTCTTCGTCTCCTCGTTCATCGTGAGCGTGACGTCCCATCCCCAGAAGATGAAGATCGACAGCGACAGGCCGGCGACCGCGGCGCTGAAGGACGAGACGGCGAACGGGTCGAACCAGGACCACGAGAAGGGCGTCGGATCGAAGGCGTTGCCGCTCAGCGTCTGGACGACGGCCGTTCCCGCGAACACGAGCAGGACGAGCACCTGGAAGGTCACGAGGACGTACTGGAGCCTCTGCGTGGTCTGCATGTCGCGGTATGAGACGAACGTCGCCCCGAGCATGAAGAGCAGGCAGACCACGATGTTGATCCAGGTCACGCCCGCGAGCTGCGCCGCCGAGTCCTGTCCCGTGACCTGCGCGACGAACAGGAAGAGGAAGTCCACCGCGATGCCGGCGAGGTTCGAGAGCACGAGGATCGTCGCCACGACGAGCCCCCATCCGGCCATCCAGCCGACCCACGGCCCGAAGGCGCGCGTCGCCCAGGTGAACGACGTGCCCGAGTCGGGCATCTCGCGGTTGAGCTCGCGGTAGCCGAACGCGACGAGCAGCATCGGGATGAATCCCACGAGGATGATCGCGGGCACCTGGGCGCCGACGGCGCTCGTGGTGGGGCCGATCGCGGCGGTGAAGGTGTAGGCCGGCGCGATGCAGGAGATGCCGATCACGACGGCGCCGAGGAGGCCGACCGCCCCCGTGCTCAGCCCCTTGCGGGAGATGCCGGCGGTGACGGGGTCGGACGCGGCGACGGGCTGCTCCTCGGACATGGCTCAGCCCTCTCCCGACGCCCGCGTGCGGGGCACGACGACCAGGGGAACGGGCAGCTCGTGCAGCATCTTCGCCGCCGTGGAGCCGAGGAACAGGAGCCGGGGACGGGCGAGCCGGCTGGAGCCGACGAGGACGACCTCCCCCGGCAGCCAGTCCAGACGGGCGACGGCGTCCTCGATGCTCTCGCCGTCGGCGACGACGGCGTCGACGGCGAGACCCGCCGGCAGCTGGTCTCGGGCGGCGTCGAGCACCTCGTCCGCGTGCGACGAGCCCACCGCGCGGATCGCCGCCGTCTCCAGGCCCGCGGGCAGGTCGACCGTCACGAGCGAGACGAGGCGCAACGGCACCCCGGCCGCCGTCGCGAGCGCGGCCGCCTCGTCGATGAGCACGTCGGCGCCCGGGCGCGTGCCGACGGCCGCCGTCACGCGCGAGAGCGGTGCGGCGTCCTCCGCCGACCCCGCCGGCGCGAGCACCACGGGCACGTCGGACGAGTGCAGGAGCTCGCTCGCGACCGAGCCGAGGCGATGACGGCCTCGGCGGCCGCCGTTCGCGGCGCCCACGACGATGTGCGACGCGGCGAACTCGCGCGCCGCCGCCACGAGGCCCTCCGCGGACGAGTCGGCCGTGCGCACGTGCGCGTTGCGGCCCACCCCGGACGGCAGGATGTCGGCGGCGTCGCGCAGCCAGTCGCGTGCCTGGTCGCGCACGTACGCGTCGTACGACGCGTCGGGCGGCGTGAGCACGCTGCGGCCGTCGGACGGCACGACGAGGACGACCTCGACGAATGCTCCGGCGGCTTCGGCGATGCGTCCGGCGAGAGCGACCGCGTCCGCGCCCTGCGGCGTGGCCGTGTAGCCGACGACGAGCGAGGCGGTCATGACCGCGACAGCTCGACGATGTCGGCCGCGGCGAGGCGGCCCATCCGTATGGCGCCGTCGACGTGCTGGTATCCGAGCCCTGCGAGGTCGCTGCACGCGAAGTGGACCGGGCCGACGGGAGTGCTCTGGTCCTTGCCGTAGCGGTGCAGGCCTCCCAGGTCGAAGCTCGCCGCGTAGGCGCCGCGGGTCCACTCCTCCGAGCCCCAGTCGCTCTCGTAGTAGACGACGGGGTTCTTCGCCTCGGGCCCGTAGTAGTGGGAGAGCGACTCGAGGATGCGCTCCCTGCGCTCCTCGGCGCTCAGCTCGAACACGTCATCGGCGTTCTTGTCGGAGACGAAGCCGACGAGGGTGCCCCGCTCGTCGCCGTGGATGGTGTTGTCGTATGCCTCGTGCGACAGCTCGTAGGGGCTGAAGGCGGTTCCCGACAGTCCCTGCTCGCGCCAGAACGGGCGGTCGTACACGGCATGCACCTTGATGACGAAGCCCATCGAGAGGTGCTGGTGGAGCTGGTGCTGCCTGCGCGGCAGAGCGGGAACGAACGAGATGCGGTCGTAGAGCACGGGCGCGAGCGCGAGGATCGCGTGCCTCGCGCGCACGGTGACACCCTCCGCCTCCGCGACGACGCCGCCCGCCCCCCAGCGGAGCGTCCGCACGGGGGCGTTCAGGTGGACATCGTCCCCGAGCCGGTCCGCGAGGAGCTGCGGGACCTGCTGCAGCCCGCCGACGACGCGCTGGTCGAGGATGAAGTCGGCGTCGACGAGGTTCGAGAAGCTCCCGGCGCTCGCGGCCATGTGCAGCGCCTGCAGGGCGGAGAACGCGTGGGCGGGCTTCGTGAGCATCGCGCCCGCGATGAACAGCGCGATGTTGTCGCGGGCCTCCCGGTCGTCCGTCTGCCGGGCGAGCCACGCCTCGAACGAGATCGTGTCGAGCGCCTCCGCGTCGGGGTGCTCCCAGGGGCGGGCGGGGTCGATCTCGGCGACGAGGCGGTCGAGCCTCTCGATGAGCTCGACCATGACCCTCTCGGTCTCGGCCGCGACGGGGAAGATCTCGCCCGTGAAGCGCGTGAGCTCGCCGTCGGGGCCGATGTACACGCTCTCGCCCTCGCGGTACCGGCTGTAGGTCTCGAGGCCGAGCTCGGCGATCGTCTCCGTGAGCGCGTCCTGGTCCGGCGACACCCACTGGCCGCCGATCTCGAGCGTCGCGCCCTCGACGACGTCGGTCCAGAGACGCCCGCCGACGCGGTCGCGCGCCTCCAGCACGGCGACCGAGAGCCCGGCCTTCTTCAGCTCGTTGGCCGCCGTGGTGCCGGCGGCGCCGGCGCCGACGACGACGACGTCGCGTGTGATGTCTGTCATGAGGACTCCCTCGTTGGGTGGATGACGACGCGCGCGGTCAGCCGCGCCCGGCTGTCTCGCGGCTGCGCCGACGCTGCACGATGAGGCCTGCGACGATGCACACGATCGCCACGACGAAGCTCGTCGAGACCTCCACCAGACGCGTGGGACCCGCGAAGAACATGAAGACGAGCAGCGCCGAGAGGGCCACGATGACCGCCCACGTGATGTACGGATGCCCCCACATGCGGATCGCCGAGTCCTCGGCGCCCGTGATCCTGCGGCTGCGCAGCTGCGAGACGGCGATCATGATCCAGACGAAGATCGCGATGGCGCCGGTGGAGTTGACGAGGAAGGAGAACACGTAGTCGGGCGCGACGTAGTTGAGGATGACCGTGAGGAGGCCCACGACGGCCGAGACGAGGATCGCCGCGTAGGGCGTGCCGCGGCGCGACACCTTGCGGAGGGCGCGCGGGGCCTCCCCGCGGCCGGCAAGGGAGAACGCCATGCGCGAGGCGGTGTACAGGGAGGCGTTGAGGGTCGAGAGCAGCGCGCTGAGGACGATGATCTCCATCGCGAGCCCGGCCCATCCCACGCCCGCCACGTCGAGCATCGTCACGAACGGACTGACGCCGGCGGTGATCCGGTCCCACGGCAGCACGATGAGCACGACGAGGATCGAGCCGATGTAGAAGAGGAGGATGCGCCACACGACGGAGTTGACCGCCTTGCGGACGGCGGCCTGCGGATGCTCCGACTCCCCGGCCGCGACCGTGGCGACCTCGGCCCCGAACATCGAGAAGATGACGGGCAGCAGCGCCGTGAGCACGCCCGCGATCCCGTAGGGCAGGAACCCTCCCCCGGCCGGGACGAGGTTTGCGAACGACGCGGTGTCGTTGGGGACGACCCCGAGGATGAGGAGGACGCCCACGATGATGAACACGACGATCGCGGCGATCTTGATCGAGGCGAACCAGAACTCGAACTCGCCGAAGGACTTCACGGAGATGAGGTTCGCCGCGAGGAAGAAGAGGGTGATGACGAGCGCCGCCGCCCACTGCGGGACGGCGGGGAGCCATCCGCTGATGATCGCGGCGGCCGCCGTGGCCTCGATGCCGACCACGACGACCCAGAACCACCAGTAGAGCCATCCGATCGACAGCCCCGCCCAGGGTCCGATGAACCGCGTGGCGTAGGCGGAGAACGAGCCCGTCTCGGGCGACGCGGAGGCCATCTCGCCCAGCATCCGCATGACGAGGACGACGATGAGCCCTCCCACGGCGTAGGCGAGGATGACGCCGGGCCCCGCCGCGAGGATCGCCGTGCTGGACGCGACGAGGAGCCCCGCGCCGATCACGCCGCCGAGGGCGATCATCGACAGGTGGCGGGGCTTGAGCGTGTGGGCGAGCTGCGTGTCCTGGTGGACCGCCTCGACGACGGCCGGCTCGCCGAAGATCACCTCGGTGTCCGGCGCGGCCTGTCGTGCGTCGCGGGAGGGGGGTGTGCGGACCATGGGAACCTTCCTGGGGACCATCGGCTCGATGCCGTCTGGTCGTCGGGGACGCCGGCGTGCGGAGCGGGGCGGCGCGGTGGAGAAGAGGCGGTGCGGCGGGGGTCCGGCCGGCGGGATCGCCGCCGGCCGACGGTCAGGCTGCGGCGAGTGCGTCCGTGACGACGCCGAGTCCCTCCGACAGCAGGTCGTCGGCGATCGAGAGGGGCGGCAGGAATCGGATGACGTTCCCGTACGTGCCGCAGGTGAGGACGATGACGCCGGCCGCGATCGCGGCCTTCGCCACGGCGGCGGTGAGCGTCGCGTCCGGCTCGCCGGTGACGGGGTCGACGAACTCCGCGGCGACCATCGCTCCGACGCCGCGGACGTCTCCGAGCCGGGGATCGGACTGCTGCACCCTCGTGAGGTGCTGGGTGAGGAGCGCGCCGATCTCGCGCGCCCGCTCGACCAGCCCGTCGTTCTCGAACGCGTCGATCGCCGCGAGCGCCGCGGCGCAGGCGACGGGGTTGCCGCCGTAGGTGCCACCGAGGCCGCCGGCGTGCGAGGCGTCCATGATCTCGGCCCTGCCCGTGACCGCCGCGAGCGGCAGCCCCGCCGCGATGCCCTTCGCGGTCGTGATGAGGTCGGGGACGATGCCGAAGTGCTCGCTGGCGAACATCGCCCCTGTCCGGCCGAAGCCGGTCTGCACCTCGTCGGCGATGAAGACGACGCCGTTCGCGCGGCACCACTCGACGACCGCGGGGAGGAAGCCTTCCGCGGGGACGATGAAGCCGCCCTCGCCCTGGATCGGCTCGATGACGACGGCGGCGAGGTTGTCGGCCCCGATCTGCTTCTCGATCTGCGCGATCGCGCGCCTCGCCGCCTCCGCGCCGGACAGGCCGTCGCGATAGGGGTACGAGAGGGGCGCCCGGTACACCTCGGGTGCGAAGGGGCCGAAGCCGCTCTTGTAGGGCATCGACTTCGCGGTGAGGGCCATCGTGAGGTTCGTGCGGCCGTGGTAGCCGTGGTCGAACGCGACCACGGCCTGACGGCCTGTGTGCTTGCGCGCGATCTTCACGGCGTTCTCCACGGCCTCGGCGCCGGAGTTGAACAGCGCCGACCTCTTCGCGTGGTCGCCGGGCGCGAGGCGGTTGAGCGCCTCCGCGACGGCCACGTACGACTCGTACGGCGAGACCATGAAGCACGTGTGCGTGAAGGCGGCGACCTGCGCCTGGACGGCCTCGACGACCTTCGGGTGGGCGTTGCCCACGGTCGTCACGGCGATGCCGGAGCCGAGGTCGATGAGGGAGTTGCCGTCGGCGTCGACGACGACGCCGCCGCCCGCTGCGACGGCCGAGATCGGCACGGTGTGCCCGACCCCCGCGGCGACGGCGTCGGCCTTGCGCGCCAGGAGCTCCTGCGAGCGCGGGCCGGGGATCGAGGTCACGAGCCGGCGCTCCTGGGGGAGGGCCGGGCCGCCCGCGACGGGGGCGAGGGATGCGGTGCTCATCCCGCGAGCGTAGGTCCCTCACCACACCCGCGCATTCGCCGATGCGTACAGATCCCTGCCATCCGCTATACGCTCTGTACATCATGTCGCCGCCTGCCCCGTCCGCCCCGACGCTGCGCGCCCTGCTCTCTCGCGCCGACCTCCGCCTGCGCCTCGCGCCGGGCGCGCGCGACACGTCGGCGCTGACACGTCCCATCCGCTGGGTGCACAGCTCCGACCTCGCCGATCCCACGCCGTTCATCGCCGAGGAGATGGTGCTGCTGACCACGGGCACCCAGTTCTCGGGAGACGATCCCGTCCCCTACGACGCGTACGTGCAGCGGCTCGCGGATCGCGGCGTCGTCGCCCTCGGCTTCGGAACGGAGGTGGTCCGGGCCGGGATCCCGGCCCCGCTCGCGGACGCGTGCGGGGCGCGTGCGCTCCCGCTCTTCGAGGTGCCCTACCGCACGCCGTTCATCGCCGTCGCCCGTGCCGTCGCGGAGGCGCTCGCCGCCGGGGCGTACGCCCGGCGCACATGGGCGCTGTCGGCTCAGCGCGCCGTCGCGCTCGCCGCGCTGCGGCAGGACGGGATGGGCTCCGCCCTGACCGAGCTGTCGCGACAGCTGGGCGCGTGGGTCGGGCTCTACGACTCCGCCGGCGCGATCGTGCGCGCCGCGTCCCGACTCGGCGCCGACGCGGACGAGCAGGTCGGACGGGAGGCCGCGACGATGCTCGCCCGGGGCGCGAGCGCCGCCGGGGTCGTCCGCGTCGGCGAGCGCGCGTTCACCCTGCAGACCCTCGGCCCGGGCGGGAGCCTGCGCGGAGTCCTCGCCGTCGGCGCCGAGGCCCTCGACGAGGAGGCGCGGAGCGTCGTCACGGCCGTCGTCGCGATGACGGGCTTCGCCCTGGAGCAGAACGAGTCCCTCGTCCGGACACGCGGCACGCTGCGCGCGGGCGTGGTGCGCGCGCTGCTCACGGGCGACACGGCTCTCGCGGGCGAGATCGCCGACGCCGCCTGGGGCGGCCTTCCGTCCGATCCCGTCGTGGTCGCGGCGACCGACGGCGCTCCGGCAGCCCTCTCGGCGTTCCTGGAGCTGCACGCGGAACGCGAGCAGGAGAGGTTCTTCTTCGGAGAGGAACCGACGGGAGGGCTGGCGATGGCGATGCCCGCCGACGCCGCCGACGCGCTCGGGCATCTCGTCGAGCGGTTCGGCGTCCGGATCGGCGTCTCGGAGCCCGCTCCCCTCGGGTCGTTCGGCGCGGCGCTCGAGGAGGCCCGCATCGCCCGCGGTCGGGGGGAGGCGGTCACGCGCTTCGCCGACGTCGCATCGGCCGGCGTGCTGAGCACCCTCTCGGACGACGCGGCGAGCGTCGCCCGCTCCGTCCTCGCTCCCGTCGTCCGCTACGACGAGGCCCACGGCACCGCCGTCCTCGACTCGATCCGCGCCTGGCTGCTGCACGACACGCGCTACGACGACGCCGCCCGGGCGCTGGGCGTGCACCGGCACACCGTGCGGACCCGCATCCGTCTCGCCGAGCGGCTGCTCGAACGCGACCTGCGGTCGTTCGCCGCCCGGGCCGAGATCTGGGTCGCCCTGCTCGCCGCGCGGGAGGGGGCGCGTCCTTCCGGCTCGTCCTAGCGCCGTCGGGCCTCGTGCACCGCCCACCACACGAGCGGCGCCTGCAGCGGCAGGCGCAGGGCGGCGATGACCCGGCCTCGCCGCGAGCGCGCACGGCGGAAGGACTCGACGTTGCCCGGGAACACCGCGACGAAGAACACGCCCACCGCCGCCGCGGCGAGCCGCCGGGTGCGCGGGGGCAGCAACGCGGCGGCGAGGAGCACCTCGGCCGCACCGCTCACGACGACGACCTGCCGCCGCGTGCCGGGCACCCAGTCCGGCACGATCGGCTCGTAGATCCGCGGCCTGGCGAGGTGCAGCGCGCCCGCGGCTGCGAGCAGGGCGGCGAGGACGGCGGTGGATGCGCGCATACCCGATGCTCTCATCCGCCTCGCCGGGAGGCCATCGGATGGTAGGTTGTGACCGTCATCGTTTTTTCGGTCACAACCGCAGGAGGATCCCCGTGGAACGCAGGATCGAGATCGCGCTCTCCTGGGGCTCCGTCTCGGCCCTGGAGTGGACGCACGGATCGGCCGCGGACCGCGCCGTGCTCCTGCTGCACGGCGGAGGGACCGACAGCGCGTCGCTCTCGTGGGGCGGGATCGGCGGCCGGATCGCCGGCGCGGGCTATCGCGTCATCGCCCCCGACCATCCCGGCCACGGCCGCAGCCCGTCCGCGCCGTGGCCGGTCACGCAGGAGCGGCTGGTCGAGCACGTCGGCGAGGTCGTCGACGCGCTCGCGCTGGAACGCCCCGCGATCGGCGGGCTCTCGCTCGGCGGCGGGATGGCCATCGGCCATGCGCTCCGGCAGCCGGGACGCGTGAGCGGCGCGATGGTGCTCGGCGGCTACGGCATCATGCCGAGGCTCGGCGCCGGATGGCTGTCGCGTCCCGCCCAGCTCCTCGGCTGGGCACTCGTCCGAAGCGGCCTGATGCCCGCGCTCATGCGCTCCTACGCGTCGTCCCCGGCGAGGATGGAGCGCGGCCTCCGCGATCTCGTCCGGGACGCGGACCGGCGCACGCCCGAGCTCGTCGCCGAGGCGATGCACACGCTGCGGCGCGAGGGCGCCCTGGAGACGTTCCAGGAGTGGCAGCGCGACGAGGTCCTGTGGAACCGGCTGCGCACGGACTACTCGTCGCGGCTCGGCGCCCTCCGCGCCCCCGTGCTGCTCGTGCACGGCGAGAGCGACGCCGGCGTGCCCCTCGCCGCGGCGCGCCGCGCGGAGCGCCTCCTCCCCGACGCACGCCTCGTCGTCGCGCCCGGCGCGGGTCACTGGGTGCAGCGCGACGCGCCCGACGTCGCCGTCGCGGCCATGACCGGCTTCCTCGACTCTCTGGAGCGGTAGCCGGTGCCCCGCCCCCTCATCCCCGATCGCCGCGCGCGCATCCTCGACGCCACGGAGGCTCTCGTGCTCGAACGCGGGTTCGACGCCATGAGCGTCCAGAGCATCGCCGGCCGGGTCGGCATCGCCAAGGGCGCCGTGTACCGCGAGTTCACGAGCAAGAACGAGATCCTCGACGAGCTGCTGCGGCGCGCGATGACGCGGATGACGCGGAAGAGCGAGGCTCTCCTGGGCGGACAGGGGCGTCCGCCCCTCAGCCGCGCCTACGCCGTCGGCGCGCGCGTCCTCCTCGACGACCGGCTCATGACCGCGGCCTTCCTCGACGACCGCGGTGTGCTCGGGGCGTACCTCGACGCCGTCGACGACGACCGCTATCGGCGACGTCACCGCGATGTGGTCGCCTGGATCGAGACGCTGCAGCGTCGAGGCTCCCTCAGCCGCGCCGTCGACGCCGAGGCCTTGGCGCTCGTGCTGTCGAGCACGACGATCGGGCTCCTCCAGGCGGCGCGCCATGTCGGCCCCGTGACGGAGGACGATCTCCACGCGGCGATCGAGACGATCGGGGGCCTCCTGCGCCCGCTCGAACGCGCCGACGACGACGGCTGACCCCGCCGCGCGCCTCAGCGGGCGTCGTCGTGCTCGAGGATGCCCTGCGCGTTGTCGGCGACCCACTCGACCAGCGGGAGCATGCGCTCCATGAGATCGCGCCCGAGCGGAGTGAGGCTGTACTCCACGTGCGGGGGCACCGTCGGCAACGACTCACGGTGCACGAGGCCGTCGGCTGCGAGCGTGCGCAGCGTCGAGGCGAGCATCTTCTCGCTGATGCCGTCGACCTCCCGCCGGAGCTCCCCCCAGCGGAGCGTGCCGTCGGACAGCGACGACAGCACCAGGACTCCCCACTTGCTCATGATGTGGTCGAGGACGACACGCGTTCCGCAGCCCTCCGTGAAGACGCGCGGCGTCGACTCCTTGATCTCAGCGAAACTAACCGTCATGTGGGTACCTTACGTCAAAGTGGGTATGGTCTGCTGGGAAGGCTCCGCGCTGGGGCCACGTTGTCGCCTACGACCCATCCACGAAAGGACTCGTCATGACCACACTCGTCACCGGAGCCACAGGCCAGCTCGGCCGCCTCGTCATCGATCGCCTCATCGCACGCGGGGCCGAGCCGCAGAGCATCGTCGCCGGCGCGCGCGACACCGCCAAGGCGTCCGACCTCGCCGCACGCGGCGTGCGCGTCGTGCCGCTCGACTACGACGACGCCGCGACCGTGACGGCCGCCGTGGACGGCGCCGACGCGGTGCTCCTCATCTCGGGTTCGGCGGTCGGCAGGCGCGCCGCCCAGCACCAGGTCGTGATCGATGCCGCCGTCGCCGCGGGCGTGGAGAAGCTCGTCTACACGAGCGCGCCGAAGGCCACCACGAGCGACCTCGTCCTCGCGCCGGAGCACAAGGCGACGGAGGAGGCCATCGCCGCGTCGGGCCTCCCCGCCGTCATCCTCCGCAACAACTGGTACACCGAGAACTACGCCGCCGAGGTGGCGCGCGCCGCCGACACGGGCGCGATCTCCGCCAGCGTCGGCGAGGGCCGCGTCGCCTCCGCGAGCCGCGCCGACCTCGCCGACGGCGCGGCCGTCGTCCTGCTCGAGGACGGCCACGTCGGGCAGGTGTACGAGCTCGGCGGCGACGTCGCCTGGAACTACCACGACCTCGCCGCAGCCGCCGCCGAGATCACGGGCCGTCCCGTGACGTACGTCGCGCTGTCGCCCGAGGAGCACGCCGCAGCGCTCAGGGCCGCCGGCCTCGACGAGGGCACCATCGGCTTCGTGACGGCGCTCGACGCCGGCATCCGAGGCGGCGCGCTGGCCGACACGGACGGCACCCTGTCCCGCCTCATCGGCCGCCCGACCACTCCGCTCGTGGAGGGCCTGCGCGCCGCTCTCTGACCGGACGCATCGGGGCCGTACCGCTGGTGCGGTGCGGCCCCTCTCGCGCCTCTCAGTCCCTCGCGTACACGACAAGACCCCGGAATTCCGGGAGTCCTGGTCGGTAGCCGCACGCTTCACGTCTGCGTCGACCAGCTCCACGGAGCCGCCTCACATTTGCGGAAAGGCCACAGCCACGTGCCCGGAGACTTCGTCGTCACGATCGACGAGGAGCCGAGCAACGGCATCTGTCGGCGACTGCACACTGAACTTCGCGCTCGTGTCACCGCCGATCGTCCGATCGCCGTCACTTTCGATCAAGCGCGCCGCCTTCGCAACGAGGCGCGGTGCAGCTGCACGGAGGAGAGCCTGGAAGGCTTCGTTCTCCGCCGACGGGCCGCTCAAGTGCCCGAGCTCAAGGCGCCTCGCGATGTATGGCCAGAATTCCGGATCCGAACCCGGAACTGTGTCGAGCAGGAGTGACAGGGTGTCTGGGCCGAGCGACGCTGGCGATTCCCTCACCCCCGGGAACGACGTGGATGTGTTCCCGCCGCCGACCCACGCCGCCTGCAGCAACATCTGTACCCGAGAAACGGAGCTTGTGCCGCATCCATGCGGTTCGCCGTCCGGGACGAGTCCGAGGCTCCGCTTACGGTGGAGAGGTGACCTTCCGCCCCGCTGACCGCGTCTACGTCGACGAGTCGAAGGCGCGAGGCTACTATGTCGTTGCTACCGCCTGTGTGATCGGCGACGTGCGAGCATCCGAACGGGCATTGCGCGGTCTCCTCAAGCCGGGTCAGCGACGCATCCATTTCAAGAGCGAGAGCGACAGTCGACGCCGCCAGATCCTCTCGCGCATCTGCGATCTCGATGTGCGCGTGTCCGTGTGGGTCGTCACGCAGCGGTCAGATAAGGAGGCGCGGCCTCTGACTCTCGGCGCGCTCGCTGACCAGGCCATCCGCGCGGGCGTCGCGCAGCTGATCATCGAACGAGACGAGTCCCTCGAACGCGCTGACCGTCGACTGATCGCCGACGCGATCCGCCGTGCTGGATCTTCGGAGATGCAGTACCGACACGTCGCGCCGCACGAACATCCGTTGCTCTGGGTGAGCGATGCCGTCGCCTGGTGCTACTCGAACGGCGGCGACTGGATCCGTCGCGTCGATGCGGTCGTCGAGTCTCGGGTCACCCGGCTGTAGAAACACGTGAGCCTGGCTCGTCATACCGTCCGGAAGACTGCCAGGCTCCGAGGGCTACTGCCCGCCGTGCTCCCAGTGTACCTCGGCGGTCCGCGACCGGCCAGTGCGATGTGTTCTCGACGCCTCAACCGGCACAACAGCCGTCGCAGCATCCCGGACTCACCTCCCGGAAACGACAAAACCCCCGGGATCCCGCGGGTTTCATTCTGTAGCAGGAGCGGGGCTTGAACCCGCGACCTCACGATTATGAGTTAGATGCGGCGGGCTGGTAGGTGCCGATTGGTAGCTGTTTGCCGCGTGATTCCGCGGATGATGTCATCGTTGGTCGTGGCTGGATGAGGGTGGTTTCAGCTGAGCTACCGGCACAAAACCGGCACGCTTCACTTCAGCGTCGATTACCGAGCGACTTCACGTTTCCGGAAAGGCCACGGCCACATGCTCGGAGACCTCGTTGTCACGATCGACGAGGAGCCCCGCAACAGCATCTGTCAGCGACTGCACACTGAACTTCGCGCTTGTGTTCCCGCCGACCGTGGAGGATGAGAAATCGACTGTCATCTCGGGGCCACGCGTCTCAACGACGGCACGTCGCACCTTCGCCGCCACTCCAAGCTGCTCCTCGAGACGATCGATACGGTTATCGGCGACGAGGGAGGTGCCGTCCTCGCTCACAAACTCAAGCCGCCGATCGTCCGAGGCGAGAACAATACGAAGCACGGTCGTTTGGTTCGCCTGGGCGCGTGCCCTGAACCTGGTCGCAGAAGGGCTGAGATCAGTTCCTGAAGATGCAAACTCGTTTTGGCTCCGGTCAGCAAACTGAACACGCAGGGTGCCGACGAGAAGAGTCAGCAATCCGTGGGCTGTTCCCCAACGAAGTCCGTCAACCCGATCGCTGTCACTTTCGACCAAGCGCGCCGCCTTCGCGACGAGGCGTGGGGCGGCCGCACGCAGCAGAGCCTGGAAGGCTTCGTTCTCCGCTGACACGCTCAGGCCGCTCAAGTGACCAAGTTCGAGGCGCCGCGCGATGTGTGCCCAGAATTCCGGGTCCGAACCTGGAACTGTATCGAGGAGGAGCGCCAAGGTATCTGGGCCGAGCGACGCTGGCGATTCCATCGTCCCCGGGAACGATGTGGATGTGTTGCCGCCGCCCACCCACGCCGCCTGTAGCAGCTCCGAGAGAGCGGCTGTCCTCGCGGGGTCCAGGATCTCTTCTGCTGCTCGGACAGCTCCGGCAGTCGATTCGACTTCGCCATTCAATGCCCCGCTAAATCCGGCGGAGACGGCCTCACCAAAGTTGACGGCACCGGCTCCATCGACGAGCCCCTTTCCGCCTTGTAGCACCGCCCGAGACGCCAGGTTTCTGACGGGGCTGCTTCCCAAGCTTTCACCCAATGACGTCAGGCTCGAAGTCTCGGCGACAAGCGCACCCACAGACTGCGAGACGTTGTTGAGTGAGCGCATTGCAGCGTCAACGGAGTCATGCTGTATACCGTCAAGCGGCATGATCATCGGGTCCCGTTGCTGCAGAAGTTGGATGTCCTCAGCGAGGTACTGCTCCCGGTCAGTAGTCCGAAGGTAGACCTTGCGGTCCGCCTTCAAACCTGCCCACGTTAAAACGAGATCGGGCGCGTATGTGTGATTGAAGTACTCCGTCTTGTGGATCCGTACGGAGTCATCGGTGGCACGCAGCGTCGAGATCACGCTCGCCTTTACCGCCTCGATCGAAGAAACGGCGTCGAGACCGCTCCGTTGCACGTGCTCCATCAGCTCTCCTGCAGAATGCGAAGCTTCATAACTTCGGCGCGGTCCTCGCGGCTGATCACCAGTGTCTCCTGACGGTCCGACAACACAATCACCCAGACCCGGTCAGCAAGGTCCGCAACAACGCTTGCATCGAGCTGGTCGGACAGGCCCGTCTCGTCCTCGCCCGTCGTACCGAACACACGCTCCTGCTCGCGAATGAGCGCCTTGACGATCTTCGTCTCGCTGCTCAGTTCGTTCCAGGTGTTGATCCGGAAGGGGTGCCACGTCATCCAGATGAAGTGGTCGGCCAGATGAGGATAGTCCCGCAGGGTTACGTAACTCTGGGCGAGGAACTTATCGAAGTGGCCACCCTGGCTGGCAGAGGAGTACTTCTTGCACTCGACGAGGAAAGCCTGCTTGTGCAGGTCACCCCCGTAGAAGATCCCACCTATGTCATAGGAGTATGCTTCGTCGTCATTCGGCCACGGGTAGGACAATCGGTCCTTTCCGAATTTGTCGTACACCGACCAAGTCGATTCGACGCGTGTCGTCGAGTCCAGCCAGAGCTTCGCGCGGCGGGCACCATCTTCACCGAGCTTCTGAAGGAGCTCGCCCGGATCTTGGTTGGTGAGAGACGGCACGTTCGGATCATATCGACACATGCGGGCCAACTATCGCATCTCGAGCGCCGCGCCATCGGTTGATCAGAGTCGCTGACTACCGCGACCGAACCAGAACCCTCGCCTGTGCCTACGGCAGACCTGTCAGTTCAGCTGCCCGAAAGGATGCTCGCAAGCCGTCGGAGAAGGACAGCGCCGGATGGTGCCGCGCTGTCCATCGCTGCCAACGTGATGGATGTCGCGGCCCGTCACCGAGCTGGAAGACGGGACACCCCGTATTCACCAGGCGCTCGCTCAGCCACTGCAACTGCGCTCGGTGGTGCGCTCTTGCAGAACCAGTTGGCTCTGCAAGTCCGTAAGCAAGTAGCACTCCGTCGCATGACGTGAGCGCACGGTTCAGGTGTTTGCGCGCTGCCAACCAGCCATCTGGCGTCGCACCGAGGTTCGAGATCGCTGTGACGTCCTTGGAAGGGAGCGCGAACAGGTTTCCGACCCGGACTACCTCGAATCCGAGTATGCCGCGGCCCAGCGCCAACCTCCCGAGCGTCCGCTCCCCTGATCCGGCAGGTGGATTGGCGAGGATGCAGAGCAACTCGTCTCGCGGCCTGACGTCAATCCTCGTCACCGCCGTAGAGGATGTCCGTGATGCGGGTGACCGTGCTGTTCTTGATGTCCTCCGCCAGCCTCACGAGCCCAAGGCTCATGAGGGTCTCGGCAACCTCAGCCGGATCCTCCGCAGCAGGGTGGAAGGCCCGCACCAGGTCGAGCAGCTCGCCGCTCGGGTCGAACGAACCCACATTCATGTTTTGCCCGTCTCCGGCCCGACCGAAGTCAGCGCCACGGGTGGGTTCCAACTTCAGCCGCATGGCATAGGAAAGCCCCAGACGGACGATCTGCTGCTTCTCCTTGAACGGGAAGCGCTCGTGAATTTCGTCTCTCGCGAGTTCCGCCTTACCAGTTAGAGCGATGTTCACACGCCCTCGGGTCGAGATTGAGTCAGACACTATGAAGCTCCTGGAGGTTAGTCTGATGAGCGGAATCCCCGCGTCGCAGCTCGAACTCGGCCAACATACGACCTCGGAGCAGATCACGTGCGGTGCTACGAGGTAGTTCACGCTCTGTGACGAGAAGGAACACCTGTGATGTGAGCTTGTCTACGTTCTTGACGACGTCCTCGACGTGGTGCTCGTCGAGACGCCCAAACGGCGAGTCCATGACGAGCGGCCCGCTGATCGGCGAACTCGCCTGCAGACCTCCCAGAAGCGACAGCGCCACCAGGTGCTCATAACCAGCGCTGCGGTGTTTGACAGGCTCTCCTCGTTTGTCGAGGATCCGCAGCCCATACGACTCATTGATTGTCAGCTTCACGAAGTCCTGCTCCGACCGCATGGCCACGAAGAGCTCCGTGGCCTTCTGCTGGACATTCTCCTTGAGCTGGTCGCGGTAGGTGACCACGGCCTGCTCGAAGAGTCTAGAAAGATCCTCGGCCAGTTGCTGACGGACGTAGACACCCTGGTCAGCTTGGCCAGCTCCACCAAGCAGTCGGATCTTCTCATCCAGCTTCGCGATGTTTTGCTTTGCTTGCTCGTGCAGGTCGCGCTGCTTGCGGTATTCGTCTCGCGCGCGATTCAGTTGAATCTCGACATTCTTCGTCCGCTGCACCAACTCGTTTAGGTCATCGTCTTGCCCCTTGAGTTTGTCGTCGTAGTCGTCGAGGTCCTCTCGGTAGTCTTCAATCTGCTGTTGCACCTTCAGGTAACTGTCCTCGACCGACCTAATATCGGCACGGACTTCGTGACCGCGTCCCGAGTCACGGAGCCGTTTCAGGTTCGCCTTCAGTTCCACCGATTCATCCTCGGCAGAAATCAGGTCGCCTGACTTGTTCGCGTTGAGGTGGCTCTCCAGGGCCGCGCGGTTTCTGTCATCCAGGTGCGACGCGCACACCGGGCATGCACCTCCGGACGTTTCATAGTGGCGCGCCAGAGTTGCCGCGAACCTTAGATCGTCAAGCTTCTCCTCCAACGAGTCAAGCTCAGCCTGGCTCTGGTCCAAGCGCGCCGCGATCGGTTCGACGAGCACTGCCCGCCAGGAGTCCGCCAGAAGGCTCTGGAACTTCTCTCGAGTCTCGGAGAGCTCCCCCTCAGCGTTGAGCAAGTTGTTACGCGCTTCATCGCGGAGCGCCTTGATCTGGAGTTTTCCGGACTGCTCGGCCACCTGATGCTCGAGTTTGCGGGACTCGGCTTCGAAGCCCTTCGCTTTCCCGTCTTCCGCCTCGTAGTTCTGACGAAAGGTGGCAAGGCGATTCTGTTCCGTAATCAGCGCGTCGCCGAGAACCTTCGTCTTGGTGTCACGCTGAGCGGCCTTGGCGATCTCCTTGCCAGCGTCCTCGCCGACTCGAGCGCTGTCCTGGGCTGCGTGCTCAAGGATCGGAAGTCCCAGGATGCGCTCGATATCGTCGCGGAGCGTTGCGCCGACCGTGCTGTCGTCGTCGAGGAGTTTTTCGTACTGGTCCAGCAGCTCGCCGTCAAAGAGGAAGAATTGCTCGATCTCCCGCGGCATGATTTCAGCGACCTGCCTCTCAGCATCGGCCGCACTAAGCGCAATCGAGTTCTTGCGAAGGATCAGTTCCTGCGAGTACTCGCCGCCTTCATGGGTGAGCGAGCGAGTGAGGTCCCACTCTGCACCGTCAGCCTCGAACTCCAATCGGACGCGGCAGCGCACTGAACCTCCACGCGCCTCCTGGAGGGCGACGCTGTTGGTGATGTCCTCGATCGGCAGAGGCCTAGTACTGCGCTTTCGAACCTCGCCGCTCCAGACCCAGCGGAAGGCATTGAGCAGTGACGTCTTGCCCTTCCCGTTCCGACCGTAGACGACGACCACGCCGTCCTTGTCCGGGATGGTGAGGTGCTGCTCTCCCTTGAAGACCAGGAAATTCTCGAGGGTCAGGTGCCGGTATCTCAAGCTTCAGCGCTCCCGACCAGGTTGTGCTGGATGGCGCGAGCGACGCCCTCCTGCGCCCGCGGGCGGTTCTCGACGTGCTGCTTCTCGATCTCGACGATCTGTTGCACCAGCTCTGGATCGATGTGGCTGAAGAACTGTGAACGCACCGACTCGACAACGTCGGCGAGGCTATCTCGCATATCTACGAACTCCTATTACGTGGTTGGTTGCGTTCATTGGCTCGGCCGGTAAGCGCCTGTGTTGTGTCAGTCGTCGGTCTCCTCGCCGACGTCGAGGTACTCATAGAGTGCCTCAAGATCCCCGCCAAGTCCTACAACTAGTCGTTCCAATGGGTCCCGCGCGTCGCTGTTGAGGGCATCCCGAGCGAAGTTACCCGCCCGGGCGAGTTCCCCCTGAAGCAACGACATCCCGGAGGTGTCGTTCAAGCTCTCGGGCTGCAGAATCGCGTCGTACACGGTCGCGACGGTCTTTCCTTCGGCTCTCCTGAGCACACGTCCTCTCCTCTGGATGAACTCACGCGGGTTCCTAGATGAAGCAAGGATCAGGGCATGATCGGCGTTCGGTATGTCGACGCCTTCGTCAAGACACTTGATCGATACGACCACGCCGCCATTCTCATCAAAGTGGCGCAGGGTCGCAGCCTTGTCCGCAGGCATGTCCGAGTAATACTGGTAAGCGTCGATTCCGGCGCTCCTCAGGCCAGCCGCGACTGCGTCCATCTGGCCCTTATCATCGCAGTAGACGAGCCATCGCTGCCCACGCTCGTAGTGCTTGGACACGATGGCCTGTGCCAAAGGTGTCTTTGCGGCCGCCTTCTTGGCGATGCGCGCTCGCTGCATCGTCAGCATCCGAATCCGCTCCAACTGGCTCGCGGTTGGCCCACCAGAAGCGTTGTGTGACTGCGCGACGAGCTTGCCAATCTTCTTGCTGAACTCGTCCCAGTCCTCCTGCTCCTGAGGCGAGAGCCGGACCAACTGCGGGTGGTACAGATAGTCACAGAGCGCGCCGGCCATCAGCGCATCGCGGAGCGTGTAGCGATGGATTACTCCGCCGAAGTACTCAAAGACGGCGGCGGTGCCCTCCGAATCACCGGCACGCTCCGGTGTCGCAGAGAGCCCTAGACGCGCCGCCGCGTCGATCTCAAGGATCTTGCGATACGAAGCGGCGCCAAGGCGGTGCACCTCGTCGCCTACAAGCAGGAGGTTCTGCGCGCGCGATGCCTGATTGACAAAGCTCTGCTGGGCAGCCGTTGGGGCGAGTGCGACCACCACGCGTTCAGCAGCGGGCTGCGAGAGCCAGTTCCTCAGCCGGGTCTTCCACGCTGTCTCGCCGTCGCCACACAGATGTACTCGTCGACCCGTGTCCTCAAGCTGTTCCTTCCACTGCCGCGCAACGAGCCTGGACGGCGCGACGACGAGCGCGGGGCCGTTGTAGTTAGCAATTGCTGTGATGCCGGTGACTGTCTTGCCGGACCCTGTCGCGTGAGCGAGGATCCCGCGTTTCCCGTTCTCCTCCCACTTGTCCAACCCGGCGATCTGCTGCTCTCGCAGAGGTCTCCCGTCCGGCGCTGTGCGGATGACCAAATCGTGTTCAGTCTCGGTTGTGATTTCAGCGGCGAATTCTCGCCAAGCCATACCGTCCGCCTGGGACTCGAGCCAGTGGCGAAACGGTGCGGGAAGTGCCAGGACTTCCACCCCTTCACTCTTGCCGTCCCAGAGCTTTTCGAAGCGCTCAGAGGACCGCTGTACACGAATGCTGTCGTTGCGTCCCGTCCAGCTTGTCCATGCATCGAAGGACTCGATGTTGCCGTCTGAGGCGATCCCATACCGCGTCTCGTTGAGTGATCCGCGGAAGCCGATGCGCTGGCCGCGCTCATCAGCGAATAACCCCACCTTGTCGTGGAACATACGGCGATCGTCCAATGACGCGCGGGCCACCCGGGCGAGGCGCACCTCGAGCAGACCCTCGGAGATGAGGGCCGCTAGTGCGAGCGCAGGCTTGCGAAGTTGCTCACTGATGAGCAGCGCGTCGAACTCCGCCCGGAGCACCGCCGCCAGGGACTCGTCATCGCGAGCATCGTAGCCTCGTTCAATGCCTTGAGCATCCTTCTCGGTGATGCGAGGGGAACAGAGGACACGGATCTTCCCGCCGCGGTCCACGAAGTCCGGTATCGCGCCCCAATACAGTGCCAAAGCGCTGCTGGCGAAGAAGCCCGTGATCCGGTCATACGTGACTGCCTCGACAAGCGCGCGCATGTAGAAGTCGTTGAGAATGTCGTCGCGGTCGCTAGCGTACTCGGGTTCCGGAGTCCAGCCGGACGCCCCCCACCCCTCGCCCGTCATGCCGTCAGCCGTTCGATCGACAGTTGCCACCGAAGCTCCAGCGCTTCAGGAAGTGCGTCTGGACGCGATGCAATGACCGTCTCAGTCTCACCAGCGTGGCGGAGCGTCCTCTGCTGACAGGCAACCCCCTGCGAAAGCGCGGTGAGCAAGGTGTTCTCCCGAAGCTGGACACCCTTGGAATGGGCGATCCCCGTCGCCACATCATGAGCCATCGCATCCCACATAGCAAAGACCTCCAGCTTCGGTTCGAACCCGGCCAGGATGATGAAAGGGTTATCTGTGGCATCGAAGTGCCGAGCCTTCCCAGGAAGCATGACCTGAATCCGGTACGCACCCTCCTGCCGTTCTGATGGGTGTGTCGTCATCGTGAACATATAGACCCGCAGCAGTGGAGGAAACGGAGACGACATCTGCAGGTCGAACGGCTTCTGGTCCGTCTCCGCGGAGTCGAGCGAGGCGGAGTAGTCCTCGAGTGAGGCGGCAAAGAGTTGGTTAGCCCGTTTCGTGCCGTCAGCTACTCGCGACCTCTGCACTACGGGCGCGAGCCTGCCCAATGGCAGCAAAGCGTCGGCAGCGCTATCCACGGGGGTCGGCATGAGTCATTCAGCCCAAATGCCCGTCAGGCACCTCGACGCCAGCTGGACCATAGAAGCTATCAAGGGCAGCTGCCGCGGCGCGGGCTGTGGCCAAGGCCTTGGCTTGCGTCTTGATCCGCTTCATGGCGACCGACTGTCGCGCCATCGCAAGTGCCGCCTCCTCACCTGCGCGCTGCAAGGCAGCAATTATGTCGCTGGAGTTGTCGACTGGATCGACCCGTTCCATCTCGGCCCTGTGTTCGATTGCTCTAACATGCTCGAACTCCTTCTCCCGCTGCACCCCCGCCGCGTGCAGTTCCTTCTCGGCGAGCCTGAACTCCTTCTCCGCCGACTGTATCGCTATCGGAATTAGACCTCGCGCTTCTGAGGGCAACGAGACAGTCTTCCTCCGGGCCCTCTCATACAGTGAGAGGGCCGCCTTGGCAGGCATCGAGGGCAAGAACCGCATGATGGACAGCGCAGCGTAGTCGCGGTTGAGCTCAAACGAGTACCACTTCCGACCTAGCTGCTCAGCAACCATTCCTGTGGTGTTTGAGCCCGAAAAAATGTCTACAACGACATCCCCTGGACTCGTGAGGAATTCGATGAAGAACTTGGGCAGGTCGTTGGGAAACCGGGCCGGGTGCGACTTGATCTCAAGCTCGCGGCATAGGCGCAAATAGTTAGTGTTTGATTCGGTGTTGGAGATCTGCAGCAGGTTCGACGGGATCGCACCACCGTTGTCGTTGCCAAAGTGCTTCGAGATGTCATGCTCACTTGGCCTCAATGAGGTCTTGTAGTACTTTTCAGGGTCCTTGAGTAGTTTCTCCATGTTCTTGGAGTAAGGCTGAAGCACCCGATTGACGTCTGCCTGCGGCCATTCCGTCTTCGAGAACCACCACACCGTGTTGACGGCATCCTTAACTCGGATTCGACGCTTGTTTACCCACTCGAGAGGACTGGGCAGCTTTGCCGGGTTGTACCAAAAAAACTCTTCGGCGAGGTGGTACTCGAGCTCATCAACAAATTTGAGTAGGACGCGGTACGGGTAGAGGGAACGAGTAGGGCTCCCCTTACGGTAGGCATTGCCAATGTCGATGACGAGGCTGCCAGTGTCCTTCAATACCCGCTTGGCAGCCTCGCCAAACTGGGCGAGCCAGTCGACGTACGCCTCCTGCTCCTCATTGCCGTACGCCTTCTTCCGCTGCAGTGCGAATGGGGGGCTCGTGACGATCAAGTCAATACTCTCGTCCTCGAGGCCCTTGAGTAGCTCCAGCGAGTCGCCATGAAGTTGCGTGCCCCACGGCGTCGTGTAGACCTTCTGGTCGTCGGTGAACATCGTCACTGCTTCCTCGTCTTGCGAGCTAAAAGAACTAATGGGAGCTACCCCCGCGAAGCGATGGGCGGAGTGCCCGCCGAGGAGCGCCCGGACCGCAGCGGAGCGAGGACCGGACGCACCGCAGTCGGGCACTCCGCCCATCGCACAGCCGGCCGGAGGCCGGCCCTTGAACGAGTAAAGAAAGTTCTCACAGATTCCTCGGTGACCCGATTGTGCCGTCCACGTGAGCACGTTCCTTCGCATACTGGTCCGGCATGAGATCCGCGAGAGTTCCAGGGGTCGGCGTCGACAGTCGGGCTGTCTCGCTCGACGCGCTCCAGGGATGGAACTTAGGATCGGCCTCCGCGGCAGCGATCACCGAGTCGAGTTCATCTGAGATCCCACGGAGGTCTTCGAATCCGAGGGCCCGGATGCCCGCGCGGATCGCAGCAAGATCGGGCTTAGGCGAAAGCAACGCTTCGATCGCTGCCACGGTCTTCGGCGTGTAGCGCTTGGCGAACGACTGTGTGACTGCACCCTGCATCGCAGCCAGCTCCCCAATAGGAGGCTTCGGCTGGTGAAACTTGTGCGTGTACGCATTGAACAAGCTGCGGTAGTCGCGGGTCGCGCGGTCTGCAGCCTCCGACGCCGCGGACATCTGCAGAAACGCCGCGTCGTGGTTCTGGGGAGCCACTCCCCCAATCTGGGCAGTATCCATCGCCTCGACAGCTTCCGCCGCGCGCTCTTGCAGTCGCTGCAGGACACCGCGCACCGGCTCGGGGACGACACCCCAAACCAGGGGCACCGATTGATCGCTCATGCTCGCACGTCCATCCCATCAGCTTAGTGGCCGCGCCTATCACTTCGCGAGTGAGACTCAGTTCGACGATGTAAGAGAAAGGTTGACACTCGACCCATTTCGCGTCATGCTGATGCTGTGAGCAAAAGGTTCACCAACTGAGCGGAACTAGTTATGGCACTGCAGTCAGGAATCCCGGTCAGCTTCGAGGCGTACTTCCCCCGCGGAGCGTTCATGGTCGGCGAAATCGAAGCGGTCGTGAAGTGGTCCGACGACGGCCAACGTCAGGGACAGGATCTCGACAAGAACTCGGGGCACCCGCTGTGGCAGGTGCGCGTCATCGACGCGGATCCCGAGGCCCGGAAGGGCCAAAACGAGGTCACGGTCAAGATCGCGAGCATCTCGGAACCGACGGCACCGCCGGAGGCCAATGGCCTGCCGTTCCGCCCGGTCTTCTTCGACGGGCTCACCGTGACGCCCTACGTCAAGGAGACCGGTGGTCGACCTCGCGTCGCCTTCTCCCTCCGTGCACGCGAGATGAAGCCTGCTGGCAAGCCGCGGGGCGGTGAGTGATGACCTGGTCCTGGCGTGTTGAACGCGCCTACTGGGCGGGCGAGTGGCCGCTGCTTTGGCGACGCGGCTGGTGGCTACTCCCCTTCCTGCTCATCCTCACGTTCTTCAGCGCAGCGCCCTTCGTCGGCCACGTCATCAACTGGACCGTCGTCGCGGCGGTCGCGATCATCGTGTTGCGTCGGATTCGCGCCGCTCGACACTTCGACTCGCTTCTGCAGCGTCGCTGGCAAGAGCAGACCGCGAGGTGGATTGTCGGCTCGTGGCCGTCGCTTGCAGTCCAGCTGGGGCTCGAGGTCAGGGACTACTCCGGGCGAAAGATCGTCACTGGCGCGGGAAACCCAAGCTGGGACGGTTCGACATGTTTCCTTCAGGTATCGATGCCTCCAGGCCTCGCCCGAGAAGACCTTGTCGCGGCGGCTGCTCGCATCGCTCAGGCGTTCAACGCTGTACGCGTAACGGTCGAGGGTGAGCAGATCAGTTCGCTCGCCCTACGGATCGAGTACGTCGATGCACTGGCACAGCCCTTCGGCTTCCCGCTCGGAGGCACCTGGGATGGCGCATCCGTGCTCATGGGGATCTCGGACGGCGGTGCCGAATGGCGACTGCCTCTCGGGCCCCACACGCTCGTGGCGGGCTCCTCGGGCAGCGGAAAGGCCTCGCTCGTGTGGGGACTCCTCCTCGGCCTCGTGCAGCCGATCCATTCCGGACTGATCGAGGTGTGGGGCATCGACCGCAAGGGAGGCATGGAACTGGCGATGGGGCGCGATCTGCTGACTCGCTTCGCTTCCGATGCTGCCCACTCGGTCGCACTGCTCGAGGATGCCGTCGACCAGATGCAGGATCGCGCGCGAAAGCTCGCCGGGATCACGCGTCAGCACACGCCGACCGTAGACAGCCCAACCGTGATCGTCCTGATCGATGAACTGGCTGCCCTCACCGCGTACGAGACCGATCGCGAGATGCTGCGGCGCGCGAACGCAGCCATCGCCACACTCGCCTCACAGGGTCGCGCCGTCGGCTTCATCGTGTTCGCATGTCTGCAAGACCCTCGCAAAGAGACGCTGCCTGCGCGCGGACTGTTCACCCAGACCGTCGGACTCCGTCTGCGTGACCGAACCGAGACGGCCATGGTGCTTGGTGACGGCGCGGTCGCGGCTGGTGCGCTGTGCCACGAGATCTCGGCTTCCACGCCGGGCGTTGCCTACGTCCTTGCGGAGAACGGAACGCCGCCCCAACGGGTACGCGCGGCCTACGCAGCTGACGAGCAGATCCGCGATGCCGCTCTCACCTACTTCGCCCCGAACCCACGACCGGTGGTTCTGCCGGTCGTGGAGGACGAGTCGAAACCACGACGGACCCGCGCCACCCGCAGGACCAAGACAACCGAACCTCAGGAGGAATCATGACCATGAAGAATCGCATCGGGATCGCAGCAATCGCGATCCTCAGCGGCGCAGTGCTGCTGATCGGCGGTGCAACCGGCGGCTACGCGATCGCCGCGCACACCTCGTCCACCTCGCCGACCTCGCTCACCGCTGACGAGGCATCCGCGCAGCCCGTGCCCTGCAACCTACGGCTTGTCTGGGACCGTGTCGAACAGGACTACCTCGCGGTCTACGAGGACTCAGCGATGGTCTCGTATACCGGCGTCTATGGCCGAATCGCGAATCTGTCTTGTACCGACGCCGACATCCTCGAGTGGCAGCAGCACCGTCGTGTGAATGACCTCGACGCTGTGGTCTGCCGCCCCGTCCTGGCAGCGGACGTCATCGGCACGGTATCTCCGATCGGCTGCGCCGTTCCGACGATGGTGGTGACCGGTGAGCCTCGCTGAGTCCGTCGCCACACGCCTGCGGAGCGCGGAGTTCGATCAGTGGATGGCCGGTGCCGCTCGAGTTGGATTCTGCTCGAACCCGGTTCGCCTGACTGGTTCGTCGGCAACGCTCGATCCGCAGAGCGGAGGGGTGATCCGCGAGTTCGCCACGTCGACGCAGCCCGACGGTCTGACGTACACGCGTTGCGGCAACCGGCGTGCCCGTCGATGCGAGTCGTGCAGCCACGAGTACAAGGGTGACACCTGGCACATGATCATGGCCGGTGCCGCGGGCGGGATGAAAGGCGTCCCTGAGACCGTCGCTGATCACCCGATGGTGTTCGTGACCCTGACAGCGCCATCCTTCGGCTCGGTCCACTCGACTTCGCGGTCGCGGCTGCGCGGTGTCTGCTCCCATGGTCGACCGCGCGGCTGCAACTGCGGCCACGAGCAGGGGGATCCGGTGCTCGGCGATCCGATGTGCGACGAGTGTTACGACTACGAGGGACATGTCGTGTGGCAGTTCTTCGCCCCCGAGCTGTGGCGTCGATTCACGATTCAGCTCAGGCGAAGCCTCGCTCACGAGTTGGGCGTCACTCAGCGTGCCGCCGCGGACATCGTTCGAGTTCAGTTCGCGAAGGTCGCGGAGTTCCAGCGTCGCGGCGCCGTGCACTTCCACGCGATCGTTCGACTCGATGGCGTCAGTGCCACCGAGGAGTTCCCGCCGACGCCAGCCGACGTGACCGAGGCGCATCTCACGGCTGCGGTCAAGGCGGCAGCGCAGCGAGTTTCGTTCGAAGCGCCGATCGTCGGCAACGATCTGACCACACGGATCCTTCGGTGGGGTGCTCAGCTTGACGTGCAGCCCATCGTCAGGCGCGGAGGACTCGACGGGGCGCTGTCTGATCGCGCAGTCGCTGCGTACATCGCCAAGTACGCGACGAAGGCGACGGAAGATCTGGACGGCGACACCGGTGGACGGCTCCACATCCGGCGCATCAAGGCGAGTGCAGAGCTGATCGCGGACGCAAGCGGAGCAGAAAGCCCATACGTCCTGCTGGCCAAGTGGGCGCACATGCTCGGCTTCCGCGGGCACTTCTCATCGAAGTCGCGCCGCTACTCCGTCACCCTCGGCTCGCTGCGCGGCGCTCGGCGTCGTTGGCGGCTTGATCGGGTCATCGAACGCGCTCAGGCCGAAGGACATGACGTCGATGAAGTCCTCGTGATCGGCAGCTGGAGTTTCGCCGGGATGGGATGGCGCACCGAGGGTGATCGCGCTCTTGCGGTCGAAGCGGCACGAGCAGCACGTGAATGGCGAGACGCGCGACGTGTGCGTTTCGAAGAGAAAGGAGAGAAGGATGCGTAACACCGCGGAGCTCGTTGAAGACCGAGCCGACATCGAGTCAACTCAGGTCGACAAGTACATGACCCGAAAGGAGGTCGCCGAGCGTTGCCGCGTCCCGCTGTCGACGTTCGATTCGCTGCGGAGACAGGCACGCGTCCCCTTCCCTGACGCGCACGTGGGCAAGCACATGCTCTGGCGAACCTCCACGATCGAAGCCTTCCTGGACTCGGGAGGCACTCATGGCCTCCGGTAACGAGCGGATCGATCCGAAGACGAGGAAGGCGCTCCCCGAGGGCATCCGCTATCGTGCCGACCGAAACAAGTACCAGGTGCGAGTGTGGGCGCTCGGGATCAACGGAGAGCAGCGGGAACGCAGCTTCCTCGTCGACACTCTCGCGGAGGCCAAGAAGCTTCGCAGCGAGGCCCGGCTCAGCGTTAGGCCCGAGGGCGGGATGACTCTCAATGCCTAGAAGGTGCGCCACTGGGCGACCTTGATCGGAGGCGTCCGCCCAGCGACGGAAGCAGCATATGAGCGCGGTTGGCGACTCCGTGTGCAGCCTTGGCTCGGGCATCGGAAGCTCGAATCGATCGGAGTCACTGACGTCGACGACGCGATAACCAGCTGGACCGGCACGGCGTCGACGCGCAACGACGCGCTCGCAGTACTCAGTCGCCTCCTCGAGGGCGCTGCGCGTGCTGGGATCATCTCCGCGAATCCAGTGCGGTTGGCGCGGCGGCCTCGGCAGGAGCGGTCCACGGACGTCCGCTCTCGAGCGCTGACTGTGGGCGAAGTCGGGATCATGCTCGACTTCGTAGAAAGCGAGCCTCACCGCGACTACCTCGCCGCTCTCGTCTACACAGGCATGCGGGCAGGCGAGGCCAGCGCGCTGCGGGTCAGCGACGTGGATCTCGCCCACGGGGTGATCAACGTTCGGCGCAGCTTCTCGCCAGCAGGCGGCGGCAAAGTACGCGAGCAGACGCCGAAGAGCCACAAGGAGCGCACCGTTCCGCTGCCGTCTGCACTGCGGCCCGTCATTGTTCGCCGTTTGCAGGGCCGCGGTCGAAACGAACTCGTCTTCACCGGACCGAATGGCGGACGCCTGAATACGTCGAACGTAAGACGAGCCGTCGACTGGGATGCCCTCCGAGCGCAGTTGGATCGCCCGGACCTCCGCATCCATGATCTCCGCCACACGCTGGCCACGCTGCTATTCGACGCCGGAGCCGCCGCGAACGACGTGCAGGCCATCCTCGGGCACTCGTCGATGCAAGTGACTGAGAAGTACACCAAGGCACGGGCCGATGCCGCGCTGCGCGCAAACGGTGCGCTCGACAAACTGATGGGAATGGAGAAGTAACGATGGTTCGGGACTATCACCAGGTGCGGCTGGGTCGCTACTCACCGCTGTTCGACTACCTGATGGAGCACAACGACGAGGACTCGATCACACTCTCGTTTGACGAGATTGAGACGATCCTTGGAAGGCCGTTGCCCTCGAGCGCGCGGTCGTACGGCATTGGGTGGTGGACCACCAATCCGACGGCGACGCACGCCCGGAGCTGGCTGGCTGCCTCACGGCATCCGCACCCCACGGGCGACGGCCGCGTCGAGTTCGTTTCGGTGAACACCATCTCGTGGAACGGGGCTGTAAACCACGGGCGTGAGGAACGAAGTGGTGACAGGTTCGGTTTAGGCCGCGAGTGTGAGCGGCTCGGCTAGCTTGGCTTCGAACTCGATGGGCGTCAACCCGCCGAGGGTGTCTTGGGCTCGCTGACGGTGGTACTTCCGCTCGATCCAGACCACGATGGCCAGCCGCAGCTCTTGCCGCGTCGCCCACCGCTGTTGGTTAAGCACGTTCGTCTGCAGCAGGGACCAGAAGCTCTCCATGGCCGCGTTGTCGCCAGCCGCGCCGACTCTGCCCATCGATCCGACCATGTCATGACGGCGCAGCTCGCGGACCATCGCGCGGCTGCGAAATTGACTGCCCCTGTCGGCGTGCAGAATGCAGCCGGCGACCTCACCCCGGCGAGTGACGGCGTTGCGGAGCGCGTCGACGGCGAGCTTCGCGGTCATCCGGTTCGAGATCGAGTAACTGACGATCCGGTTCGAGAACACGTCCTTGATCGCGCAGCAGTAGAGCTTGCCTTCGCTCGTCCAATGTTCCGTGATATCCGTGAGCCAGAGCCGGTTCGGCGCGTCCGCGCGGAACGCCCTCTGGACGTGATCATCGAACACGGGCGGGCCGGCCTTCTTGCCCTTGCCCCGCCGCCGGCGTTGCGCCGACGAGAGAATCGCGGCCTGAGAGCATAGCTTCCACGCCGTCCTGCGGCTCATCCGCCACCCTGCACGACGCGCCTCATCGGCGAGGTATCGGTATCCGAACGTGAGGTCGTCGTGGTGCGCGTCATGCAGCGCGTTGGTCCGATACGCGCGGAGGACGTCTGCGTCGCGGATGGGATCATTGCGCCAGCGGTAGTAGGGCTGGCGGGCGAGCTTGAGGACCCGGCACGACACCGTTACGGGGATCCCCGCGTCGGCGAGCTCGGCAACGAGCGGGTACGTCATTTTGGGGAGCCACCGAGTTTCAGGTTCGCTTGCGACAGATACGCCGCCGCTCGCCTGAGGACCTCGTTCTCCTGCTCGAGGAGACGAATCCGCTTCTTCAACTCGCGAGCCTCCGCGGCGTCCGCGGCGGTCTGACCGGGACGGTTGCCGTCTTCGACATCGGCCTGGCGGAGCCAGTTCTGCAGCGTTGCTTCGCTGATGCCGAAGTCGGTGGCGATCTGTTTGATGGTGACGCCACTCTCGCGGCTACGAGCGACCGCGACGACGTCCTCGCGGAACTCTCTGGGATAAGGACCAGGCATGATGACATCCTCCCCGTCAGCGCCTCCCGGCACTAACGATCAGTTGTCACCGATTCGTTCCTCACGCCCCACCTCCGCATCACGCGTATGGCCGTGGCGTATGCCCGCGATCGTCTCACCGACTCGGCGTCACTCGACAAGTGGATGCGCGAGATCACCGACGGTTGGTGGGAGCCCCACGTCGTCTACGTGATTCGCTACGGCGAGGCGAAAATCTCAAAGGTTGGTCTCACGAACGTCAACTCCTCGCGGCTCCGGATGCTGACTCAGATCGGCGGCGAACTGGTCGACACCCTTCAGGTGCCGAACCGTTGGGTGGCGAGGGTGCTAGAAGGTGAGTGCCTGACGCTAGTGGATGAGTACCGAGTCGAGCCTCCTCTGTGGATCGCGCAGGTCGCGGGTGCCACCGAGTTCTGGAGAGACGGCTTCGAACTGCCATCTCTTCAGCAGGTCTTCGAGACCACTTGCGGCGCAGAGACCAGTGATAGCTGGAAGACATCCATCGCGCGCTCCGAGGCGACGGTGGACGACCACTGACCAAAGGGCTCCAGGCCTTCGCAGGGTCCCAGCTCCACCACCGGGAGGAACCACCAGTGATCATCACAGAGTTTCGCGAGCGTGTACTCGACTCTCGAGAGCGACGCATGCTTGCCGTTGATGAGAGCACCGGCGGCCACAGCTTGTCGGATTGCATCGAACTCGAGGAGATCCCCCTCGATCGGAGGGCAACTGACGGCCGGCTATGGCTTCGAGACGATCCGGTTCGCTGGGCTCATGCTTATATTGGCATTCCGCAGCGGATACCTCGCGGCATTTGTGACCGTGGACGTCGGTGTCGGAATGGGCACGCCGGGTTATTGAAGTCTGGCAGTCCAGGATTTGTCCAGCCCTGCGGCGAGCATCAGTCGTCCCGCAAGCGCGCCACCTGTCACCTCGCCGTTGCGATGCGCAAGTGGGTCGAGAAGCTGCGCAAACCGTCGCGGTCGCAGGAACGTTCCCCGCTGCGCCGCGTGCCGCAGAGCGTCCGCTATGAGCGATGGATCTTCCCGTGCTTCTATAAGATCGGCGATCGCGCGCTCAACGGTCATGGTCGGCAGTCCGTCAACGAGGGTCACGTCGACGGAGTGTAGAACCTTGGTTCGCAGTCGAACGCCGTCGAGTCGAGTCGTGCGTCGAGTCGGGGTCACGAAATCGCTCGTGTTGGGGAACCAGTCGCCGATGCTGTGCAGAGTGGTCGCTGTCACCCCCGCGGCGACCACCGATACCGAGCCGCCGAGAGCGAGCCAGTGGATCCGGATCGTATCTATCTCCAGCACCGCAGCCGGAGCGCCTGCCATGCGATACACGCCTTGAGCAACACGCTCGACTGCGCCGGAGGCAGCAAGACCGGACAGCGTCTTACGGGGGATCCCAGCAGCGGAGGCCTGCGACGTCGTGACCATGCCCCAGCGCTCGGACGCGATCGCTCCGAGGCGGGAAAAAGTGCGACCTGACATACAGCATTTGTAGCCTATTGGAGGGACAAAAGCTGATTTCAACGAGAGATCGGCGAACTGCTAGGTCCCTAGCACCCGCGGACGCGACTTGACGCGATCTCGGAAGCGCCGCGCTAGGGTTCAGAGATGAACTCGTTCCCGACTCCAGCGGATGTGGCCCGACGGCAGTCAGGCGAAATCGGCCCTGTAACCGAAGGCCATGCTGAGCGTCTGCGGTCGTTCGCGTTCTTCCCGTATCGGGGACCCCGGCAGGCACCAGGCACGATCGAGCCAGTTGAGTTGGGACGCCTCGCGTGGGAAGAAACATTGACGTCGCTCGCGCATCTCTCCGAGCCCGAAGAGTGGACGGGGTCTACGCCGACCGGACGCCCTTTGCCGATCCTGGATAGCTTCTTGCGGTACACATATCGGCGGTTGGTCATGGAAGACAAGATCGCGGTAACCGCGGATGGCGAGTTCGCGGCTTTCAACACAGGCCTTCTCACTCCTCATGCCGAAGAAATCTTCGGCTTCTTCCAGCGCAACCAGCACGCAGCGCAGCGTTGGTATTTCACCGGTTGGGTAACTGAGTCGAGCCGAGACCTCCTGCGGAACTTCGATCAACCGCCGCAGATGGCCGAGTACGTAACTTCGGCTTCGGAGTTGGTCTACGACTGGCGACGCGAACTCAAGCTTGCGTATGACCACATTCTGGGGGACAACATCGATCGATTCCCTGCAGAGATGATCGAGCAACCGCTACGCGCTCGACAGGCCCTTGATTCGGCCATCAATCTGACGTTGCGTCGAGTCCGACGAAACCACAAGCTCGTAATCCCGCAGTGGTATCCCAAGCTGGGAGAAGCGGGGGCTCAGTTCTTGATGCCACTGGACCTGACAGGCGATCGGACTGCCGATCTAGCGCTCGTGGTCTCGGTTGTAGGTGACCGAGCGTATCGCGGTCATACGGTACTGACCCTCGACATGGCCTACACAAACGCGCGTCTAGTCGCCAGGCCAGATAGCGATTGGCTCGCCCCTAGTGCGACCGCCATACCATCAGTGGACGATGCGTTCTCGGACGATGAAGTGGGTCCCGAGCTGGAGGCCTAGTCAACGACTACTGCGCGTTCAGAGGCCGTCTGCTGAGCGGCCACCGGCACAAAACCGGCACAACCGCCGAGGCCACTCCTCCAGATATCGCCCCACATACGACAAAACCCCCGGAAAACCGGGGGTTTCATTCTGTAGCAGGAGCGGGGCTTGAACCCGCGACCTCACGATTATGAGTCGTGCGCTCTCACCAACTGAGCTACCCTGCCGCGATGCATCCGCAGATGCCGCGAGCCCCGAGTCAGGATTGAACTGACGACCCCTTCCTTACCATGGAAGTGCTCTGCCACTGAGCTATCGGGGCATGCCGCCTTCAGAAGGCAACCACACGAGGATATCATCCCCGGCGCGTGTGTTCGAACGCGCACAGGCCGCGCGCGTCGATCACTCGACCGTGATCTCGTCTCCCAGGAGGGTGGCCAGGCTCGCGTCCGCCGCAGCCTCCTCGTCGTCGGAATAGCGCGTGTTCGCGTACTCCTGCAGCCAGGGCAGGGGGTCTGTCGTCGACCCGTTGATGATGATCTCGAAGTGCATGTGCGCACCGTACGAGCGGCCGGTGTTGCCGGTGAGCCCGACGATGTCGCCCGCCTCCACCTTCTGGCCCTGGACGACCTGCAGAGAGCCGTACTGCATGTGCGCGTAATGGCTCGTCACAACCTTGCCGTCGATGACGTGGTCGATGTACACCGTGACGCCGTAGGCGCCGCCCGACTCCGTCGCGATGCGCACGACGCCGTCGGCGATCGCCTGGACGGGAGCCCCGTCGCCGGGCGTGAAGTCGATGCCCTCGTGCAGGCGGCCCCAGCGCATGCCGTAGCCCGAGCTCATGCTCGTCCCCACCGCGAAGGGCCACTGGATGTCGGCGGAGGCGTCGTTGGTGAAGAACGCCCCGGAGGTGCTGATGCCGTCCGCCGACGCGATGGTGGCGAGCGTCTCCGCCGAGTAGCCCTGCGAACGCTGGACATCGAGGTTCTGGACGTCCGACGAGGCGACGAACGCCTGGATCTCCTCGTCGCCGAGCGCCTGCTCGTCGCTGTCGGCCGCGATCGAGACCGACGCGGCGGCGTTCGCGCCGTCGCCCTGCGCGATGGCGCCGAGCGGCGTCGTCATCCCCACGGCGAGGAGGCCGATGACGCCCATCGCGCCGATCGACGCGGCGGTCGTCGCGACGCGGCGGAAGGCGGGACGACGACGCGGGGCGACATGCGCCGCGTCCGACGAGACCTTCTCGGGCGTCGGCGCCTTCGCGGCCTCCGCCGGAGCGACGACGGGCGTCTCCCCCGTGAACCGGAGGGCGCGCGCCGCCGCGAGGAACTCGTCCTCGTCGCGGGGAAGCGGGATGGCTCCCGTCGCGCTCGCGACCTGCTCGGCGACCTTCAGGGGCTCGCCGAAGTCGGCGTCTCCGTCGTTGATGATCTCGGGAGTGGCCGAGGCGAGCTCGCGCAGCCGCCGACGCGTGAGAGGCGGCTCGGGCAGCACGGCCTCGTCGGCTCGCGCCTGCACACGATCGGACTGCGGGTTCGGCGGGGTCGTCACGCGAAGATCGCGACGCGAGCGGCGCGGGGGCGCGGCTTCGGCCGAGGGCATGTCGAGCGGCAAGGAGGCGTACTTTCCGTCGGTCACTGTGGGGGACAGCGAGAAACGTGAACGGGGAGTGATCGCCTCTCCTGCGTTCGGGTCGCAAAAGTAACGATCGCGTAACCAACGTAGCGGATGATCTCTGGGAGCGCCATCCACGGCCCTCGGCTGGGGATGAATTTACGGCACATGACGCCCTGTGCACGAATCGAGCGTCATGCGCGGAGCACGCCGACGAGCTTTTCGTGCAGGTGGGCGCTCGCGGCGACGAGCATCCTCCGCCCCCGTTCGTCGGCGTCGAGCCATCCGATCCGCCCGCCCGCCTCCTCCACGAGGAGCGAGCCGGCGGCCATGTCCCAGGGCTTGAGCCCGCGTTCGTAGTAGGCGTCGAGGCGCCCGGCGGCCACGAAGGCGAGGTCGAGCGACGCCGCACCGGCACGGCGGAGGTCACGGGCGATCGGCATGACGCGGCTCAGCTCCGCGATGGCGCCCGCGTGCGTGGCCGGGTCGTACCCGAAGCCCGTCGCGACGAGCGCGCCGGCCGGGGAGCCCTCCGTCACGGAGAGGCGCTGCCCGCCGAGGAACGCTCCGTGCCCGCGCGCGGCGACGAAGACCTCGCCGAGAGCGGGCGCGGCGACGACGCCCGCCTGCACCTGCCATCCGCCCGGGTCGGCCGGCCCCGTCACGGCAGCGATGCTCACGGCGTACGACGGCTGTCCGAAGGCGTAGTTGACGGTGCCGTCGATCGGGTCGACGACCCACGTGACGCCGGATGCGCCCTCGTCTCCCCCGGACTCCTCGCCCAGGAACCCGTCGTCGGGGCGCGCCGCGGAGAGCCTCTCGCGGATGAGGGCCTCGACCTCCTGGTCGGCCTCCGTGACGATGTCGGCGATCGTCGACTTGCTGGCGGCGATCGCGACGCCCTCGGCGCGTCGGCGCCGGGCGAGCTCCGCCGCCTCGCGGGCGATGTCGATGGCAAGGTCGCGCAGCTCGAGTTCGAAGGTCATGCCCCCACGCTATCGATCCTGCGCCACGGCGCCCCTGGTGCCGGCCGTCGCCGTGCCGTCAGACGACCGGAGGAAGGGGCGGACGCGGCGGGATGTCCTGGCCTCCGGGACCGGAGGATGGGTCGGGGGCGGGCTGCCCGGAGGACGTTTGCGCGGGCGCGGACCACTGCTGCCCGGACGGATCGGGCGCGGCGGAGGGGTCCTGCCACGACGGCGCCTGCGACCACTGCGGATAGGTCGGATACCCCGTGTAGTACGCGTTCCAGTCGGGGCTCCCGTCGGGCAGAACCGGAAGCGGCGTGACGCCGTCGACGTATGTCGGCCACGCCTGCGGCTGCGGAGCCGCCCCGACCGGCGCCCACGAGTCGGCGACGCCGTACGAGGGTGCGACCTGCGGCACGGAGGCGCCCGGTGCGCCGGCGTACGCCGACCGGGGCCGCTTCGGCGCGAACAGCGCGTTGAGCAGCGGGAGGATCGTCGTGCCGACCGCCGCGAGGATGGCCAGGGAGACGACGATGCGCCAGTAGAGCTCGCCGTACTCGACCGTGCGCGGGAAGGTCAGGAAGAAGACGAGCATCCCCGCCAGCGCGAGGAGGAAGGCCGTCGTCACGATCGCGATGGTGCGCGTGAAGGTCGTCACGTGGCGCTCGTGCGCCTTCCAGTAGAGGCGCGCGTGCAGCAGCGTGAGCTGGAGCACGCCGATGACGAGCACGAACTGGAAGAACCGCTCGGCCCCGTCCACGCCGTAGCCGTATCCATAGCCCATCGCATCCCGCCCGTACGGGGGATCCTTGATCCAGATCTTCACGGCCCCCACGAGGAGGACGACGATCCACGACACCATGCTCGCGAGCGCGAACCAGTCCGGGCGACGCGGCGCGAGACCCGCGTCGAGCAGGACGACGCCCGCGAACGCCGCGAGCAGCAGGACGGTGAGGAAGGCCTTCCCGATGAGCCCGTTCTGGTCCCCGACGAGCACCCAGACGACGCACACGAGCGCAGCGGCGATGAGGGCGCCGATCGCGATCCAGATCGAGCCCTTGATGAGCTTCGACATCGGGCGATCCTCGGGCTGCGGCGGCTGCTGCGGGTCATACGGCGCGTACGGTGCAGACATCTTCATCCCCTTCGACGGGCAGGGCGGGTGCGGTGAGGCCATCCTTCCACGACGCGCCGGGCTCCGGGAGGCTCCCCGCCGAACCGGGGGCAACGCGCCCGGGCAGCCGCCCGGCCGGAGGATTTCGGCTCGCCGCCCTCACCGGGTAACATGATCTCTCGCGCCTCCGGTCGTCTGTCCAAGTCGGGCGGGTGCGCACTGGCGAGTTGCCCGAGCGGCCAAAGGGAGCTGACTGTAAATCAGCCGCGTCATGCTTCGGGGGTTCGAATCCCTCACTCGCCACCCCTGTGCAAGAGCCCCGGATCGCATCGATCCGGGGCTCTTGCGCTGCCGAGGCGCCTCCCTGCGGCTCAGCCGAGCCGCTCGACGGCCTCCCGGATCGCCCCGATGCCGGCCTCGATCGTCTCCCGGTCCGTCGCGAACGACATGCGGAAGAACGGCGCCACGCCGTAGGCGGACCCCTGGATGACGGCCACGCCCGCTTCCTCGAGGAAGTAGAGCGCGACGTCCTGATCGTTCTCGAGCACGGCGCCGGTGGGCGTCGTGCGGCCGAGGAGTCCGCGGCAGTCGACGAAGAGGTAGAACGCCCCGTCCGGCACGATGGGAGCGAGCCCGTCCACCGCGCCGACGAGCTCCACGGCGCGGTCCCGCCGCTCGCGGTACACCGCCGCGGCCTCGGCGACGAACGACTGGTCCCCGGTCAGCGCCTCGGCGGCGGCGGCCTGCGTGATCGAGGAGGGGCACGACGACGTCTGCGACTGCAGCAGGTTGATGGCCCCGATCACCCCGGGATCGCCGACGGCGTAGCCGAGCCGCCATCCCGTCATGGCGTAGCTCTTCGAGACGCCGTTGACGGTGAGGACCCTGTCGCGGATGCCGGGGGCCGCCTGCGCGAGGCCCACGGCGCGCTCGTCGCCGAACACGATCTCGTCGTAGATCTCGTCCGTGAGCACGCGCACGTGGGGCGCCTCGGCGAGGACCTCGCCGAGCGCCGCGAGCTCCCCGCGCGTGTAGAGGACGCCCGTCGGGTTGCTCGGGGCGTTGAGCACGAGCCACTTCGTCCGCGGGGTGATGGCGGCCCGGAGCGCGCCGGGCGTCACCTTGTAGCGGTCCTCGGCGCGCGTCGCGAGGATCACCGGCGTCCCGTCGTTGGCCCGCACCATGTCGGGGTACGAGACCCAGTAGGGCGCCGGGACGATGACCTCGTCGCCCTCGTCGAGCGATGCCGTGAACGCGAGATAGACGACCTGCTTCCCGCCGCCGCCCACGGTGATCTGCGCGTCGTCGTACCGGATGCCCGTCGTCCGGAGCAGTCGCGTGCGGATCGCCTCGCGCAGCCGCGGCGTGCCGTTGACGGGCGTGTACTTCGTCTCCCCCGCCTCGATGGCGCGGATGGCCGCGTCCTTCACATGACGAGGAGTGTCGAAGTCCGGCTCTCCGACGGTGAGGTCCAGGACGTCCCGGCCCGCGGCCTTCAGCTCGCGCACCCGGGCGGCCGCCGCCGAGCTCGGCGACTCTCTGATCCGCCGGACGCGTGCCGCGGGCATGAAGGGGACGGATGCGGTCACGGGCGCGCCCCCAGTCCCTGATCGGGGTCGACGTCGTCGATGTCGGTCGTGAGTCCCTTCTCGCGCAGCACGTCGTGGAGGTTGCAGAGGTCGATCGTCGTGCGCCCCGCCTTGTACAGCTCGATGAGCTCGGCCTCGTGCTCCTCGCGCGCCTGGGAGAGCGCGGCGACCCGGTCGATCTCGTCGTGGCGCACGACGACGACGCCGTCCGCGTCGCCCACCACCGCGTCGCCCGGGTGCACGAGCTGGCCTCCGAAGACGAGGGGCTGGTTGATCGGCCCGAGCGTCTCCTTGACGGTGCCCGTGATCGACACGCTGCCCGAGAAGACCGGCAGGCCCAGCTCGCGCAGCGACGCGGTGTCGCGCACGCCGCTGTCGGTGACGACCGCGGCGACGCCCTTCGCCTTGCTCGCGTTGCCGAGGACGTCGCCGAAGGTCCCGGCCTGGGCGAGCTCGCCGGCCGAGACGAGCAGCACGTCGCCGGGCTGCGCGTAGTGGATCGCCACCTGCAGCATGAGGTTGTCGCGCGGGGCGCACACCACCGTGAAGGCCGAGCCGGCGAAGCGCATCGACGGATCGACGGGCTTGATGTGCGAGGCCACCGCGCCACGACGCCCCTGCGCCTCGTGGATGCTCGCGGTGCCGAACCGGCCCAGGCGCGCGATGGCCTCGGGGGCGGCGCGCTCGAGGCGCGTCGTGACGTGCGGCGGGGTCGTCAGGGGACGGACGGACGTCGTGGTGCTCATGCGTTTCTCCTGTCGAAGGTGAGTCCTCCGGGCACCTGGAAGGTCGGCATGATCTCCAGGAGGCCCACGTTCACGTGCCGCGGCGCGGCGATCGCGAAGTCGATGGCGGCGACGATGTCCGCGGTCGTGAGCGACTCGTACCCCTCGTAGTAGGTCTCCCACGCCTCCTTCATCGCCTCGGGCGATCCGCCGAGGTTGCGCCCGAAGATCTCGGTCTCGACGCGCCCGGGCGCGATCTCCGTCACGCGGATGCGCTTGCCGACGGTGTCGTTGCGGATCTGTCGCGAGATCTGGTGCACCGCGGCCTTGGTCGCGTGATACGCGGTGTGCCCGAAGAAGTTGTACAGCCCCGCGATGCTCGAGACGTTGACGATGTGGCCGAGATCGCGCTCCGCCATCCCCGGCAGGAAGATCCTCGTGAGGTGGAGCACGGCGCGGAGGTTCACGTCCACCATCGCGTCGACGGTCCCGCGCGAGGCGTCGAGGATGTTTCCCGGCGCGCTCACGCCCGCGTTGTTGACGAGGACGTCGACCTCGATCCCCGACAGCTCCTCCTCCAGCCGGTCGGTGTCGGACAGGTCGACGGCGTGCGGGACGGCGCCCGTGCGCTCGGCGAGCGCCTCGAGACGCGCGGCGTCCCGCGCGACGGCGTGGACGACGATGCCGTTCGCCGCGAGCCTCTCGACCGTGGCGGCTCCCATCCCGGTCGACGCGCCCGTCACGAGGGCGGTCCGATAGTCGCTGTAGGGCACGGATGCCCCTCCTTTCGTTGCCGCGGCGCCGTGCGCCGCGAGGTCTCGTGGCGGCGTCACTCGTCCCGTAGCGGGACGTGCGCGCGATCGGTGACGGTGAGCACGGCGAACAGGGTGCCGAGCGAGGTGACCACCGCGTAGAACGCCGGCATGTAGACGTTGCCCGTCAGCCCGATGAGCCAGGTCATGAGCAGGGGCGCGGTGCCGCCGAACAGCGCCGAGGAGATGTTGTAGCCGAGGCCGTAGGCGCTGTAGCGGATGCGCGTCGGGAAGAGCTCCACGATGAGGATGTGGATGACGGCGGTGTGCCCCGCGAACACGACGGCCATGGTGCAGGCTCCGAGGATGGCGAGGCCCAGCTGTCCCGTCGCGATGAGCGCGTAGGCGGGTATCGCGACGATGGCCATCGCGATCGCGGCGCCGGCGATCACGCGCTTGCGGCCGACGCGGTCCGACAGCGCGCCCATGACCGGGATGGCGATGCAGATCGCCTCGAGGCTGCTCGCCGTGACGATGAGCGCCGTGCCGATGTCGAACCCGATCTGGTCGCCCTTGAGGAACGTGGGCATGTAGCTGAACAGCACGTAGTATCCGGATCCGTTCATGAGCGGGATGATCAGGGCCAGCATCATCGCCCGGCGGTGCTCGGGCGTCGAGAACGCCTCCTTGAGCGGGTTGCGGGAGAGCCCGCCCTCCGCCTTGAGCCTCTGGAAGTTGGGGGTGTCCTCGAGCGACTTGCGGATGTACCAGCCGATGACGCCGAGCGGCACGGCCACGAGGAACGGGATGCGCCAGGCCCACGCTCCGAACCCGCCGCCGTCGATGGCCTCGGCCGTGAGCCACGGCGACATGAGGTAGGCGACGATCGTGCCCGTGAGGAGCGCCGCGAACGACGCGATCTGCGCGAGGCTCGTGTGCAGGCCGCGCCTGCCCTCCGGGGCGTGCTCGGCGAGGAACGTCATGGCGCCCGCGGCCTCGCCGCCCACCGAGAAGCCCTGCAGCATGCGCAGCAGCACGAGGAGGATGGGGGCGGCGATGCCGATGGCCGAGTACGGCGGCAGCAGGCCCAGCCCGGCCGTGGCGACGCTGATGAGCATGATGACGGCGACGAGCATCCGCTGTCTGCCGAAACGGTCGCCGAGGATGCCGAAGAAGATGGCGCCGAGCGGGCGGACGAAGAACGACACGGCGTAGCCGGCGAAGACGAAGACGAGCGCGCTCGTCGCGTCGTCGCGGGGGAAGAAGACGAGGGCGAGCGCCGACGCCATGAAGGCGAAGATGCCGTTGTCGTACAGCTCGACGAAGATGCCGATGCAGCCCGCGGTGACCACCTTGCGGCGGCTCGGCTGCTGGTCGATGCGGACGGTGCGGGTTCGTGTAGCGGAACTCATGGGAGATTCCTTTCGAGTGGGCGGAGCGGGACGAGGTCGTCCGCGCCGATGCAGGAGTAGACGGTCGCGACGCGGTCGCGGAGGGCGTCGAGGCGCTCGCGCCACGCGCGCGCGTCCCTGCCCGCCTGGTCGACGGTGACCCCGCGGAACACGACGGACGCCTCCGGCCGCACCTGGCCGAGGGCGTCGAGGGAGGTGGAGGTCGCGACCGCCAGGACCGGATAGCCGGCGGTGACCCCTCTCCCGCGATGGAGGACCAGGAGCTCGTCCCCCGGCGGGACCTCGATCGCGCCGACCGGGATGCCGCGAGAGATCATCTCGTCGGCCCTCACCCGCTCGGGGAGCGATCCGGTCATGCGCAGCCCGATGTGGTCGCTCTGCGTGCTCACCCGGTAGGGCGCGTCGAAGAGGCGGCGGGACGTGCCGGCGAACTCCTCGATGTCCGGGCCGTCGGTGACGTCGACGTAGGCGGTGTCGCCGAAGTGCGGGCGATCCACTCCGAAGTGGAAGAGCGAGATGCCGAAGTAGGGGTTGACGGGAGCGGCGGTGCGGGCGCGCAGGGCGATCGCGGCGCCGTCCGCCAGCACGGTGCCGAAGCCGATGACGGTGTCGGGGGCGCAGCTGCCCAGGAGATCCGGCACGTCGAACGATCCGTGCACGGCCACGTACGTGCGCATGCCCGCCGTCATCGATGCCAGCCGCACCTCCTGCCCGGCGACGACGGGCACGGGCTCCCACATGGGCCGGGCGCATCCGTCGACCGTGACCTCCATCGACGCGCCCGTGACGGCGATGAGGACGTCGGTGTCGGGGACGAAGGCGACGTCGAACGCCGTGGCCTCGATGATCGGGGCGTTCTCGTCGTTGGCGACGAGGATGTTCGCCACGCGCGCGGAGTACTGGTCGAGCGCGCCGTTGACGGGGAGGCCGAACGCCGGCCCGCGCGCACGGCCGAGGTCGGTCACGGCGCTGCGCCCCGCGACGGTGACGACGAGACGAGGGCTCATCGTGTCGCGTCCTCGGGTGCGAGCCGGCGGCCGGCGAGCTCCTCGAACCGCGCCTCGTCGATCCGCTCGAAGCGCAGCGTGTCGCCCGGGGCGTAGGGCACGAGCGGCTCGGCGGCGAGGTCGAGCACCGTGTACGGCGTGCGGCCGATGAGGCACCATCCGCCCGGGGCGGCGGCCGGCGTGATGGTCGCCTGACGTCCCGCGAGCGAGACGGCTCCCTGCGGGACGTGCGTGCGCGGGCTCCGCAGGCGCGGCACCGGCACGGGGAGCGACGGGCCGTCGAGCATGGGCGAGCCGCCCGGGGCGCCCAGGCATCGCACCACGTAGGTCGGAGCGGTGTGCGCAGCGACGACCCCCTCGGGCGTCAGGCCGGTGACGGCGGCGACGTGCCCGAGGTCCGGACCGCCGTCGCCGCCGTAGAGCACCGGGACGACGAAGCGGCGCGAGGGACCGGGGAGGGGCGCGGCGGGGTCGATCTCCGCGAGGAGAGCCTGCAGCACGGCCGTCATCGCCGCGTACCCCGTCGTCGTCGCGTCGAACTCGACGAGCACCGACTCATACGTCGGGATGGCGCTCAGCACCCCGTCGACGCCGTCCGACGTCACGCGACGCGCGAGCGCGTGGACGACGCGCCAGTCGGCCTCGCGGTCGCCCGTCGTCCCCGTCACACGGAGCGCGGACTCGCCCGTCGGCAGGATGGTCGCGATGCTCACGGGCGGAGCGCATCCGCGTCGAGGGGGGCGACGTCCACGCCCGCGGCCTCGAGCGATGTCCGGATCCGCCGCGACAGCTCCACGGCCGACGGGTTGTCGCCGTGGAGGAGGATCGTGTCGGCGGCGACGGGGAGGAGCACGCCGCCGCGACTCTCGACGACGCCGTCGAGGACCATCCGGACCGTCCGCCGTGCGATCTCGTCGGCGTCGTGGATCACCGCTCCGGGCTTCGAGCGCGGCACGAGGGTGCCGTCGTCCTGGTAGGCGCGGTCGGCGATCCCGACGATGCCGACGGCGAGGCCCGCCGCCCGTGCCGCGGACGCGAGCTCGCCGTCCTGCGCGAGCACGACGAGCGTCGGGTCCACGCCGAGCACGGCGTCGACGACGGCGGCCGCGTAGTCGGGGCGCGTCGCGACGAGGTTGCCGAGCCGTCCGTGCGGTGCGAGGTGCGCGACGCGCGTGCCGTGCACGCGGGCGAACGCCGAGAGCGCGCCGAGCTGGTAGACGACGTCCGTGCGCACCTCGTCCGCGGTGAGGTCCATCGCGCGTCGGCCGAACCCGACGAGGTCCGGGAAGCTCGGATGCGCCCCGACGGCGACTCCCCGGCGGACGCACTCCGCGACCGTGCGGTCCATGATGCGGGGGTCGCCGGCGTGGAAGCCGCACGCGATGTTGGCCGACGTGAGGACGTCAAGGAGCGCCTCGTCGTCTCCCATGCGCCAGTCGCCGAAGCCCTCGCCGAGGTCGGCCACGAGGTCGATCGTCCGAGTCACCCGGGGGCTCCTTCCGTCGTCGGGGACATGCCGTTCGGTCATGTCAGAAGCACGCTATTGAAGTGAATGTTTCCCCCGCGTAAAAGGCAACGAGATTTGCCAGATCCTTGCCAGATCCGCTCGGCTCGCAGAAATGCAGTGCGGTAGTCTCGGCCACATCAGCCATCCATCTGGCAATTTTCTTGCCATGTGAGAGGAGCTCCGATGGCGATCCCCTCCCCGAGGAATTCCCGCAGGGTCACCCTGACGGACATCGCCGCGGCGTGCGGCGTCGCCCCATCGACCGTGTCTCGCGCGCTGTCGAACCCGAATCGCGTGAGCCCCGCGATGTACGAGCGGATCGTGCGCAAGGCCCGGGACATGGGCTACCGCTCCGCCGCGCTGACCGACGACCGCGACCGGATGGCCCGGGGCAGCGTCGCCCTCGTGCTGCCGAACCTGTCGAACCCCTTCAACCTCGACGTCATCCGCGGCAGCCAGGCGCAGGCGCAGGCGGCGGGCTACCTCCACCTGCTCGTCAGCACGGAGGAGTCCGTCCACGTCGAGACGACCTGGCTCGGGGAGCTCTCCCGCACGGTCGACGGCGTCGTGCTCGCCTCCCCGCGCGCGGACGACGCGGTCATCCGCGACATGGCCGACAACGTCCCGCTCGTCGTGCTCAACCGCGAGATCGAAGGGCTGACGGGAGTGCTCATCGACACCCCGTCGGGGCTCGCGCAGTCTCTCGACTACCTCGTCTCACTCGGCCATCGGCGTATCGCGTACGTGCGCGGGCCTGCGAGCTCGTGGAGCGATCGCGCCCGGTTCGCCGCCCTGACGGGCGCGGCCGAGGCCCACGGCGCCGACCTCATCCCCGTCGGCTCCTTCCAGCCGTCCCTCGCCTCCGGCGCCGCGGCGGCCGACGCCGTCGCCCTGACGCCGGCGACCGCGGCGATCTTCTTCAACGACACCCTCGCGATCGGGGCGCTGCAGCGCTTCCGGCGGCTCGGCATCGCCGTCCCCGGTCGGATGAGCGTCGTGGGCTGCGACGACATCTTCGGCGCGTCCTTCGCACACCCGCCGCTGACGACGGTGACCTCCCCCGGCGAGCGCGCCGGGCGTGACGTCACCGACCTCCTCATCGGCCGGCTCGCGACGCGCGACCGCGGCCACCGCGTGGACCGCATCGCGGCGCACCTGTCGGTGAGGGAGTCGACGGGGCCGGCCCCCGGGTGAAACCCTCCGGCGCTATGCGGCGTCCTCGAGCACGCGCTCGACGAACGCCCGCGACCGCCGAGCGGTGCCGTCGATCTTCCTGTCGACGCTCGCGCGGTACTCGTTCGGCGCGAGCGGCAGCGCGAGGCGCACGTTCTCGTGACACGAGAGGTCGGCGCAGATGTACGTTCCGATGCTGTCGCCCTTCTCCCCCGCGCTCCCCGCCTTCCGCGCCGTGAACATCGTCACCTGGCTTCCCGGCTGCATCGTGCGGCAGATGTTGCAGATGCCGTGGCGCGCGTTCGACGTGCTCGACGCCGCGCGGAGCACCACCCCCGTCGGCGCGCCGTCGATCTCGGCGACGAGGTACCCCCGGCTGCGCGTGTTCGGATCGCGCCAGGCGAGGAAGTCGAGGTGGTCCCACTCGGTGAGCGGGAAGTCGTGGGGCAGCGCGACGACCGCGAGCTCGCGGTCGTCCGCGTTGACGAACGAGTCGATGACCTCGTCCTCTGTCAGCGGTCGCATCCGTTCCTCCTCGCCTGTGGGCATCCGCCGGACAGTCTACGAATCTCCCGGCGCGGCGGGGCGGATGGGTAGGCTTTCGGTCATGGCAGACTCCAGCTTCGACATCGTCTCCAAGATCGACCGGCAGGAAGCCGACAACGCGCTCAACCAGGCGCGCAAGGAGGTCGAGCAGCGCTACGACTTCAAGGGCACGGACTCGTCGATCGAGTGGAGCGGCGAGGCCATCCTCATCAAGGCGAACAGCGAGGAGCGCGCGAAGGCCGTCCTCGACGTCTTCCAGTCGAAGCTCATCAAGCGCGGCATCTCGCTCAAGAGCCTCGAGGCGGGCGAGCCCGTCGCCAGCGGCAAGGAGTACCGCATCACCTCCACGCTGAAGGAGGGCATCGCGCAGGAGAGCGCCAAGAAGATCGGCAAGATCATCCGCGACGAGGGCCCCAAGGGCGTGAAGTCGCAGATCCAGGGCGACGAGCTGCGCGTCCAGTCGAAGAGCCGCGACGACCTGCAGGAGGTCATCCGCCTGCTCAAGGCCGCCGACCTCGACATCGACCTGCAGTTCATCAACTACCGCTGAGGCGAGCTGTGGCCTGGGGGTTCTCGGTTTCCGTCTGCAGAGAGTCCGGCCGCTGTGCTCGGGGGATGGTCGAAGCGCACGATCTACGAGTGGGTCCGCTCGGAGCGGATAGCGTCCAGGCTCATCGGCGGCAAGATGCACGTCCTCGCGAAGGCCGCTGATCGGCTGGGCGAGACGCTGAAGCGAGGACGCCCGAGCGGCATTCCGACACGCCGCTGAACGTCGAGCGAAATCGAATATGGAAATCTTGCGTTCATAGCACAGTGTTTAGTGGACGGTGGAGCATTCCGCCCAGACAGAAGCCCCGGAACGGTCCCTGAATAGAGTCATACCGCCGAGGCTTCGTCGTGTCAGTCGCCGCCAAAAATGTACTCGCTCCCGTCGTCGCTGACCATATTCCAATCGCGTTTCATCTGGTCGAGACTCCCCTCCGGGTCAAGCGCCCAATCGCGAATCCTCGCGGCCGTGCGCTCATCGTTCTCGTCCAAGCGCCCATAGGCCACCGCCCTTTCACCTTCGTCCGTATCCCGCCCGTCAGGGACTACCAGGTCCCGGCTGCGGATGTCGTAACTGGTCAAATCGAAGAGCAGCTGGGCCCCGGGCACAAGACTCTGAGTCAAGAGCACCTCCGCGTCAAGACGCGCTTCCTCGGCGTCGCTTCTAGGAAGCGGGCTGGTGAGGGCCGCCGACCGGCCGAAACCGATCCTCTGATGACGGACCTCGGACAGCCACCGTTGCAACGCACGAGCCTCGACAAGCGCCATCTCCTGGAGACGAAGTCGCCTTTCGGTCCTTTCCCGCTCGTCTTGCGCCGCCACCCGTTGCCGCTCAACATCGTGCGCGAGCTTCGTCGCACGACCCGAGGCAACTAACGCAGCGATCGAGACGACCACCGTCGCAGCGCCGAGTGCCGCCGGTATCCAAATCTGCGCCCACCACTCGAACGTCAAGTAATCCGTCAGGCTCACACTCCCATCATTCCCCCGTTCCGACGACGCACAACTACTGACACCGGCCCAGGCGCCCGGATCGGAGGCCTCCAGCCCCGCGGACGACCAGTCACCGCGGAAACACGCCAGCGCGTACACGAGCTTCACGCTGAGGAAATGTCGCGGAACTCGATCGCGAAGACGGTCGGACTGTACGGGGCGGTGGTGACGAAGATCGCGAAGCAGCTGGGCTTGTCGTTCGACCGGTCGGCTACGGCGGCGGCGGTTGAGGCGCATCGGGTGGATCTGGCGGAGTCGCGGCAGTTGTTGGCGGAGAAGATGATGGCCGCGGCGCATGGTCTGCTGGATTCGCTCGACAGCCCGTACGAGGTGTTCAACTTCGGCGGGAAGGACAACACGTTCAATTCGCACACGTTACAGACGTCGCCGGTCGAGGTGAAGCGGTCGATCATGACGACCGCGGAGACGAGGCCCGCCGCCGCGGTCACGCGCAACTCACCCTGCGCACATATGCCGAGATCCCGTGGAACGCGCCCTTCTACGCGCGCGCTGGCTTCGTAGAGGGCGAAGCAACGGCATCGTTCCACCACGCGTTGATCCGGGCCGAGGTCGCGCAGGGTCTCGACGGCTATGGGCGCCGCATCATTATGACGGCACCGCTCACGTAGCCGCTCAGGGCATCCGCGCGGCATCCGGGCATCCGCGCACGAGAGGCGGGCAGGCCGGGCGAGTCGTCGACGGGCGCACCGCCGTATATCGCGCGCGACACGCCCGCAGGGGCATCCCTCCCCGCTCGCGCCGGAGCGCATCACGACCGAGCATCCGAGGCACGTCACGAAAGCGCCTGCGACGGAAGCTCGGTGCCCGCCGTGTCCCCCGAAGAGGGGACTGCGTCCCGATTGTCCTCTGCGTAGCGTGGGGGATTCGACGTCGAACCGCACGAAGTGTGAAATCGAAGGAGAGACGATGAACATCAATATGGGCTCGAAGCCCGTTCAGAGCAGGGTCCCGGCGAGGAGACCACCCCGAGGCCGTCTGACGCCCATAGGAGCTGTCGTGGCCTCGCTGGTGTCGTTCGGCGTTGCGGCATCGGCATCGGCGGCCGAGGAGCCCCCCGTGTCCCCCGAGACGCAGATCTTCGAGGAAGGCGGCACGCTCACGGCTGAGCAAGCGGCGGAGCTCGACGCGCTCGAGTCCGCCACCGACTTCGGCGCCAAGACGTTCGACATCGGTGCCGCAGAGGATACAGGGGCGTCTGCGCAAGGCATCGCGGACTTCGCTCACGTTCTCGAAACGCAAGGGTGGACGACCATCGGCGGTGGGCTTACGGTCTCCCCGTCTACGGCGACTGCGCAGATCATCGCGACGGCTGCTGCCGCATGCACGGGCAAGAGCGGGTACACCGGCTTCTACGGGGCGTTCTGGCAGTGGGCGCTGAACTCGTGTCAGACGGACACGCTCATCGCAGGCGTGGCAGCGGGGGCCGCTGGTGCAGGCGCTGTCGCGGCAGTCTTCGCCGCGGTTGGCGTCGCGCCGGCTGCGGGTGTCAGCACTGCGATCGGCGCATTGGTAGGTGCCAATGCCGCCTTCCTCACCGTCTGCAAGACCGCTAGTTATGGCGTGCACGCCATCTACCTCAACGCCTACGTCACCGGCGGCGTGGGATGCTGGGGGCAGTAGATCATGAGCACCACATCATTCAAAGACAACCTCCGGCATCTCTCGACACGCTGGCTCACCTTGGGAGCGCTCGCAGGCGGACTGCTTTGCCTGGTCGCGGTGATCCTCTTCATTTCGATAGCGGCGGTCTCTGCTGGCGGTGACGTTCCCAGTGCGTCTACTGCCATTCAGGCGACGGTTTTCCTCGTGATCGGCCTGGCGCTGACGACGTGGACATCGTTCGCTCTACGGCGACGCACAACGAGTTCGTCACACTGAACGAACCCACTCATGCCGATCCCTTCCGCACCTGGGAGGGATCGGCTTCGTCGCTGTGACAGAGTGCGGCGGGGGACGTCGATCCCGGGTCGGGGTGCTTGGTGGATGCTCTCGTCCCCGGCGTTACCTTCATCGACGGCCAGCTCGGCGGCCGTGGCCCGCGCTTCCTCGACGAGGAACTGGCGTCCCAGCCTGTTCGCCGTGCGATCGTGGCGATCCTCGCCGACGGCCAGCCCAGCGCGGGCCACCTGATCGGCGTCGAGATCCTCCACGCGTCCCGGCTGCTTCGTCCTGAAGACCTCCTCGACTGACTGACGACGGAGTCACGCACACCCGCCCGAGCGTCTCAGACGAAGCGCACCGTCTCCTGCAGGCGCGTGCGCACGTCGAACAGCTCGTTGCCGCCGATGTCGCGCGCCCCCGGGACGCCCGTGCGCAGCACGTGGTGCAGGACGCTGCGGCGCACGACGACGACGGGTGTGCCGCGCACGGTGCCGAGCGGGTTGACGGCCTGCACGAGGTCGTCGTCGGGCAGCACGACGATCGCGCCGCCGAAGCGCACGCGCGCGGCGCGAGCGATCACGCGCATGCGCGACAGGAGAGCGGCGACCGGCGCGCGGGATCCTGCCGCCGGGCCGATGATCTCACCGCGGCGGAACCGCACCTCGCCGCCGAAGTCCTCCGACATCACGCCGTAGAGGCCCGACGGGCTGAGCACGACGTGGTCGAGCTTGTCCTCGGCGCCCTGCCCCGCGGCCACGTCGTGCCACACCGTGAAGCCCATGCCGAGGCCGGCCACGGTGCGAGCCGTGGCCTCCTCGGCGAGCGCGTCGGCGAGGAGGCGGCGGAGCTCCCAGGGCGCCGCGCGCACCAGGTCGGGGGCGTACGGGTCGGGGACCTCGACGCCGCGACCGGCCCATTCGCGGATGAGCTCCAGGTAGCGCTCCCGCCGCCAGCCGCCCGGATGCCCGTACGACCGGGCCCGCGGGCGCGTATCGGCCCTCGCCGGCGGCGCGTGCCCGCCGCCCCACGCCGTGTCGGACGCGAGACCGTTCCCGCGGTCGTAGACCGCACGGCCCTCGGGAGTGCCGACGAGCTCCCAGGCGCGCTGCACCTGGATGAACACGGCCGCGTCGCCGCCCGTGTCGGGGTGCGTCTGGCGGAGCCGCAGCCGGTAGGCGCGACGGAGCTCGGCCTCGTCGGCGGTCGGCTCGACGCCGAGCACCTCGTAGGCGGACGCCGAGAGCGGGCTGTCGAACATCTCACTCCCTCCGGCCGCGATATCCAGGCTAAGTCAGCCGCGGGCCTCGGAGGTCGGTCCTCAGGCAGCTCGCCGCGGACACATCGACAAGCCGCCCTCGGGCGACTCGGCGCGACCTCAGGTGCTCGAAGGCCCCTGCTGCGGCCCCGAGCCCGGCGCGGGAGGTCCGGAATAGCCCTGCTGCGGCGGGTACGCGCCGCCCGGTCGCGGCGGGTATCCGCGTGCGGCGCGCTCCTCGTCCGCCTTCAGGATGCCGTTCTTCACCGCGGTGCGGATGATCAGGTATCCGATCCACAGCACCAGCGCGAGGATGGCGAGGTAGAGGACGATCCCGAAGATCACCACTCCGATCCCCAGCCCCGCGGCCCATCCGTAATCGTCGTTGTACATCGTGAACCCCCTTCGTCGACGGACTCTGTCCAGAGCACAGTATCGAGCAGGCCCCTCCGAGCGCATCATCGGCTCGGGATGCTAGAGTCGAGATCTGCGCGCTTCTGTCGCGCATCGTCGTGTCTTGATCGCGCGGAGGGCTCAGCCCGCAACGCGCCTCGCGAACATCCTGCCGCGGCGAACGGATCCGGCACCCGCCGAGTTCGCCATCCACCGCCGCGCCGGCATACGAACCTCGCTTCCCCGTGCGCGACGGCTTTCTCGAAAGCAGTCACCCTTGACCACTGCTCCCACGCAGACCGAGCCCACCTTCGCCGATCTCGGCGTCCCCTCCAACCTCATCGACGTGCTCGTCGCCGAGGGCCGTCCGACCCCCTTCCCCATCCAGCGCGAGACGCTGCCGTCCACCCTGGCCGGCCACGACGTGCTCGGCCGCGGGAAGACGGGATCGGGCAAGACCCTCGCCTTCGCCATCCCGCTCGTCGCACGTCTCGCGGCGGCGTGCCAGCCCCGCACGGCCGGCCACCCCTCAGCGCTCGTCCTCGCTCCCACCCGCGAGCTCGCGACGCAGATCGCCCGCGTCGTGACGCCGCTCGCCGAGGCCGCGGGCCTCACGACCACCGTCGTCTTCGGCGGCGTCTCGCAGAAGCCCCAGGAGGCCGCCTTCCGCGCCGGCGTCGACATCGTCGTCGCCTGCCCCGGCCGCCTCGAGGACCTCATGGGCCAGGGCGTCGTGAACCTCGACCGCATCGCCGTGACCATCCTCGACGAGGCCGACCACATGGCCGACCTCGGCTTCCTGCCCGGCGTCACGCGCATCCTCGCGAAGACCCCGGCCGGCGGCCAGCGGATGTTCTTCTCCGCCACGCTCGACAACGGCGTGGACAAGCTCGTGAACAGGTTCCTCAAGAACCCGGTGCGCCACTCGATCGACTCGGCCGAGTCGCCCGTGCCCGCGATGACCCACCACGTGTTCGAGGTGTCGGACGACGACAAGGCCGAGCTCGTGCGCACGCTCGCATCGGGCGTCGCCCGCCGCATCCTCTTCACCCGCACGAAGCACCAGGCGAAGAAGCTCGCCAAGCAGCTCACGGCCCACGGCATCCCCGCGGTCGACCTGCATGGCAACCTGTCGCAGAACGCGCGCGACCGCAACCTCGGCGACTTCTCCGCGGGCCGCGTTCGCGTGCTCGTGGCGACCGACGTCGCGGCGCGCGGCGTGCACGTCGACGGCGTCGACCTCGTCGTGCACGTCGACCCGCCCGCCGAGCACAAGGCGTACGTCCACCGCTCCGGCCGCACCGCTCGCGCCGGCTCCGCGGGAGACGTCGTCACCGTCATGCTGCCCTCGCAGCGCGGCGACACCGCCCAGCTGCTGCGCAAGGCCGGCATCAAGGCGCAGCCGCAGCGCGTGACGTCCACGAGCGCGGCCGTCGCCGGGCTCGTCGGCGAGACCGCGCCGCACATCGCTCCCGCTCCGGGCGCTCCGGGCGCGGGCAACGCGCCCGCTCAGGGCAGCACGGGCGGCGGCGCGTCGCAGGGTGCCAACGCCCGCCGCAAGCGCGCGGGCCGCGAGGGCGGGCAGGCGACGCAGGGCGGTCGCGGCGGCCAGGGCCAGGGCGGTCGCGGCGGATCCCGCGGCGGCCAGGGCGGCCAGCCGCGAGGCGGCAAGGACAACAGCGGGCGCCCGCAGGCCGGAGGCGGACAGCGCGTGTACTCCACGTCGTCCAACGACGCCGCGCCGCGGACCCATGCGGCGGGCGCCGACGGCGGCGCATCGCGGCCGCCGCGCCGCCGTCAGCCACGACGGGCCTCCGCGCCCGCTCAGACGACGCGGGGCTGATCCCTTTCAGACGCCCCCGGCCATCCGACGCGGATGGCCGGGGGCGTCTGCGTCGCCGCCGCTACGGTCGCGACACGATGAGCCGCAGCGCCCCGTCGAAGGTCGCGGCGGTGCGGAGCGCTCCGTGCCGCGCGTCCCACGCGCCGGCGTCGAGGTCGGCGCGCAGCGACCTCTCGAAGCGTTCGCCCACCGCGGCGTCGACGAAGCTCCATGCCGAGTTCGCCGATCGCGCGCCGGGATCGAGGAGCGCCTCGGGGCGGCCGTAGTAGGCCTCTCCGAACCCGTCCGTGCAGTCGAGCGGGATCGGGAGCGAGGAGACCTCGACGACACCGCCGAGTCCGTCGGCGACGGCCGCGATGCTCGGGTATCTGCCCGCTTCGGTGGCGATGACCTCCGGAGCGTACTCGGCGAGCCAGAAGCGATCGAGCGCGGTGGGGTCGCACGTGAGCACGACGACGGGGCCGGTCGTGACGCGGCGCAGCTCGCGGAGCCCCGCGCGCAGGTCGCTCCGCTGATGGACGGTGAACGAGGCCAGGGCCGCGTCGAAGGCGTCGTCCGCGAACGGCAGCGCCTCGGCCGTCGCATCGATGGCCGTCGCGAGGGAGGCGGGACGCTGGGCTCTCATCGAGGCGCTGGGTTCCACGGCGGTCACGTCCCGGTCGACCGGTTCGTACGAGCCGGCTCCCGCGCCCACGTTGACGACCGTGCGGGCGTCACCGAAGGCCGCCTCGATGGCGGCGAGGATCCGCGGGTCCGGGCGTCGGTACGTGGCGTACCCGGCGCCGATCACGCCGTAGTCGGCGTCGCCCGCGCTGCCGTCCGCCATCCGCTCGATCATGCGCCCACTTCCGCCGCTGCCCCGCAGGCTACTCGCCGCGCGAGATGCGCACCATCTCGTCGCGCGGGACGACCTTGATCCGGGCGCGCCCCTGCGGCTCGCCCAGCGCGACCTCGTGCGCGTCCAGGCGATGCCAGCCCTCGAGGTCGGTCCAGGCGATGCCGCGCTCGGCGAGGAGGGCCGGGATGGCCTCGTCCGAGGAGTCCTCCGGCTGCCACCACGACGCCTGGTCGTTGACGATGTGCTGCACGGTCTCCATCGCGTCGGACTTCGTGTGGCCGATGAGCCCCACGGGGCCGCGCTTGATCCAGCCCGTCGCGTAGAGGCCCGGCACCTGCTCGTTCGACTCCTCGTGCAGCACCTGCCCCTCGTGGTTCGGGATGACGCCGTGCCGCTCGTCGAACGGCACGCCCGGGAGCGGCGATCCGAAGTAGCCGACGGCCCGGTACAGCTGCCCGAGCTCGACCTCGCGGTACTCCCCCGTGCCGACGACCCCTCCCTCGGCATCCGGCCTCGTCCGCTCGTAGACGAGGGCGGCCACGCGGCCGGCCTCGTCCGTGCGCACCTCGACGGGCCTCGCCCAGAAGTGCAGGTGCAGCCGCCGCGAGGCCTCCCCGCCCGCGCCGTTCGCGCCGGGCCGCGTGCGCCACTGCTGCAGCACGCGGTCGATGACCTTCACCTGCTTGTTCGACGCGACCGCCGCCTTCGACGCCTCGTCGTAGTCGAAGTCCTCGTCGTAGACGACCATGTCGACGTCGCGCAGCTCGCCGAGCTCGCGGAGCTCGAGCGGGGTGAACCTCACCTGCGCGGGCCCTCGACGTCCGAAGACGTGCACATCCGTGACGGGAGACGCCTCGAGGATCTCGTAGACGTTCTGCGGCACCTCCGTCGGCAGCAGGTCCTCGGCGTGCTTCGCGAGGATGCGCGAGATGTCGAGCGCGACGTTGCCGTTTCCGATGACTCCCACCGAGGCGCTCGTGAGCGGCCAGGTGCGGGGCACGTCGGGGTGGCCGTCGAACCAGCTGACGAAGTCGGCGGCGCCGAACGAGCCCTCGGCCGCGATGCCGGGGATGTCCAGGTCGGCGTCCCGCACGGCGCCCGTGGCGAAGACGACGGCGTTGTAGTGCTTCTTCAGGTCGTCGAGCACGATGTCCTCGCCGAAGCGCACGTTGCCGAAGAAGCGGATGTCGCCGCGGTCGAGCACCTCGCGCAGGGCGCCGATGACGCCCTTGATCCGCGGATGGTCGGGGGCGACGCCGTAGCGGACGAGGCCGTAGGGCGCCGGGAGGTGCTCGAACAGGTCGATCGACACGTCGAAGCTGCGTTCGGCCTTCAGGAGGATGTCGGCGGCGTAGATGCCCGCGGGGCCGGCGCCGACGATGGCCAGACGGAGCTTGGTCATGTGCTTCCTTTCGATCCGCGCCCGGGGTGCTCAGGCGCTCGTGACAGGCGAGTCTCCCGCGCCGTCCTGGACGGATGCCATCAGCTGGAGCGGATGGCGAGGCTCTCCGCGAAGCGCGTGAGCGCCTCGCGGACCGTGCCGCGAGGCAGCGCGTCGAGGGCGGCGACGGCTGCCCGGGTCCACTCGAGCGAGAGCTCGCGCGTCGCCTCCGTGACCTCGTGGTCGCGCAGCTCCGCGAGCGGGCCGTCGAGGAGGGACGGATCGGCTCCCTCGGCGATGCGGGCGACGCCGTCGTCGATGCGGCCCAGGAGTTCGCGGGACGCCTCGTCCTCGCGCCTCGCGAGCAGCAGGTACGGCATGGTCGGCACGCCCGCACGGAGGTCCGTGCCGGGCACCTTGCCGGTGTCGCCGGGCGCGGCCGAGAGGTCGATGACGTCGTCGGCCAGCTGGAAGGCGACGCCCACCTTCTCGCCGTAGGTGCGCAGCGGCTCGATGAAGCGCTCGTCGGCTCCCGAGAAGTAGGCGCCGGCGCGCGCGGCGGCGGCGATGAGCGACCCCGTCTTGTCGGCGAGCACCTGGATGTAGAACGCGATCGGGTCGTCGCCCGGCTGCGCTCCGAGCGTCTCGTGCATCTGGCCCAGCACGAGCCGCTCGAAGGTCTCGGACTGCAGGCGCATGGCCTCCTCGCCGTTGCGTGCCATGATCACGCTCGCGCGGGAGAGCAGGAGATCGCCCGTGAGGATGGCGATGCTGTTGCCCCAGACCTGGTGAGCGGCCTCCACGCCGCGGCGGCGGTCCGCCCCGTCCATGACGTCGTCGTGGTAGAGGGAGCCGAGGTGCATGAGCTCGAGCGCCTTGGCGGCGTCGACGACGCGCTGCGAGACGCCGCCGCCGAGCTGCGCCGTGAGGAGAACGAGCATGGGACGCACGCGCTTCCCGCCCGCCTCGTAGAGGTAGCGGCTCGTCGCGTCGACGAGGGGGTCGGCCGCCTTCAGCTCCTCCGCCAGCTCGCTCTCCACGCGCTCGAGTCCCTCCTCGATCCTCGCCGCGAGACGGCGCGCGATGGGACCGGCGAAGACGCGGTCGTTCAGACCGAATCGGCTCGCCAGCGGGGAACCCGGCGCGGAGGGGCTCGGAGTCACCCGTCCAGCCTACCGTCCGACGCGGACGGCCAGCTCCTCCGATCCCTCAGGACTGCGGGCCCGGGTAGGGCTTGACGGCGCGATGGAGGGCGACGATGCCGAAGGTGAGGTTGCGGTACGCGACGTCCGACCATCCTGCCTCCCGGATCCATCCGGCGAGGGTGGCCTGATCCGGCCATTCCCTGATCGACTCGTTCAGGTAGTCGTACGCCTCGGCGTTCGAGCCCACGAGACGGGCCACGCGCGGCAGCACCCGGTCGTTGTAGAAGCGGTAGAGGCCGCGGAACGCGGGATGCGGAGGCGTGGAGAACTCGTTGACGACGAGGCGACCTCCCGGCCTCGTCACGCGGAGGAGCTCGGCGATCGCCCTCTTCGGCTCGTTGACGTTGCGCAGCCCGTACGACATCGTCACGGCGTCGAACTCGCCGTCGGCGAAGGGCAGCGCCGTCGCATCGGCCTGCACGAACGAGAGGTTGCGGACGCTCCCGTGCCGGCGCCGGCCCTCCGCGAGCATGCCGGGCGAGAAGTCGGCGGCGACGACGTCCGCCCCGCTGCGGGCGAGCGACGCCGAGGACGATCCCGTCCCCGCCGCGAGGTCGAGGATGCGCTCCCCCGGCCTCGGCGCGACCGCGCGCGTCGTCGCGGCCCGCCAGAGCGCGTCGTTGCCGAAGGTCATGGCGACATTGGTGACGTCGTAGCGCGCGGCGACCTCGTCGAACATTCCCGCGACGCGAGCCGGGTCCTTGCCCAGGTCGGCGCGGTTCGGGTTCTTCGGCTCGGCGGTCACGCGACGAGTCTATGCGCGCGTGACCGGCGAGCTCCCGGCCCGTCTCTCAGGACGGCGCGAGTCCGTGGAGGACGCCGAACCAGCGGCGGGAGGTCTCGTCGTCGAACGGCGCGGCGTCGGCGCGGACGTCGCGCTCGAGGTCGGCCGTGATCCGTTCGAGCCGCTCCTGCACGTCGGCGGGATACCCGTATGCGGTGCGGTGCTCATCCCACTCGTCCCGATCGTCGACGTAGACGCCCGCCTCGTCGAGACGGTGCACGACGTCGAGGTCCATGTCGATCGCCGTCGGCTCCGGCCCGTCCCACCGCGCGTCCCACGCCACGTCGATGTAGACGCGGGTCTTCGACGGCGCCGCGTTGCGCGTGAGCACCCAGGCCTGCGAGCCGGAGGGGAGCAGCTCGACGCAGGCCGCGTCGAGGGCGACCTCCCGCCCCGGACGCGCGCTGCGCCATCCGGGGAGCTGGCCGAACCAGTCGCCCCACCGATCGGAGCCCAGGTAGACGCACTCGTGCACCCAGTGCGGCGTGCCGTCCCACTTGCGCCAGCGGAAGAGCAGTCTGGTGCCCACGGCGGGCCGGTCGGCGGTCATCCCGCCGAGTCTAGGCGCGGCGAGGGGCGGCTCCGGAACCGCCCCTCGCCGCGGCCGTCAGCGGCGGCCGACGAGCTGAGAGGTGTTCTACGCCGTCCGGATGGTCGCCACGACGAACTCGATGGCCATCCGGTAGAAGATGAGCGACACCAGGGGCACGAGCCATCCGAGGAGCAGGACGAAGATCCCCGCGACGGGTTCCGCGGCGAACGCCGAGATGACCGCCACGAGATAGCCCAGGGCGAGCAGGACGATGAGGAGCGCGTAGATGAACTTGGCGAACTTCAGCGTGACGAACTGCGAGAACGAGAAGTCGAACAGCGCACGGAAGAAGCCCGAGGCGTCCTCGCCCGCCTGCTGCGGCGTCGACCACGGCGGCGTGGGGGCGCCGCGGGGCGGCACGGGGCCGCCCTGGTACGGATGGGGAGCGCCCTGCGGCGGAAGCGCACCCGGCCGCCCGGACGGATACGGAGGCGCCGCAGGGCCGGAAGCGCCGGGGCCCGGGGCCGCGGGAGGCTGCTGCGGCGTCGTCGCGGGCGGGTTCGAGCCGTCCGCGCGGTTGTCCGCCCTGTCGGGCTCGGGTGTGTCGGGGTTCGACGGGTCGCTCATGGTCGGTGCCTCTCTGTCGGTCTGCTCTCGGTCCTCGCCGGCCGGTGTGCGGAGACGCCGGCGACGGCGACACCAGACCAACGCAGGAGGCCGCCGGCGACGCCCGGCGTCGCCGTGTGTCACCCCGCCGGTTCTAGGATTGACGGCGTGCCCGCCCCGCTCTCGCTGCCCCGTCTCGCCGCGATCACGCGCTCCCTCGACCCCGTCGACGACCCGCTGCTGCTGACGTCTCCGGGCGACCCCCTCGTGTGGTCCCGGCGCGGCGAGGGCATGGTCGGCATCGGCCCCGACGTGCTGCGCATCGAGGTCGGCGAGGACGGCCGTCTCGAGGCCCTCGCGGACGTCTGGCGCGCGATCTCGGCGTCCGCGGAGGTCGACGACGCCGTGCGGCTGCCGGGGACGGGGCTCGTCGGCTTCGGCGCGTTCGCATTCGACGACGCGTCCGCCTCGCCCAGCACCCTCGTCGTGCCGAGCACGATCGTCGGGCGCCGCGCCGGGCGCGGCTGGATCACGCGCATCGGCCGGCTGGACGCCCCGATCGCACCGGGCTCTCCCCTGCCGACGGCCTACGGCCCGCACTGGTCGGCGACGCTCGGCCCCGGCGCGCTCGACCCCGAGGCGCACATCCGCGCCGTGACCCGCGCGCTGGACGCGATCGACGCCGGCGAGCTCGAGAAGGTCGTCGTCGCCCGCGACATCACCGGCACCCTCCCGTCCGACGCCGACCTCCGCCGTCTGGTGCGCGCTCTCGCCGAGGGCTACCCCGACACCTGGGCCTATGCCGTCGACGGCATCGTCGGCGCGAGCCCCGAGACGCTCGTGACGGTCTCGGGCGGCACGGTCACCGCCCGTGTCCTCGCCGGCACCCGCCCCCGCGGCGCCGACGCCGACGAGGACACGGCCATCACGGCCGAGCTCGCGACCACGGCGAAGGATCTGGACGAGCACCGCTACGCCGTGCAGAGCGTCCTCGCCGCGCTGCGGCCGCACACGTCCACGCTCGCCGCGGCCGAGCAGCCCTTCACCCTCAAGCTGCCCAATGTCTGGCATCTCGCCACGGACGTCGAGGGCACGCTCGCGAACGGCGGCTCCGCGCTCGACATGGTGCGCGCGCTCCACCCCACTGCGGCGGTCGCCGGCACCCCCACACCCGCCGCGATCGACGCCATCCGCCGCATCGAGCCGTTCGACCGCGGTCGCTACGCGGGTCCCGTCGGATGGATCGACGACCGGGGCGACGGCGAGTGGGCCATCGCCCTGCGATGCGCGCAGATCGGCCCGTCCGACGGCGAGCGTCGCGCCATCACGGCGCACGCCGGAGGGGGCATCGTGGCGGGGAGCCGACCGGACGCCGAGCTGCTCGAGACGCGCGTGAAGTTCCGCCCGATCGTCGACGCCCTGGCCTGAGGCTCCGTCAGAGCGCGTCGAGGAACGACAGGAACGGGTTGCGGAGCCTCCCGTCGGGGTCGTACCGACGCGCGAGTGCGGCGAAGTCGGCCAGGCGCGGCCACACCGCGGCGAGCACCTCGGGGTCGAGGCGGGTGAGCTTGCCCCAGTGCGGGCGCGCGCCGTACGGCTCGAGCGCCCGCTCGATCTTCGCGACCACGGCCTCCACCTCACGCTGCCGCGGCTGCCACGTGAAGTGCAGGCCGACGGCGTCGTGACCGTACGCGGGGCTCAGCCACAGGTCGTCGGCGCGCATGGAGCGGACCTCGGTGACGAGGATGAGCGGCGCGATGTCCTCGGCGAGTGCGCGAACGGCGCGGATCGCCTCGACCGCGTGCGCACGGGGGACGAGGATCTCCGACTGCAGCTCGGCCCCGTTCGACGGCGTGTGGCTGAGCCGGAAGTGGGCGAGGCGGTCGAGCCAGGGCCCGGGCTCCCCGCGCTGCGCGGTCGTCGCGGCCGGGGAGACGCCGGCGAGCATGTGCACCTGCTCGGCGGCCTCCGCGATGCCGCCGGGGAGCCGGGGCGAGGCGTCGCCGCGCGCCTTGGTCCAGACCTGGTCGACCACGTCGGGGTCGTTCCAACGCAGGAAGAGGCTCACGCTGTAGGCGGCGCCCATCACGGCGTCGAACTCGGCGAGCGCGACATCGAGCGGCAGGCTCTCGTAGACGCGCTGTCGGATGGCGAAGGTCGGCTCGATGTCGAGCGTCACCTCCGTCACGACTCCGAGGGCGCCGAGCGAGACGACGGCGCCGTCGAAGTCGGCGTCCTCGCGACCCACGCGCACGACCTCGCCGGGCGGTGTGACGATCTCGAGCGACGACACCGCCGAGGAGAGCGTGCCGACGCCGTCGCCCGAGCCGTGCGTCCCCGTCGCGATCGCGCCGGCGATGGAGATGTGCGGCAGCGAGGCGAGGTTGGCCAGCGCCCATCCTTCGGCCTCCAGCGCGGGAGCGAGCTCGCCGTAGCGCGTGCCGCCGCCCACCGTCACGGTCCTCGCGGCGGCGTCGATGCGCGGCGGCGACGTCAGGCGCGCGGTCGAGAGCAGCGTGTCGTCGGTGTCGGCGATGAGGGTGAACGAGTGCCCCGAGCCGAGCGGCCGCACGTGCTCGGCCGAGGCGAGGACGGTGCGCACCTCGTCGACGTCCGCCGGCGTCTCGATCCGCCTCGCGCCGAAGCGCACGTTCCCCGCCCAGTTCGCCTGCGTCATCGCCGTCTCCTCGTCCGCTCCGGTCGTCCGCGACCGCTCCGTCTCATCCTGCCGGAATCCGCACGCGCATGGCGCCTGCGCCGCGACGGCCGCCTCGCGAGGAGGTGCAGCTGCCGCATCGCGTGGCTGCGGATGGCTGCAAGGCCGTCACCGCGAGACGGAGCGCGCCGCCGGGTCGAGCGGCTCGCTCACGGGGCCGTCTCGGCCCGGCCCGTCAGAGCGCCGCGGCGAGCGCCGCTCCGGCGGCGCGCAGGTGTGCCGCGGGGTCGGCGACCGCCGCCTCGGCGGAGCCGGCGAGCTCGGTGAGCGACAGCGCGTGGGCGACCGAGCCGGTGTCGGCCGCGATCCTCCCCGCGACGATCGCGACGGGGGCGCCGGCCGCGTCCGCGAGGGCCGCGACGTGAGCGGGCGCCTTGCCCGCGGCCGACTGCCCGTCGTACGACCCCTCGCCCGTGATGACGAGGTCCGCGCCTTCCACCGCCCCGGAGAGGCCGGTGAGCTGGGCGACGCGCACGGCGCCGGGCACGAGCTCGGCGCCCCAGACGAGCAGGCCGTAGCCGGCGCCTCCGGCCGCCCCCGAGCCCGGCGCGTCGGGGTCGGCCACGCGCGCCATCGTCACGGCCAGCGTGTCGCCGTCCAGCCCGCGGATCACGTCGGCGAAGCGCGCGAGCCCGGCGTCGGCGCGCGCGACGCCCTCCGCGTCGAGCCCCTTCTGCGGCCCGAAGACGGCAGCCGCCCCCTGTCCGCCCAGGAGCGGGTTCGTCACATCGCTCAGCACCTGGACGCCCGCGGGCGGCAGCGCCCGCAGGTTCGCCAGGTCGGCGCGCGCGACGTCGTCGAGGCCCGAGGCCCCGGGCGCGATCGAGGTGCCGAAGGCGTCGGTGAACCGCGCGCCCAGGGCGGTGAGCAGGCCGGCGCCGCCGTCGGTGGACGCGCTGGATCCGATGCCGAGGACGAGCTGCGACACGCCCGCGGCGAGTGCGGCGGCGATCGCCTGGCCGAAGCCCAGGGTCGACGCCTCCCAGGGACGGAGGTCGTCGCCGAGCAGCTCGATGCCCGACGTCGATGCGAGCTCGACGACGCCGATGCCGCCGGGGGCCTCCTCCGTCGGGGGCAGTCGCAGCCAGGCGGCGTCGATCGCGAAGCCGGTCGGGCCGGTCACGCGCACCGGGATGCGCGCAGCCTCCGGCACCGCCTCGGCGAACGCCTCGAGCGTCCCCTCGCCGCCGTCGGCCATGGGCCGGAGGACGAGCTCGTCATCCGGGCGGACGGTCGCCCAGCCTGCCGCGATCGCGGCGGCGGCGGCCGCTGCGGAGATCGTGCCCTTGAAGCTGTCCGGTGCGATGACGATGCGGCCCATGCCCCCATCCTCCCGCATCCGCGTCCCGGCGGCCGCTCGGCCGCGCGCCGCTTCCGCCCCCGTCAGCGGAGGGTCGCGCGCAGGCGTTCCTTCTCGGCCTCCACGTCGAAGTCGGCCGCCGGCCACTGCGGATCGACGCCCTCGAGCGTCTCGAGCAGCAGCTCCTGCACGGCCAGGCGGGCGTACCACTTCCGGTTCGCCGGCACGACGTACCAGGGCGCGGCAGCGGTCGACGTGCGCTCGAACACCGTCTGGTACGCCTGCTGGTATGCGGGCCAGAGCTCGCGCTCGTCGACGTCGCCCGGGTTGTACTTCCAGTGCTTGTCCGGCCGTTCGAGACGCTCCATGAGCCGGTCGCCCTGCTCGTCGTACGAGATGTGGAGCATGACCTTCACGATCCGGGTGCCGCGCTCGACGAGCCGCCTCTCGAAGTCGTTGATGGCGTCGTACCGCCGTTCGATCTCCTCCGCGGGGGCGAGCTCGCGCACCCGCCCGATGAGCACGTCCTCGTAGTGGGAGCGGTCGAAGACGCCGATGAAGCCGGGTCGCGGGACGCGCCTCTCGATGCGCCACAGGAAGTCGTGCTCGAGCTCCTCCGGCGTCGGCGCCTTGAACGCCGCGAGCTCGACGCCCTGCGGGTCGACGCCCCCGACGACGTGCCGCACGATGCCGCCCTTGCCCGCCGAGTCCATCGCCTGCAGCACGAGCAGCACGGAGTCCTCGCCGTCGCCCGCATGGCTGTCCGCGAAGAGCCGCTCCTGGAAGTCGGCGAGCTGTGCGAGCCCGGCCGCCAGGTCGATCGCGCCGTCCTTCTTGTCGCCGCCGTAGCCGGGTGTGGCGGCGGGGTCGAGAGCGTCCAGCCGGAACCCGTCCGGGGCCTTCAGCACGGTCAGCGCGTCGTCCGTCCACTTCACCTGGCTCTTCGCAGTCATGAGCCCCATCCTGCCCTGGCCCGGGCGCGGGGCGCCAGGGTCACGGACGGAGCGGGACGGCGCCGAGCCGCCGCGACGGGGACGCGGTCCGGACGGAGCGGGTCAGCGCGCCAGCGGGACCTCGACGATCTTCCGGCGCCCGGCCGTCGACGTGAGCGCCTGGTCGAGCGCGCCGCGCGTCGTCACGCGCTGGTACTCCCAGCCGTAGGCCGTCGCGAGGTGCTCGATCCGCACGGACTGCGGTGTGTACTGCACGCGCGTCAGGTCGTCCTCCGACGCCGTGGCCGCGACCTCGAGGCCGTCGAAGATCGTGCCGCCCCGGTCGTTGCCGACGACGACCTGGATGCGCGGCTCGTCCTCCGCGTCGGGCAGCAGCAGGGCGCCGACGTCGTGCAGGAGGGCGAGGTCGCCGAGCAGCACGCGCGTCACGCCCGGCCCGCCTCCCGCCTGGCTGGCGACGGCGATGCCCATGGCCGTGGCGACGGTGCCGTCGATGCCGGCCAGCCCCCGGTTGCCGTGCACGGGGACCCTCTTCCCCGCCAGCACGGCGTCCGCCACGCGCACGAGACGGGACGAGCCGAACACGAGCCGGTCGTGCGGCCAGCTCGCCGCCCAGACCGCGGCCGCGAGCTGCTCGCGATCGAGCGGACGGCGCACGGCGTCGAGCTCGGCGCGGACGGCGGCCCGGCGCTCCTGCGGGTCGGTCGACGACAGGCCCGCCGTGTCGGGTGCCGGGGCGTCGAGCTCGGCCGCGTGAGCGCGGGAGAACCGCGTCCAGGCGCCGAGCCATCCGCGATCCGGCGCGCCGGGCCCGACCTCGATCGCGTCCGCGGCGATCGTGCGCCCGTTGAGGTCGAGCTCCTCGCCCGGGCCGCGCAGCGCGACGACGTCGACGGCGGCGTCCGAGAGGAGCGCCGTCACCTCGCGGCTGAGCGTCGGATGCCCCAGCACGACGGCCCGCTCGATCCGGCCGCCGAGCTCCGGCTCGCGCAGTGCCTCGCGGTATCCGTGCACGACCTGCCTGCCGAACCGGGCGCCGCTCACGATCTCGGCGATGAGCGGCCATCCGCCCCGGTGCGCGATCTCCTCGGCCATAGGCCCCGCATCCGCGCCCGCGACGACGACCGTGCGCGGGCCGCGGTCGACGACCGTGACGGCGGGCACGCCCGCGGGCGCCCCCGACTGTCGCAGCGGGGCCTCCGCGCGCTCCGGCAGGTGTCCCGCGAGCGGCTCGCGGTACGGGAGGTTGAGGTGCACGGGGCCGGCCGGCACGATGCGGCCCTCCGCATCGACGCCTCCGACCGCGCGCGCGTACGCCTCGGCCGCCAGCGTGTGCGCGGCGACGTCCTCCCCCGCGGCGCCCGTCGGCGTCGAGGCGTCGACCGCGAGACGGGCGATCCCGCGGAAGAGGTCCGACTGGGCGCCCGTCGCCTGGTTCGCGCCGACGCCGCGCAGCTCGGCGGGCCGATCGGCCGTGAGCAGGAGGAGCGGCACCCCGGAATGGTGCGCCTCGAGCGCGGCGGGCAGCAGGTTCGCCACGGCGGTGCCGGAGGTGCAGACCACGGCCGCCGGCTCCCGCGTCTCGCGCCCGATGCCGAGGGCGCTGAACCCCGCCACGCGCTCGTCGATCCGCACGTGCAGCCGGATGGCGCCCTCGCGTTCGAGCCGGGCGGCCGCGAGCGCCAGCGCCTGCGAGCGCGATCCGGGGCTCACGACGACATGCCGCACGCCGAGCGCGACGAGCCCCGAGAGCAGCGCCCACGCCGACGCCGACGCCGGGGAGTCGATCCGCTCGCCCGGCCCGCCCTCGCTCACGTCAGCCGAGCGACCCGCGGGCGTCGCGGGCGTCGTCGTCGGAGTCGGGCTTCTCGTCGCCGTCGTTCTCCCCCTGCTCGACGTCTTCGGCGTCGAGCCTGGCGAGCTCCTCCTCGAGCTGACGGATGCGCTCGTCCTGCTCGGCGGTCGATCCGATGCTCCCGAGGAAGGCCGGGTCGTCGTCCGGCGCGCGTGGGCCGACCGGCTGGCTGCCCGGGCGCGAACGGCCGATGACGAACCACAGCAGCCCGCCGATGACGGGGATGAGGACGACGATGAGCAGCCACGCGCTCTTCGAGACGCCGCGATGACGGCTGGCCGGTTGCACCGCGCAGTCGACGATGCTGAACACCCAGAACACGACGGCGGCGACCGCTAGGACGATGAGAGCGCGGGCCATCGGGCCATTCTAGGCGGGGGAGCTTGGCGAAGCCTCCGTGTCCCGGGAACCCCCAGACGACCGTCCCTAGGATGGCTGCGTGAGGATCCGCTCTGTCGTCGTCTACTCCGTGCTGCGCCTGCTGGCCTTCCTGGTGCCCTTCGGCGTCATGATGATCTTCCCCGTGTTCCAGGACCTGTGGTGGCTCGCGGCCATCTTCGCCGCGCTCATCGGCCTGAGCCTGTCGATCCTGCTGCTGCGGAGGCCCCTCGACGATGTCTCGACGAGCCTGTACACGCGCAGCCAGGAGAAGCAGGAGCAGCGCAAGACCGGTCGCGAGCTCGACGCCGAGGCCGAGGACGCCGCCGTCGACGACGAGCGCTGAGCCGCCGGAGGGATCTCAGCCGACGAACGCCCAGGCGAGGACGGCGCCGTAGGCGACGGACGAGAGGGACGTCAGCTGCAGCACGAGGACGAGCTCTCGCGCGGTCCGGTAAGACCAGACGATGACGATCGCGGGGCCCGCGGCCAGCAGCACGAGCAGGGTGAGCCACGCGATGGGATAGAAGAACGCGAGGTAGGCCCCGATCGCGAGCGCCAGCACGACGAGCGACGTGTAGACGGCCTGCGTCGCACGGCCGCCGATGAGCACCGTCAGCGTGCGCTTTCCCGCGACCCGGTCCTGGTCGATGTCGCGCAGGTTGTTCGCGAGCAGGACGGCGCAGGCGAACAGGCCGGCAGCGACGGCGCCGAACCACGCCTCCTGCGGCAGGGCGTGCGCCTGCACCCACGTCGTGCCGAGCGTCGCGACGAGCCCGAAGAAGACGAAGACGAAGACCTCGCCGAGGGCGTTGTAGCCGTACGGCCGCCTGCCGCCGGTGTAGAACCACGCCGCGACGATGCAGACGGCCCCGACGGCGAGCATCCACCACTGCTGGGTGCGGACGACGATGGCGAGACCGGCGAGACCGGCGAGACCGAAGAAGACGAACGCGACGGCGAGGACCGTCTTGGGCTTCACGCGCCTCGACGCGGTGAGCCGGGCGGGTCCGACGCGGTGGTCGTCGGTGCCCCGCACGCCGTCCGAGTAGTCGTTGGCGAAGTTCACGCCGATCTGCAGCGACACCGACACCGCGAGGCACGCGAGCGCGATGACCCAGTGGAAGAGGTCGCCGACGAGCACGGCCGCCCCCGTGCCGATGAGGACCGGCGTGATCGCGAGCGGCAGGGTCCGCAGCCGTGCGGCGCCGATCCAGTCGCCGAGCGTGACGGGCTTCGGCGGGGGCGCCGTGACGGAGCCGCGCCTCGCCGGGTTGCCGCTGATCTGCCTCTTGCGGTTCTTCGCCTGTGCCACGGCTTCCGATCCTAGGCCCGAACGGCTATGCGCCGCCTTCGAGAGCGGGGCGGACGGCGCCGGGCGTCAGCCGACGAGGGCACGGATGGCGCGGCGGTCGGGCTTGCCGGAGGCCAGGCGCGGGAGCGTGTCGACGAGCACCAGGCGGGACGGCCGCGCCGGCTTCCCGATCGCGGCCTCCGCGGCGGTGCGAGCAGCGGCGAGCGCGGTCTCCTCCTCGGCGACGGAGGCGCGTGCCGCGACGACGACGGGCGTCTCGCCCCAGCGATCGTCGGGAGCGCCCACGACGACGGCGTCCTCCAGTCCCGGCAGCTCCCGCACGACGCGTTCGACGCGGTCGAGCGAGACGTTCACTCCGCCCGAGACGACGACGTTGTCGACGCGCCCCGTGACGGACACGACGCCGTCCGCGACGGTTCCGACGTCCCCCGTGCGGTACCAGCGCACCCCGTCGGCATCCGTCGCGAAGACCTCGGCCGTCCGCTCGGGGTCCCCCAGATACCCCTCGGCGAGCGTCGGCCCGGCGATCCGCAGCTCGCCGTCGACGGCGGCCACGCGCACGCCGTCCAGCGGCACGCCGTCGTAGACGCACCCGCCGCTCGTCTCGGTCGAGCCGTAGGTGCGCACGATGCGGGCCCCGAGGGCGCCGGCGCGCTCGCGCAGCGCGGCGGGCAGCGCCTGGCCCCCCACGAGGATCGTCTCGAACGACGCCAGCGCCCGACTCACGTCCGGATCGTGCTCGGCCGCGCCGACGAGGGTCTGCAGCTGCGCGGGGACGAGCGAGGTGTATGTCGGCACACGTATGCCATGGCGGGACGAGTGCATTCCGCTGGCGACATGAACGAAGGCCTGCGCGGAGAAGCGACCGGAGAGGATCGCGGGCTCCTCGCCCTGGACGAGCCCGCGCACGAGCACCTGCACGCCGGCGACGTACGACGCCGTGAGGGGCAGGAGCCATCGTCCCGCTCCGATGCGCGCCGCCGTGGCGAGCGCGCTGGACGTGAGGGCATGCCGCGACAGGACGACGCTCTTGGGCACGCCCGTCGACCCCGAGGTGGTCAAGACGACGGCCGTCCCGGCGGGGACCTCGTCCGGCAGCGCGCCCCGGGGCGGCGCACCGAGCGCGATCGCGGGCCCCGCGCCGAGCGCCGCCCGCAGCGCCCGCAGCAGGTCGCGGGGGTCGTCGCCCGTCAGCCGCTCGAGCCTCATCCCCGCCGTCCCCGACACTCGGTCATCCGCCGACGCCCGGGTCTCAGAAGTGCCAGGGATAGGGCGACCAGTCCGGCGCGCGCTTCTCGAGGAACGAGTCCCGGCCCTCGACGGCCTCGTCGGTGCCGTAGGCGAGGCGCGTCGCCTCGCCCGCGAAGAGCTGCTGGCCGACGAGGCCGTCGTCGACGGCGTTGAAGGCGTACTTCAGCATGCGGATGGCCGTGGGCGACTTGCCGAGGACGGTCCGCGCCATCGAGATCGCCTCGCGCTCCAGCTCGGCATGCGGCACGACGCGGTTGACGGCGCCCAGCTCGTACGCCCGCCGCGCGGAGTACGTCTCGGCGAGGAAGAAGATCTCGCGCGCGAACTTCTGTCCGATCTGCCGGGCGAAGTACGCCGACCCGTAGCCCGCGTCGAACGAGCCGACGTCGGCGTCGGTCTGCTTGAACCTCGCGTGCTCCTCCGACGCGATCGAGAGGTCGCACACGACGTTCAGCGAGTGCCCGCCTCCCGCCGCCCATCCGGGCACGACGGCGATGACGACCTTCGGCATGAAGCGGATGAGCCGCTGCACCTCGAGGATGTGCAGGCGTCCCGCGCGTGCGGAGTCGGTGACGGCGCCCTCGTCCTCCGAGTACTTGTATCCGTCGCGTCCGCGGATGCGCTGATCGCCGCCCGAGCAGAACGCCCAGCCGCCGTCCCGGGGGCTCGGGCCGTTTCCCGTGAGCAGGACGACGCCGATCCGCGGGTCCGTGCGCGCGATGTCGAGCGCCCGGTAGAGCTCGTCGACGGTCGCCGGGCGGAAGGCGTTGCGCACCTCCGGCCGGTCGAACGCGATGCGCGCGATCCGGCCGTCCTTCGACACGTGCGCCGTGATGTCGCGGTAGGCGTCCGCGCGGGGCGCGGCGTCCCACTCGGCCGGGTCGAACAGGTCGGATACGAAGGCGTCGCTCACGCCGTCCACCCTATTCCCGCCTCCCGCCCGGCCGGGAGCGGACGGCGGGACGCAGGGTCAGTTCTTCGCGTCGCGCCAGTCGAGCCAGCGGCGCACGACGTCGAAGTCGAGCTCGGGTCCGGATATCCCGAGGGTGAACAGGCGCACGCCCGCGTCGTAGAGGGCGTCGGCCTCGGCCTCGTCGCGTTCCCTGAGCTCGTTCGAGACGACGAGCCCCGACAGGTCGCGCTCCTCCTTCTCGCCCCAGCGGGCCAGGACGTCGAGCTTTCGCGTGAGCTCCTCCCCCGTGACGAAGCTGTGCCAGATGTCGGCGTGACGGGCCACGAGGCGGAGCGTCTTCTGCTCGCCCTTGCCGCCGATGAGGACGGGGACGCGCCGTGTCGGCGCGGGGTTCAGCACGTCCCAGCGGGCCTCGACGCGCCGCAGCCCCTCGGCGAGATCGTCCAGCCGGGACCCCGGCGTGCCGAACGCGTAGCCGTACTCGTCGTAGTCGCGTTCGGCCCAGCCCGAACCCGTGCCGAAGATGAAGCGGCCCGTGTCGCCGCCCTTCGCCGAGATGTGGTCGACGGTGCGGGCCATGTCGGCCTGGAGGTCGGCGTTGCGGTACGAGTTGCAGTTCACGAGGCATCCGAACTCGACGCGCTCCGTCTGCTCGGCCCACGCGGCGAGCATGGTCCAGGCCTCGAAGTGCGTGCCGTCGGGGTCCCCCGACAGCGGGAAGAAGTGGTCCCAGTTGAAGAGGACGTCGACGCCGAGGTCTTCCAGGCGGCCGACGGCGTCGTGGATCGCGGCGTAGGTCGAGTGCTGCGGCGCGAGCTGCACGCCGAGCCGGACCGGGGTGTCGAGAAGAGGCATGGCGCCAGCATAGGATCGCGGGGAAGCCCGCGGCAGGGGGCAGGATGGAGTCATGACCGCCCCGCTGCCCCCGCTCGCCGAGATCCTCGACACCGTGCGCGTCGTCTCGCTGCCGATGGGGACGCGCTTCCGCGGCATCGACCGCCGTGAGGCCGCCCTCGTCGAGGGGCCGGAGGGATGGGCCGAGTTCTCGCCGTTCCCGGAGTACGACGACGCGGAGGCGGCGACGTGGCTCGCGGCCGCCGTCGACTTCGCCTGGAGCCCGCAGCCGCCCCCGCACCGCGCATCCGTCCCGGTCAACGCGACGATGCCCGCCGTCGCCGCCGGCCGCGTCGCGGAGGTGCTCGCCCGCTTCGACGGATGCCGCACGGTCAAGGTCAAGGTCGCCGAACGCGGCCAGGGCCTCGCGGACGACATCGCCCGGGTGCGCGCCGTGCGCGAGGCGGCAGGACCGGAGGCGCGCGTCCGCGTCGATGCGAACGCCGGGTGGAACGTCGACGAGGCCGAGCGGGCGCTCCACGCCCTCTCGGAGTTCGACCTCGAGTACGCCGAGCAGCCGTGCGCCTCGGTGGACGAGCTCGCCGAGCTCCGCCGGCGGCTGCGCGACTGGGACATCCCGATCGCCGCCGACGAGAGCGTCCGCAGGGCCTCCGATCCCCTGCTCGTGGCCCGCGCGGAGGCCGCCGACATCCTCGTCGTCAAGGCACAGCCGCTCGGCGGCGTGCGCCGGGCACTCGACATCGTCGCCGCTGCGGGGCTGCCGGCCGTCGTCTCCAGCGCCCTCGACACCTCCGTGGGGCTCGCGCAGGGGGCAGCGCTCGCGGCGGCGCTCCCCGCGCTCGACTACGACTGCGGGCTGGGGACCGCCGCGCTCCTCGCCGCCGACGTCGCCGAGCCTCCGCTCGTCGCGAAGGGCGGCGCCATCCCGGTCGGCCGCGTGGATCCGCGGCCCGAGCTGCTCGCCGAGCACCGCGCCGCCCCCGAGCGCGAGGAGTGGTGGCGCGAGAGGATCGCGCGCTGCCACGCGGCGCTCGGGGCCCGCGGGTGAGGGACGCGCTCAGCCCTTCTCGATGACGAGCTGCACGACGCGGCCCACCTCGACGCTGCGCTGCTCGGCGATCGCCTCGGCGTCGAGGCCGGCGATCGCCGCGCGCGCCGACACGTCGGCCCAGACGGCGAGGATGATCCGCGCCGCGTCGACCGACGGCACGCGCAGCACGAGTCCCTTCGCATCGGCGATCTCGTCGATGATCTGCACGACCTCGCCGAGCAGCTCCTGCTCCTGGGCCGCGTAGGCCGTGCCGAGATCGCGGTCGCGCATCGCGCGGATGCTGATCTCGTGCATGAGGAGGGTGCTGACGCGGTCGTCGTCGATCACGTCGAGCACGCGGACGATCGCCGCGGCGTTCGCGAGGTCCAGGTGCAGCTGGGCCCCGGCGTCGATCTCGGCCACCCGGGCGCGCACGGCGGCGACGCGGTCGCCCGCGACGACCTTCGCGAGCTGGAGGAACATCTCGTCCTTCGAGGCGAAGTTCGAGTAGAAGGCGCCGCGGGTGAACCCCGCCCGCTCGCAGATCCGCTCGACGGACGCCTCGCCCAGCCCGACCTCGGCGAAGACCTCGGCGGCGGCGTCGAGGAGCCGCGCGCGCGTGTTCTCACGGCTGCGGGTGCTCGCGCGGGGGTCGTCCGTCACGTCGCCTCCTCACTGCTCCGCCGTCGGCCGCGGACCTCACACCGGTATCCCAGCCTTGTTGCGTCATCCGCGGATACGATACACAATCGTACTGGATACAGCGCTGTATCGAATTCGCCAGGCTTGTCCGCCCGCATCGGAGGCGCCCCACGTGTCCACTCTGCTGTACTCCCTCGGCCGCTGGTCCTACCGTCACCCGTGGCGCGTGCTCGGCTCATGGCTGCTCGTCCTCGCCATCGCGGCCGGCGGCGCGCTCGGGCTGAGCAAGGGGTTCGACAACAGCTTCACCATCCCGGGGACGGAGTCGCAGGAGGGCCTGGAGCAGCTCGAGCGCACCTTCCCCCAGGTCTCGGGCACGGCGGCGCAGTTCATCGTCGTCGCCGCCGACGGCGAGAGCGTCGAGGACGACGCCTACCGCGAGCCCATCGAGGAGAAGGTCGAGGAGCTCGCCGACTTCCCCGGCGTCGAGGCCACGACCTCCCCCTACAGCGAGCTCGTCTCCGGCCTGATCTCGGACGACGGCACGGCCGCGATCGTCCAGGCGCAGTTCTCCGGCACCAGCACGGAGATCGAGGACGACGTCAAGGACGGCTTCGCCGACTCCGTGCACGAGCTCGGCGAGCTGCTGCCGGACGGCTCGCGGATCGCGCTCGGGGGCGATCTCTTCGGCACGGAGCTTCCCACGGTGACGCTCACGGAGGCCCTCGGCGTGATCATCGCGCTGCTCGTGCTGATCGTCACGTTCCGCTCGTTCGTGCTCGCCGGGCTCCCGCTCGGCGTCGCCCTCATCGGCGTGGGGGTCTCCATGCTGGGGATCCTCGCGGCCACCCAGTTCGCGACCGTCTCGGCGACGACGCCGCTGCTCGCGCTCATGCTCGGGCTCGCCGTCGGCATCGACTACGCCCTGTTCATCGCCGCGCGACATCAGGATCAGGTGCGCGACGGCGTCGATCCGGAGGAGTCGGCGGCACGGGCGACGGGAACCGCCGGCTCGGCCGTGCTCTTCGCCGGCGTGACGGTGCTCATCGCGCTCATCGGCCTGGGCTTCGCGGGCATCCCGTTCCTCACGACGATGGGAATCGCCGCGGCCGCGGCCGTCGCGATCGCCGTGCTCATCGCCGTCACCCTCACGCCGGCCCTGCTCGGGTTCGTGAAGCACCGCGCGGCCGGCCGGCCCCGCCGGACGAAGCGGGCGAAGCGGTCCGACGGCGGCGAGCCCGCCGCGCCGAAGCCGGGGTTCGCGACCCGCTGGGTGCGCGGCGTCACCCGCCATCCGGTCGTCACGACCGTCGCCGTCGTCCTCGGTCTCGGCGTCGTCGCCATCCCGGCGGGGCAGCTCACGCTGGCCCTGCCCAACGCCGGCGCCCTCCCCGCGGACAGCGAGGCACGGCAGAGCTACGACCTCGTCGACGAGTACTTCGGCGAGGGGTTCAACGGGCCCCTCATCCTCACGGGCACCATCGTGACCTCCGACGACCCCCTCCAGCTCATGGAGGACCTGAAGGCGGAGGTCGAGGCGATCGACGGCGTCAAGGAGGTCGCCCTCGCCGCCCCGAACGAGACCGCCGACACGGGCATCGTGCAGGTGGTCCCCGAGACCGGCCCGTCCGATCCCGCGACGAGCGACCTCGTGCGCGAGCTGCGCGCGCACCACGACGAGTGGCTCGACGAGTACGGCATCGACCTG